>DATIOU010000199.1:0-22217 GCA_035472835.1 Streptosporangiaceae bacterium | reverse complement strand
GCTGCCTCTTGACATAAAGGGGAGCCAGATGCGGACGGCGATGCGCGCGGAGCTTAGAGGCTGCGGAGCCGCCGTATCTCGGTTATGAGTCGCGGGATCGTATCGCAGGCGTGAGCGATGTAGTCGATGACGGCGTCCGGGCCGACGTCAGGCGAGGCGACCCGGTTGGTTCCCAGGAACAGCGTGACGTACAGCTCGTGGTCCAGAACCGGGTCATCGCCGAGACGTATGAAACTCTCGCCGCCGAGCCCGGCACGCGTCTCAAGCAATGCGGTCCATGGCGCCGGCGCGACGGCGAAAGCTTGCGCGGCGCGCTGTTCGATCTCGCTGAGTTCGGTCTCTTCGATGCCATCGCTCACGGCTGCATTCTCGCGGCTGCATAGCTGCGGGTCATCGCCTCGCGGCAAATGAGTAAGTTCCCCGAAGCATGCTGCAGGACATGATTATGCGAGATCTCTGGATAGCCTCCGTGTCGCCTGGGCGAATGGCTGACCGTCAGACGCGTTCGCCGAGCGCCCGGGTGTGTACTGCCCGTGTCGGCGGTTGGGGCAGGCCTTTGCTGGTGCACGACGGACGCTGCGCGTTCTGCCGTGCCCGGGCTTTTAGCGGGGTCAGCGTAGTGCGCGGAGAAGGTCCCTGGTGTCGGCCTGCCATTCCGCGCGCGTGCTGATGATCTTGAAGCCGAGCGTGTCGTTGATCGCGAGCATGGGCGCGTTGGACGAGGCGTTCTCTGTCCGGACGCGCACTGCCTCCGGCCGCTGATGCCGGATCCGTTCGAGTATCGCTGCCTTCGCCCATTTGGCGAGCCCCAGCCCGCGATGAGACGGGTCGATGCCGGTGTTCTGCTGGAGGACGGTGGCGGGATCCCACGGCTCGAAGGTGACTTCCGTGCCGCCGACACACACCCCGGTAGGGTCACGAACGAACACCGTCCATCGCGTCCGTCCCGCCTCGACCAGGGCCCGGTCAAGCTCGGCGACGAACTGGGCATCGACGATCACTTCGCCGAAATCAAGGTTCTCCCGCGGAGCGGTCTGCATGATGTGGTGAAACGTCACGGCGTCGGCGCGGAGATGCGCGGGAAACACCCCGTCGACCATCTCCAGGCTGTACCCACGATCGCGCGCCGGTTCAGCGCGCGCCCAGCTCTGCACCATTATCCAGTCGACGTCGGCAAGCGCCAGCTCGCTCGTGCGGTTCATCCGGGCGATGCGGGCACCGACCCGGCGCGAGAACGTCTCGCCCGCCGGCACAGCGCCGAAGGTCGACCACGTGAGCAGGGACCGGCCCTCGTTCACGGTCTCGCCGCAGACCGTGGCAAGCAGCCGAGACCCGATGCCCTGGTGCCGGCGATCCCGCCGCACCAGCACGTCGCACTCCATGACCCGAAGATCGCCGGCCGAGTTCGACCAGCAGAAGCCACAGGCGGCAGGCGTGCCGTCGGACGCTTCGACCAGCCAGGCGTGGTCGCTGAACTGCGACGGCAGGTTGCGAGCCAACGCGATGTAGGACTCGACCGGCTGCGGCATGCGATTCGACCCGCGCTCCGCCGCTATGGGCGCCTCGACTGCGTGCAGAGCCGCCAGCTCTTCGTCCGTACCCGCTCGGAACCCGACCCGGCGCACGTGGAAGCCGGCAGACACCGTCACAGGGCCCCAGTCTTGCCGCAACCGGACCTGCGATCAACTGACATTCAAAGGACGCCGTCGAGTGTGATGCCATCCGCGCTCACATCGGCTACCGAGCATCCTCGGCCTCTTCAGCGACGTGGGTTGCTGTCCGGAGACGAGCGTCCAGCGGACGCCTAGCTACTCCTTGTCGATCTCGTCGCTGCGGGCGCCAACGAGATCGAGGCGGTGGAGTTTGACGTTACGGCCAAGCCGGACCTGCGCGCGCAGGCCAGGCGGCAGGCCGTCGCAGCCGCTCGGAATAAGGCTGAGCTGTATGCAGAGGTTGCCGGAGTCAGGTTGGGCGCTGTTATTCGTCAGATTGACGACGTCGACCCTGAGCAGGGCACCATCCATCTCTACCGCGCGCGCTCTGCAGGAGGTGCTGAGCCGCTGCCCGAGGACCTGGCGCCTGGTCACGTGGTGGTAAATGCGGCGGTCATTCTCGGTTTCTCGATCACCCACGACTGAGGCAGCTCGCGACCGGTAGGCGGCTAGACAGTGCGTTTCCGCGGCTCGACATCACGAATAATCATGCTCGCATCGTGGCTGCTGCTTATTGCTCATGATGCTGCGACCGGGTCGGTCCGTGCACTGAAGCTACTGGGTCAACAGGTCGCGGCGTTCAGCATCCAGCTGTGCCAGCCTGGCCCGTGCCTCTGCGATCCTGGCACTCAGCCGCTGCTGGACGTCGCTGACAACTTGCAGGCTGTGGGCCACATTCTGCTGGCCCTGGGTGATCCGGTCGCGTACCGCGAGGTCAGTGAAGATGTTGCCGAACCACATGTCGACGAATTTCGTGGCGTTGCTGATCGAGATCAGCGGAGACGTCTCCGCCGTGTGATCAAGGTCGGCCAGCTCGGTCCGCAGCACGGACACGCGCCGATCGGCGTCGGCCGCTTCCTGCGCCGCCTGGTCCAGCCGGGAATGCTCCACCGCATCGGCGACCAGGCCGCCGCCGAAGAATGCATCGTAGGTGTTCCAGCTTCGCGCACTCCCCAGCGTGTTCTGCACCTTAGTCAGCGCTTGCTGCGCGGACGCGGCGTCGTTCAGTGCCTTGTTTATCTCGGCAACTTCGCCGTCCAGTCGTCCTCGCTCGTCAGCGAGGCTCAGCAGCCTCACACGACGCGGATCGCTGGAATTGGTGAGGTCACGCTCCTTCTCGACGAGAACGGCTGTATAGACATCCGGCGCCGAGTTCAGCTCGGTCAGCCGGCGCTCCGCCGCCTCCAGCTGCTGTTGTACCGCGTCGAGCCGAGCCTGCGCGTCGGCCGCACGGTAGCGGGCGGCGTCCGCCTCGGCGCGCTCACGTTCCACCGTCCGCTCGCGCGAGCCGTGCAGCGACGCCGCGATCCGCGCGAACGACAGGTGCTCCAGCCGATCGAGCGTCTTCTGCTCGGCACCGTACTGGGCTTGCAGTGTCCCGGCTTCGGTGCGGATCTGATCCTGACGCCTGCGCAGGTCATCGCGCTGCTGCCGGATCAGCTCAAGCTCGCGCATGGCTTGCGCCGCGGCCGCGAGCCGGCTCTCGATATCGTCGGACATGACCTGATTAGAGCATGCCAGGATCTTTCCGTGCGCCTCGATCCTCACCGGATTCGCTTGCGCGAACACTCGCATGTCCTCAGACAAACGGGTTCGGCGTGGCAGCACGATAACGAGTCGTGCGGAGTTCTCCTGGGCCATGTAGGCCAGCAGGCGCACTTTGATAGGTGAGCCGCAGCAGCGGAACGTTCTTGATGAGGTACCAGCGGTCACCCTTGACTGCGTCTGGACGCGAGGCGCGCCGGACCTGGTGGCGCGTGTGCCGTAGTTCGATGTCCACCCACTCGATACTGCCAGCATCCAGCACGACTCAGGCCGTTCGAGGGCCCTGTCCCCGGATGGCCCTGTCATCGGCAGGTGCGCTGAACTATGCAGCGTGGGGCGCAATCTCGACGATGAGATCGGCGTCCAGTGCGGCGGAGATCCGGTCCAGAAGCGGGATGGTGGGGATGACGCCCCCGGCTTCGAGGCGGGAGAGCGCGGGCTGGGTCATGCCGGCTCGGGTGGCGAGTTCGACCTGGGACAAGCCCAGAGCGAGGCGCCGTTCGCGAACAGCTCGGCCGAGCAGGTAGACGCGCTGGGCCTCGGCCCGGCCCTGGCGGTAGTCGTCGCTGCCGAGGCGCTGGCTGGCGAGGTCCTAGTAGGAAGTGTGGCTGCTGGTCATATCAGGATGCTTCCCGGTCGAAGGAGTCGTGTGCGGGTCCGTGCTCGGCTTCGCAGGTCTTCTGTGCTTGTAAGGCACGGGCCACCCGCGGCCGATTCGGCGCTCCGGGTCTTCCGGAACACCGTCAGCAGGATGATGCGCCGGCCCGGTGCCAGCCAGCAGGTGATGCGCGGCTGTACCCACAGGCTGTCGGCCAGGTCGTGACGGACGCTCCCTGGACCATTCACGGACCGGAGCGCGTCGATCATGACGACCGACCGTGGCTACGCAAGCCCGGCGGCATTTCGTCGTGCCCTGACCGAACGGCTGGGTGCGCTGGCGAAGCACATCCACGGCACGCAACTCGTCGACAATCCGGAGCCATTGCGTGCTTGACTTCCATGCTGAACCGTCACCATTCTTGTTGCATGCTCGAGAACGAAGTTCCTTCAGGCGCAACGACCTACCAGTCGGTGGAGCGGGTGCTTGCCCTACTGACCAGCTTTGACGAGGCACACGTCGAGCTCGGCGTTACCGAAATGGCAGACCTGCTGGGCGTACACAAGTCGACGGCGTCGCGGCTTGCCGCCATGCTGGAGCGCGCCGGGCTGCTGGCCAGGTACGGCCGGCGCTACCGGCTAGGCCTTGAGGCGATCCGGCTCGGGACGCTGGCGCTGCACAGTTTCGACCTGATCGCGTCGATGCAGCCAGCCATGGAGAAACTGTCGCGGCACACCGGCGAGACCATCAACCTGGCGGTACCCGATGGCGCTGACATCCTGAATGTGGCCGAGGTGCCGAGTACCTTCATCTTGAGCTGCACCGGCGGCTGGATCGGCCGCCGTACTAAGCCGCATGCGGTAGCCAACGGCAAGGTGCTGCTCGCCTACGACGCCATTTCCCGGCCGCACAAGCTCGACCGCTACACCGAGCACACGATCACCTCACTCGCCAAACTTGAGGCTGAGCTGGAAGCGGTTCGGGTTAATGGCTATGCGACGGCTGTCGCGGAGCTTGAGGACGGCCTGGTCGCCGTCGCCGCGCCGGTATTCGACGGCTTGGGCCGCTGCGTCGCCGCCTTGTCTGTTTCTGGGCCGGCCTACCGGATGGGCCCGGAAACACTGCCCGGTCTGGGCAGGCTCTGCGCTGCCGGATGAGCTGGTATCCGCCGCAGCCCCTCGAACATGCCGCCAGGGAAGGACCTGAGATCAATGCAGAGCGCGCTGGAAATATCGCGCAAGGCGAGCCTGAAGCCGATCGCCGACATCGCCGAGGAGATCGGGATCCCGCCATGGCTAGTCCGGCCTTACGGCGAGCACGTAGCCAAGATCGACCTTGCGGCCATTGACGAACTGGCTGACCGGCCCCGCGCCCGGTATGTGGTCGTGACAGCCGTCACGCCTACTCCCCTTGGCGAGGGCAAGACCACTACCACGGTCGGCCTAGGCCAGGCTATGAGCCACATCGGCAAGCGGGCGACCATCTCCATTCGGCAGGCATCCATGGGCCCGACATTCGGGATCAAGGGTGGGGCCGCAGGCGGCGGATACAGCCAGGTGGTCCCCTTCGAGACCCTGAACCTGCACCTGACGGGGGACATGCACGCGGTTACCGCAGCGCACAATCTGCTGTCGGCGATGCTGGACAACCACCTGTACCAAGGCAATGACTTGAACATCGACGCGCACACCATCACCTGGCGCCGGGTCGTTGACGTGAATGACAGGGCGCTTCGGAACATCGTCTGCGGACTCGGCACCAAGGAGGATGGCGTGCCGCGGCAGACAGGCTTTGACATCACCGCGGCATCAGAAGTCATGGCAGTCCTGGCCTTGTCGTCATCCCTGCAGGACATGCGCGCCCGCCTGGGCAAGATCGTGATCGGCTTCTCACGGACCGGCGAGCCAGTCACGGCCGAGCAGCTCAGGGCCGCGGGCGCGATGACCGTCATCATGCGGGACGCGCTTCTGCCGAACCTCCTGCAGACGCTCGAAAATACCCCGGTGCTCGTGCACGCGGGCCCGTTCGGGAACATCGCGCACGGCAACTCGTCGGTAGTGGCCGACCTGATGGGCATTCACGCCGGCGATTACCTGATCACCGAGGCCGGCTTTGGCGCCGACATGGGCGCTGAGCGCTTCTTCAACATCAAGTGCCGCGTCTCCGGACTGCGGCCCGACGCGGCCGTCGTGGTCACAACCGTACGAGCTCTGAAGGCGCACTCGGGTAACCACCGCATAGTGGCGGGCCGCCCGCTGCCGCCAGCCCTGCTAGCAGAGAACCCCGCGGAGATCCACATCGGCGGAGCCAACCTGCGCAAGCAGATCGAGAACGTCAGGCTGCACGGGGTGACTCCAGTTGTTGCCATCAATGCCATGCCCGAGGACTTTGCTTCTGAGCACGCTGCCATCCAGGAGATAGCCGCCTCGCTTGGCGTGCGGTCTGCAGTGTGCACACACTTCGCCGACGGTGGCGGAGGCGCCACCGAGCTCGCCGAAGCGGTGGCCGAAGCGGCCGAGGAACCGAGCGAATTCCAGTTCCTGTACCCGGCAGGCGCCAGTCTGCAAGAGAAAATTCTCGCGATCGCGACCCGGATTTACGGGGCGGATGGCGTTGACTACTCCGCAGCCGCCGTCAGCCAGTTGCGCATGTACGAGCGCAACGGTTTCGGGGAGCTGCCAGTGTGCGTGGCGAAGACGCAGCTATCCCTGTCGGCCGACCCGGCACTGCGCGGCGCGCCGACCGGATGGCGGCTGCCGGTCAGGGAAGTGCGCGCGTCGGTCGGTGCCGGGTTCATCTACCCGATCTGCGGAGACATGCGCACCATGCCGGGCCTGGCCTCGAACTCCGCGGCCGAGCGTATCGACATTGACGAGGACGGCCTCGTCATTGGCCTAGCGTGACCCGATCAGCCAATTTGGCCGGCTCGCCGGCTGACTTCCTGACGATGCCGTTCGACGGATTTCTCGGCGCGGTCGCCGACGGAACAGCCGCGCCAGGCGGCGGCTGCGGCGCGGCCGCCGCCGTAGCCATCGCCGCTGGGCTATGCGCGATGACCGCCCGGCTGTCGGCACGCCAGCTGACCGCGGATGAGGCGGCTGAGCTAGCCGGCGGCGCGTCCGCACTGCAGGCCGGGGCCGCCGCGCTGATCCAGGCCGATGCCAGCTCTTACCAGGCCGTGCTTGCCGCCCGTCGTCCTGCCGATGGCGCAGCCGATGCCAGCCAAGCCGACCAGGTCGCCGCTGCCCTCAGCGGCGCCGCGGATATACCGCTGCAGGTACTCGGTTTCGCCGCGCAGGTGGCGTGCCTGGCTGATCGCCTGGCAGCCGACGGGAACCCGAATCTGCGCGGCGACGCGTTGACCGGGCTGTTCCTGGCCGAAGCTGGCGCAAGGGCTGCAGCTATGCTGGTCGACATCAACCTAGCCGGCGCACCCGATGACGACCGGCACGCAACAGCCAGGCGACTGCTGCACGATGTGGCGAGCTCGGCCAGGGCCTGGCGGGACTATCCGGCCCCGCAACCGCCATGATCAGGCGGGGCGGCGCATCGTGACGCCGCGTCCTGCCGCAGCGGGCACTGGCAGCATCGCGTGTTGCGCAGCGAGCGCACTGACAGTACCGAAGTGCTCGGGAGGAATGGCCGTCACCCGCTCGGTGGCCAGCTCGACGTGCAGGAACATGAGCTCGTTCGTCGCCGCCTCGGCGCCCGAAGCCAGCAGGATCTGATGGAAGACGTGCAACCTCCTGGGGTCGCAGCCGAGCAGCTGCGAGGTGTAGCGCAGCTGCTCTCCGGCCCGGATGCTGGCGCGGAAGCACACGTGGCTCTCGACCGTGTACATGCCCCTGCCTGTCTGGGCCCGATAGGCAGCACCCAGGTCGACGTGATTTAGCAGCGCCTCGGTCGCCTCGGTAAACGCCATCGAATAGTAGGCGTCCATCATGTGACCGTTGTAGTCGATCCAGTCGGCCGGAACTGTGCGCCCGCCGGTCTCGAGCACAGACGCAGTGCTCACTGGCCGCGCCAGACTGGCTTGCGGCGCTCGGCGAACGCCTGAGCGCCCTCGTGCGCATCAGCCGAGCCGAGCATGGCATGGTAACCGGGCAGGTCACCTGTGCGCAGGATGTCAAAGCCGCGCCGGACGTCGCTAGCTTCGGTCGCGCGCAGGATCTCTAGCACCGCGCCGACCGCCAGTGGCGCGGCCGCGCAGATCGCTTCGGCCAGCTCGGCCGCGGCCGGTAGCAGGCCGGCCGCCGGTACGACCCGGTTAGCCAGGCCCCATCTCGCCGCGTCGGCCGCAGTCATCCGACGTCCGGTCAGCAGGTACTCCGCCGCGATGGGGCGCGGCAGCCGGGCCGGCAGCCGCAGCAACCCGCCCGCGTCCGCGACGAGGCCGAGCGTGACCTCGGTCAGCGCGAACTCGGCATGCTCGGCGGCCACCACCAGGTCCGCGGCGAGCACCAGCTCAAAGCCGCCACCGAACGCCATCCCGTTGACGGCGGCGATCACCGGCTTGCCGATGTCGAAGAACTCAGTAAGCCCGGCAAACCCGCCGGGACCGTGATCGGCCTCGACGCTCTCGCCCGCGGCGGCTGCCTTCAGGTCCCAGCCGGCGCAGAAGAAGCGCTTTCCAGCCGCGGTAAGCAGGCCGACCCGCAGGTCAGGATCGCAGCGCAGCCTGTCGAACGCGGCATAAAGCGCATAGCTGGTGGTCACATCGATAGCGTTTGCCGGCGGCCGGTCGATCGTGATGAGCAGCGTCTGCCCGGACACTGCTGTCCGGACCGGCCCGTTGTCGGCGCGCTCGTTGCCCGCCGGCATCGAGTCGGCGCCGCAGCCAGACGACATGTCAACCTTCGCGCGGTCGCAGGAGCGACCGCGCGATGATGTGCCGCTGTATTTCGCTGGTGCCATCCCAGATTCGCTCGACCCGAGCGTCGCGCCACCATCGCTCCACTGGCAACTCATCCATCAGTCCCATACCTCCGAAGATCTGCACTGCCTTATCAGTGATCCGTCCCAGCATCTCTGACGCGTACAGCTTCGCCATTGCCGCGTCCGCGTCAGTCAGCGCGCCCACAGCCAGCCGGGCGGCGGCTCGCAATGTCAGCAGCTCGGCGGCGGCCAGCTCCGTCGCCATGTCGGCAAGCTGGAACCCGATTCCCTGGAACGTCCCGATCGGCTTGCCGAACTGGTGCCGTCGGGCTGCCCAGTCTGCAGCCGCCGCCAGCACCCGCTCCGCGCGCCCGACGCTTGTGGCAGCGACCGTCAGCCGGCTCGCGCCGAGCCATTGTCCCATCAGTTCCAGGCCGCGGCCTTCCTCGCCGAGCAGGGCGGTAGCAGGCACCCGGCAGTTGGTGAAGCTCAGCTCGCACTGGTGGTAGCCGCGATTCGAGACACAGCTCGGCCCGCGGGTAATTGTGAGGCCGGGGGTGTCGCTATCGACCAGCAGCGCGGTGATGAGCCGGCGCGGTCCCGCGTTATTTTGCCCTATGCCCGTAACGGCGAACAGGATGATGAAATCGGCGACGTCTGCGTGGCTGATGAAGTGCTTGGTCCCGTTGATTACGTAATCACCGTTGTCCCGCGTGGCTGCAGTCGTCATCGACCGCACATTTGACCCGGCCTCAGGCTCGGTCATTGCCACGCAGTCGTGCCGTTCGCCCCGGATTGCTGGCAGCAGGTAGCGCTCCCGCTGCTCGCCGGTGCAGGCCAGCAAGATGTTGCTCGGCCGCTCAACCAGCATCTGCAGCGCATAGCTTGCCCGGCCGAGTTCCCGCTCGACTAGCACCACCGAGACAGCATCGAGTCCGCCGCCGCCAAGCTCCGCCGGCATGTTCGCCGCGTACAGGCCAGCGGCGATCGCCTTCTCCCGGATGGCAGCGGCGAGGTCGGCAGGCACCTCGTCGAGCCTCTCGACCTCGCCCTCGTGCGGATACAGCTCACGGATGACGAAGTCGCGGACCGTCGCCACGATGAGGCGCTGCTCGGCGCTGGGCTCGAAGTCCACCAGCTCACCGCTCCGGGATACGCAGGCACCCGCAGGAATACTCGGGCCTGGGCAGCGAAGTGTGCGCCGTCGCGATCAGCCGCAGCCTGGCGGCCACATCCGGACCGAACGGCGCGACCCGGCCCACGGCGGCGTCAACGTGCAGCAGCATCTGCTCGGCGGTCGCCACGCAGCCCGCCCCGTGGATGAGCATCTCGTGCAGCAGGTGGAGGCGCTTGTCATCATGGCCAAGGACGGTCAGCGTGAGCGTGAGCCGCTGGCCGAGTTTCACCTCACGAAGATGGCGCAGGTGAGTTTCGCCGGTGTACAGCGACTTCCCGCCGGCGCGGTACGCCTCGTCGATGCCGATGAACCTGAAGAGCGCATCCGCATTGTCGCCGAAGATCAGCAGGTATGCCCACTCGCTCAGATGGTTGTTGTAGTCGACCCACTCCGGCGCGACGGTGGCTGCATGAAGCTGAAGCGGTGCGGCGACAGCGGCAGCCGGACCCCGCGCGAGCTCGGTGCCGCCCACGCCTGCCGCTTGACCGCCGCCACTGGTCATCCCTGCTGCGCCTCGGCAGCTCCGCCGCGGTTGAACTCGACCGGCGGGTAGCGCGCCATCTCCTCAAGGTCGGCCAGGTCCATGTGGTTACGGATGTAGCGACGTGACGCGCCGTAGGCCGGGGTGAAATCCCACGGCGTCTGGACGCCAGTGCCGAGCGCGCTGCCGACCGCGATGCGCCGTTGCTGGCTCTCGCGAACATCTCGATCCAGGGTCTGTAGGTCCCAGCGCGCAGCGACATCGTTCTTGAACTCGGCCACCAACCCGGCCGACGCTGGGTCGTCGGCCAGGTTCACTCGCTCGTCCGGGTCGGACGCGAGGTCGAAGAGCTGGTCTGGGTCGGCCGGTGAGTGGATGAACTTATGTCGGCTCCGGCGGATCATTACGATCGGCGCAATCGCGCCCTCAGCCAGGTATTCCGCCACGACCTCATCGCGGTCAGCGTTACCCGATAGGTGCGGCATCAGGCTCCGGCCGTCAAGCGGGCCGACGATGCCCGACGTGTCGCCGTCATTGGCCAGGCCGACCAGGGTTGGCAGCAGGTCCATCGTCGACACTGCTGCTGGCACCCGCCCCGGCGCAAACAAACCAGGCGCACAGACCAGGAGAGGTACCCGTACAGCGCCCTCGTAGAAGCTCATCTTGTACCAGGCGCCGCGCTCACCCAGCATCTCGCCGTGATCACTGGTCACGATGACGACCATGTCGTCGAGCCGGCCGGTCTCGCGCAGCATGCCGAGGAGCGCGGACACGTGGTCATCGACGTAAGAGATGGCGCCGTAATAGGCCCGCCTGGCGGCACGCACCTGATCAGCAGTGATCGTAGCGCCGTCCATCGCGCAGACCTCGCGGAGCCGACGCTCGTGCGGGTGAAGCAAGGCATCCTCGTGCCCGATGCGGGGCATCGGGACATCCTCGTCACGATAGATGTCCCACCATTTCCGCGGGATGGTGAAGGGGTCGTGCGGGTGACTGAACGAGACAACGTAGCAGAAGGGCCGATCGTCGCCGGAGCGAATGTGCCCGAACAGCGACCGCTCGGCCGCGAACGCGACCTCGTCGTCGAAGTCCAGCTGGTTGGAACGCACGCACGGACCGGCCTGGGTGACCGAGGCCATGTCGTGGTACCAGCTTGGGCGCTCGTGCGGCCGGTCCCAGTCGGGCGTCCAGCCATAGTCGGCTGGATAGATGTCGGTGGTGAGCCGCTCCTCGAAGCCGTGCAGCTGATCCGGCCCGCAGAAGTGCATCTTGCCCGACAGGACAGTGCGGTAACCGGCGCCGCGCAGGTAGTGGGCGAACGTGGGGATCTGGGAGCTGAACTCCACGGCGTTGTCGTAGGTACCGGTACGCGACGGCAGCAAGCCAGTCATGAACGACGCCCGGGCCGGCGCGCACAACGGGCTGGCAGTATAGGCAGCGTCGAACACTACCCCGGACTCGGCGAGCAACGACATGGCCGGCGCCTGCGTCACCGGGTTGCCATAGCACGGTAACGCCGACGGCACCATCTGGTCGGCCATGATGATCAGCACGTCCGGACGGCGGGCTGCGGGCACTTTGATTACCTCCCGGAAGCGTCCGCCGTCGGCTCGCCCCGCTCTACATCAGCGATGGCCACCTCCAGCGACGGGGTGTCGGACAGCAGCTGGCGGGTATACGGCTCGACCGGATCGGCAAGGACATGTGCCACTTCGCCCAGTTCGACGATGGTGCCCTCCCTCATCACCGCAACCCGCTGAGCGATGGACCGCACCAGCGGCAAGTTGTGCGTGATGAACAGCATCGAAAGGCCGAGGTCACGCTGCAAGGTGCCGAGCAGTTCGACGATGGCCGCCTGAACGCTGACGTCCAGGGCCGAGGTCACCTCGTCGCAGACCAGCACGGTGGGGTCACACACCAGCGCCCTGGCAATCGCCACCCGCTGCCGCTCGCCGCCCGACAGCTGGTCGGGGAAGCTTCGGGCGTACGCAGCCGGCAACGAAACCCGCTCGAGCATCTCCGCGACCTGCCTGTCGGCGTCACGGCCGCTCGCCGTGCCGAAGACCTGGAGCGGCTGCCCGACGATCTGGCCAATTGTGCGGCGCGGGTTCAGCGAGCCGTACGGATTCTGGAAAATGTACTGGATCTGCCGACGGACCTCGCTGCTGCGCCCCCGCGCCGAAGTCTGCAGCTCGGAGCCTGCGAGCGAGATCGTGCCGGTCCAGTTTCGGTGCAGACCGGCAATCGCGCGGGCGACGGTGGTCTTGCCCGAGCCAGACTCTCCGACCAGCGCCAGGCACTCGCGCGCCGCCAGGCTGAGGCTGACCGAATGGACGACCTCGTGCCCCCCGTAAGAGGCGACAACGTTCGCGAGCCGGAGCGCAGGTACCTCAGCGTCGCCCTCTGCCGGTATCTCGATCGGATCCCCGACCTGGCCTCGCTGCTGGGTTAGCACAAGCTCGGCGCGGATGCACCGAGCCGAGTGGTCTGGGCTGATCAGACGCAGCTCCGGCAGCGCCTGCGTGCACTGGTCGATGCGCAATGCGCAGCGCGGCGCGAAGTCGCAGGCGTGCTGGCGGTCACCGGACGACAAGGCGCGACCGGGGATGCCGACGAGTGATCGGCCGCCGGTCAGGCGCGGGATCGCGCCGATGAGGCGCTGGGTGTACGGATGGCCGGCGGCCTCGAAGAGCTTGTCGGCGGTCGCGAGCTCGATGATGCGGCCCGCGTACATGACGGCGACCCGCTGGGCGAGCGTCGCGACCACCGCCAGGTCGTGACTCACGTACAGCGCGGCGACGTCGTGCAGCGTCGCGAGCTCGCGGATGGTCGACAGCACATGAGCCTGGGTCGTGACGTCCAGTCCGGTGGTCGGCTCGTCGAGCACAATGAGGCGGGGCCGGTTCGCGAAGGCCATGGCCAGTCCAACCCGCTGCTGCTGCCCACCGGACAGCTCATGCGGGTAACGCTTGAGGAAACCGCGGTCATCTGACAGCGCGACCTCGCGCATCATCTCCGCGACGCGGGCAGCAGTGTCACGCCCCCGGCCGCTGCCGTGCGCCTCTAGCACCTCGCGCAGCTGCAGGCCGATCCGGAGCGCGGGGTTCAACGAGGACGCCGGATCCTGGGGAACGTAGGACACGATGGAACCGCGCACTTTGCGGAGCTGTTCCTCGTCGAGGGTGAGCACGTCCCGGTCGCCCAGCAGCACCGAGCCGCCCGCGATCCGCAGCCCGCGCCGGGCGTGGCCGAGCAGTGACAGGCCGACGGTGGTCTTGCCGGACCCGGACTCGCCGACCAGGCCGAGGATTTCCCCGCGCGCGATCTCGAACGACACGTCGCTGACGACCGGCGTGCCGGTCGAGCCGACCTCGACTTGCAGACCCCGGACGGAGACCGCCGAGGTGATGGGCTCGGCTGGCGGCTCGGCTAGCTTGGTCGTCACGCCTGACCTCCAGTCCGGTCGATGCCCGCCGCGGTGCGCGCTATGCCGTCACCGATCAAGCCAGTGCCCATGGTCAGCAGCGCGATGGCGATGATCGGCGCGACGGTGCCCCAGGGCTGGACCGGCAGTGCGATCTGATTCTCGTTGATCATCGTTCCCCAGTTCGCGCCGTTGGGGTTGGGCGCGAGCCCGAGGAACGCCAGCGCGGCGATGACAGCGATCGAATAGGTCACCCGCAGGCTGGCCTCCACCATGAGCGGGCCGAGGGTATTTGGCAGGAGTTCGCCGAACAGAATGCGCCAGCGCGGCACGCCCATCGCCTCGGAACACGCGATGAAGTCACGCTCCACGACTGGCTGCGCGGCGCCACGTGCCACTCGCGCGATGCGCGGCACGGTCGTGAGGGCAATCGCCACAACGATGACCCAGGTTTTCGGCCCGATGATGGCGACCGCCACCAGCGCCAGCATGATCTGCGGGAACGCCATGATCACGTCCATGCCGCGCATCAGGACGTCATCGAGCGCGTTGCGCGAGTACGCCGCAACCAGTCCGATCACCACGCCGACTATCAGCCCGATGGCAGTGGAGACGACGGCCGTCACCAGGATGCTGCGGCCGCCGTAGAGGAGCCGGCTGAGCACATCCTGGCCCAGGTAGTCCGTCCCGAGCGTGGCCTTGCCGCCCGGTAGCGAGTTCGGCGCTCCGACCGGGGCGCTAGGGCCGTACGGTGCCACGTATGGTCCGATGATCGCCAGCAGGGCGAGCGCAGCCACAAGCAACACGCCGATGCGGGTCCGCCAGAGCCGCAGCGACCGGCGCAGCAGCGAGGACGCGCGGACAACCGGCGGCGCTAGTTCGCCGGCCTGGACGATCTCACCGCTGCTCAGCGGACTCAGCGGAGTCACAGCCGGGTCCGTAGTCTCGGCGTGACCAGGATCGTGGCGATGTCGGCCATCAGGTTCAGCACCACGTACAGCGCGGCGATCAGCATGGCCAGCGCCTGAACAACCGGAAGGTCATGGTTGAGGACCGCCTCCTGCACGGCACCTCCGATGCCGGAGTAGTTGAAGACGTACTCGATGACGATGATGCCGCCCGCCAGGTAGGCCAGGTTCAAGGCGATCACCTGGAACACCGGCCCGAGCGCGTTGGGCAACGCGTGGCGGACGAGGACGACGCGCTCGGGCATCCCTTTGAGCCTCGCCATCTCCACGTAATCGCTCTCGAGCACCTCGATCATCGACGCTCGCATGATCCGGCCGACATACGGCGCGACCGCGATAACTAGCGTGAGGCAGGGCAACACCAGCGCCGACGGGTTGTCCCATGGCCGCGATCCCGGCGGGACCGTGCTGATCGCGGGAAGGACGTGGGGGAACACCGTGGTGGCGAGCAGGATCACGAGCACGACGGCGACGACGAACTCCGGCAGCGCCGCCAGCAGGAGCAGCAGGTTCGAACTCACTGTGTCGAAGAGCTTCTCGCGCTTGAGGGCTGCCCATGAGCCGATCACGATCGACAGCGGAATCGACACCACGGCCGAGATCAGGACGAGCACGCCGGAGTTCACCAGCTTGGGTCCCAGCAGCGTGGTAACTGGCTCCTGCGCTGCCAGCGACTTGCCGAGGTTGCCGTGCAGCAAGCCGACGATCCAGTTCCAGTACTGACTGAGTACCGGCTGGTCGAGGTGCAATTGCCGACGCAGTGCGGCCAGGCTCTGCGGAGTCGCCGACCGGCCGAGGATGGCCAGCGCCGGGTCGCCGGGCAACGCCTGAGTCGCGGCGAACACGAGCACCGAGACGAGGAACAGGACCAGGACTCCCAGCAGCACCCGGCGCACGATGAATCCCGACACGCCGCCGGATGCGAGCCTCCTCACGACTGCCGCCCTAACCGCGCGCTAGCCGAACCAGATCGTGCGGAAGCCATGGCCGAAGCTATCCAGGTTGAGGGTGCCCTTGCTCGGCTCGAGCCCCTTCACATTGGCCGCGTAGCCGTCGATTAGACCACCGAAGAACGGGATGATATACCCGCCGATGTTGTACTCGATCTGCTGCATCTCGTGCTCGATCTGGATGCGCTTGGCCGCGTCGGTGGTGGCCAGTGCCTGGGTGTACAGCGACTCGAAGTTGGACCCGGTGCCCGACTTCGGCGGCCAGTGGCACTCGTTGTACGGGGAGTTCGGCAGCGAGCCCTGCTGCACCTGGTTGAGGTACGCGCGGGTACCCCAGAAGTCGACCGAGAAGGCCAGCTTGAGGTACCGGGGGCCGTAGTAGTTCGGGTCATTGATCACGTTGATCTTGACGCCCGCGGCCGAGGCCTGGTTCGCGAAGACCGTCGCCGTATCCACCATGCCCGCCGCGCCGTTGGTGGTGTGCAGGTCCACGCTCAGGTTCGCCTGGCCGGCCGCCTTGAGCAGGGCCTTGGCCTGGCTGATGTCTTGCGTTCGCTGCTGCAGCGAGTGGTCGTAGCCGGGGTCGAAGGGGGCGTAGAGGTCGTTGCCGATGAACCCGTAGCCGGAGGCGAGCTGCTGGAGCATCCCCGGCCGGTCGACGAGCAGGCGCATGGCCTGGCGAACCCGGACATCGTTGAACGGGGGCAGGTCGATCGCCATGCACAGCGGTAGCCAGCCACCGGTCTTGGAGACCAGCGCCGCCAGGTTCCGCGACTTTACGATCTGCACCTGCGACGCAGGCAGGTCGGTCATCGCGTCGATCTGGCCGCCGAGCAGCCCATTCACCTGCGCCGTCGAGTCACTGAAGTCGGTGATCGTCACGGTGTCGAAGTGCGGCTCGCCGCTGCGCCAGTAGTTCGGGTTGCGCTCGTGGACGCTCTGCTGACCAGGCGTGAACGACTTGAGCTTGTAAGCGCCGGTGCCGATCTGCGGGTGCGGGTAGTGCTGGTACCCGACCGGCACGACGGCAAACGTATAGCTGCCGAGGGTCTGCGGGATGGTCGAGTCCGCGGACTTCAGCGGGAGCCCCACGGTGTACTGGTCCAGCTTCTTGATGCCCGCGATGTCCATGGTAGCGGTGGCGGCGTACCCGGTGAGGCCGAACTTCTTGGTCCCGATGCGCTGGATGGAGTAGATGACGTCGTCGGCTGTCATCGTCTTGCCGTTCTGGAACTCGATGCCCTTGCGCAGCCTGATGGTGTAGTGCGTCGGACTGTCCTGGGTGACGCTCTCCGCGAGGCCGTTGTTGGTGAGCTGGTAGTTCTCGTCGAAGAGCAGCAGCGTCTCGAAGGCGCTCACCAGCCGTGCCTGGTCGGGCTTGGTGACGATGTTCTGGCCGTCCATGATGTCCTTGGAGCCGCCACCGGTGACTCCGAGGCGGAAGTTGCCGCCCCGCTTTGGCGTTCCGGCCGCCCCGCTCGTGGTTGAGGTCGCGCCCGGAGATGACGAGCTACCGCATGCGGCAGCCAGACCGCCGACGACCGCCAAACCTGCGGCGCCGCTAATCAGCTGCCGCCGTGAGAGATCCGTCATGTCATGACCCTTCTGTTCGCCGACCTCCCGCGCAGCGCATCAGGCCGGTGGGCACTTGTCGATAGAGCTACGAACGATGTTCTCGTGGTGCCGGCGGGGCGGAAATGTCCCCGCGAATCAGAGCACCCGCCATGAGAACCGGGAACGTGGAGGCCAATCGCGCAGCTCACAAGAGTCCCTCTCGGCGGTGAGGGCAATCGGCCCGCGCACTGGAGCTGGCGCCGATCAGGCCGGAAGCTCCCGCGGCAATCGATCCGGGAACTGCAGTCTTCGTGAAGTTCCTGCGGCTCAGATCCATTTCTGGTCCCGACTATGCGCTCTGGCCAGGTAACGCCGATATCGCGGACCGGGAAAGCAGCCCGCCGACAGTATCGCTGTTCACGATATGGACGAAGAGTGCATTATGTGCTACGGTGGAGTGTAGGGACGGTGTCAGCCAGGTGTCAATAGATGCGGGTTAGCCCCGCCAATAAGCCGGCAATGGCGGTTCGTTATCGCTCGGCCGATCGGCGGCCTCGTTGTCGCCGCTCGGCTCGGATGCTGCCGGACGGAGCGGGCTAACCGCGAATCGCTCGAGCAGGCTCAGCAACTCGGCGAGAAATTCATCACGGTACCGTTCCAGCTCGGCGACGGAACGGCCTGCCGCCTCCCGGTTACAGCCAACGATCATCCGTTCTCGTAGCTGCGGGGTCAGCGGTGGCGCCGCCAACCGGGTCCAGGGCTCCAGCAGCGCGGCGCCGAAATGATCGAGCATGTGGGCCATCCCGTCGGCCCCGCCGGCCAGATGGAACGTCATGCACGGACCCATCTGGGCCCAGCGCAAGCCTGGGCCGAAGGCTATGGACTCATCGATTTCCTCGACCGTCGCCTCACCCGCGGCGACCATGTGCAGGGCCTCCCGCCACATGGCCTCCTGCAGCCGGTTGCCGACGAAACCGGGCAGTTCGCGGCTGAGCCGGAGCGCCCTCTTGCCGACCGCCGTGTAGAAGTCGGTAAGCCAGGTCACGGCCAACGGGCTAGTTTTCTCCCCGCCGACGACCTCGACGAGAGGGATGAGGTAAGGCGGGTTGAATGGATGACCCACCACGCAGCGTTCCGGTCGGGCGCAATCGGCTTGCAGCAGCGTCATGCCGAATCCGGATGTGCTCGACGCGATCACGACGTCCGGGCGCGTGAACCGGTCGATATCCGCCAGCACTGCCCGCTTGACAGTGCTGTCCTCTGGCGCGTTCTCCTGCACCATGTCAGCGTCGGATACTGCGCTGGCCAGGTCGGAATGGAGTACCAGCCGGTCCGGGCTGGCGCCCGCCCTGATCCCCATCCGCTCCAGCAGCGGCCAGATATCGGCGCGCATTCGGAGCAGGTCGCTGCGGGCAGCGGGCGCGGGATCGAAGACATCGACATCCAGGCCCATACGCAGATAGTGAAGCGCCCAGCCGCCGCCGATCACGCCTGCCCCGACGACGCCGACTCTACGCACCTGGTTTGGGGGAACTGGGGTCACGATGGTCCTCCTCTAGACGTCCGTCTCGGTCAGCCATCCGGTCACCAGGTCGCGGAGCGCAGCTCTGTGCCAGGCGAACGCGTGATTGGCGCCATCGATCTCGACGTAGCGGCTCGGCTGTCCGGCCCGTTCGTGCAGCAAGCGGCTCGCGCTCGGTGGGATCCATTCATCGGCGCTGCCGTGCACCCCCAGCAGCGGCCGCGGCGCTATCGCCCCAACTACGTCGGCGGGGCGCAGCCAGGTGCTGGCCTCTGCCTGCTGGCGCAGCTCGGTCGGCGTCACTGCCAGGAACCTGGTGAACTCCCGTTCCAGCTCGCCGGAATCGCCGGAGGCGAATCTGAGCTCGGCCGGCGCAGAGACGGAAACAACGGCGCGCAGCCGCTGGTCTGCCGCCGCGGCCTGGACGGCTGCCCAGCCGCCCAGGCTGTGCCCAGCTACGGCCAGCCGATCTGGGTCGACGCCTGGATAGCCTGCTTCCTGCAGGTGATCAGCGGCCGCGCGCACGTCCTGCGGGACTGTGCGCAGGTCGTAGCGGCCAGCGCTGCCCCAGCAGCCGCGGTAATGGAAGATCAGGGAGTTCCAGCCGCTGTCGCGCAGCGCGATGGCAATGTCTAGGTTCTTCTCCAGGCCGGGGCAGCCGTGCAGGAGCAGGACCGTCGGCTTGGGCGCTTGGCCGCGGGCCAGGTACAGCACGCCCACGAGCTGATTGCCGTCGCTGTGGAACGTTACGCCGGTGATCCCCTCGTCTTCGCGGATAGTCATCGGCGCGCGGCTGGCCGGTCAGTATCCGACGTTGTCGAGGCCCTTGAGGCCGAGGAGCTCACGCGCTTCGGCGGGCGTGGCGATCTCCAGGGACAGCTCCGCCAGGATTCTGCGGATCTTGGCGACCTGGTCGGCATTGGACTCCGCGATCTGGCCCTTGCCGAGATACAGGCTGTCCTCCAGCCCGACGCGGACGTGGGATCCCATGATGGCCGCAGCTGTGACTATCCCCATCTGGTACCGGCCAGCTCCGAGAGTGGACCACTGGTAGGCATCACCGAGCAGCCGGTCGGCTGTCCGCTTCATGTGCACGATGTGATCGACGTCCGGGCCGATCCCGCCCATCGTGCCGAAGATGGTCTGGATGAAGATCGGCGGCTCGACCAGCCCCTTGTCCAGGTAATAGGCGAGCGTGTAGAGGTGAGAGACGTCGTAGGCCTCGGCCTCGAACCGAGTGCCGGTCCGCGGCCCGACCACTTTGAGCATGTGCTCGATGTCGGCGTAGGTGCTGACGAATGGCTCGGCCCTCGTGCTCTCCAGGTAGGGCTCTTCCCAGTCGTAGCGGAAGCTGCCCCGGTACCTGTCGATCATCGGGAAGCTGCCGTAGTTCATGGTTCCCAGGTTCAGCGTGCACAGCTCGGGCTGCAGCTTCAGCACGCCAGCGAGCCGTTCCTGCACCGTCATGCCGGTGCCACCGCCGGTTGAAATGCTGATGATCACGTCGCACTGGTCGCTGATGCCCCTGGCATACTTCGCGAACACAGCGGGATCGGCGGTGGGCCTTCCGTCGCCTGGCTCGCGCGCGTGCAGGTGCAGCACGGCGGCGCCCGCAGCCGCGGCCGCCACCCCCTGCTCGACGACTTGTTCCACGGTGTAGGGCAGATGAGGTGACATCGACGGCGTGTGCCCAGAGCCAGTGATCGCGCAGGTAATGATGACCTTCTGGGAGACCGCCATCCTAGCCGCCCTTCTTGCCCTCGCGGCGTCTGTTCATGATATGAACGTTATGTTCTCATCGTGACGATGCTACCAGTCCATACGGAATGGTCAATGGCCAAACTCCGGACAAGCCGGAGACCAATCTGGGTTGCCGTGAGCGGGCTTCTGACGGGATTTCGCCCGGCAGCCTGGCATCCCAGCCGGCGCCACTCCCCTACGCGATCAGCGCGCGAACGCTCTCGGCAGTGGCGGCGGTTTGACGGCCGATCTCATGAAGGCGCCGGGCCGGGTTGCGCGGCGCTGGCCCCCAGACGTTGACGACGGCTATCGGATACTGGTGCGAGTTCAGCACAGCCGCGGACACACCCGAGGAGAACTCCTCGTACTCCCGGACACACAGCGCATAGCCGACTCGGCGCGCCGCGTCCAGCTCGCGACCCAGGTCTTCTCGATCCGTGATCGTGCGATCGGTGTAGCGCTGCAACTCCTTCGGCAGGATCGCGGCCCGCTCGTCAGCGCGCAGCCAGGCAAGGAACACCTTGCCGCCGGACGTAGCGTGCAACGGCAGCGGCTTGTTAAGCCAGCTCGGCACGATGGCGTCCGGCGGATCCACTTGGTCGACGTACACCAGGTTGAATCGCTTGGCTACCGCCAGGGTAACGGACTCCCCGAACTGCATCGCCAGGTCCTCCAGTAGCGGCCGGGCCCGGCGCACCAGGGCGTCATCGGTGACGGCGGCAGCAATCGCGATCGCCCCGTAGCCCATGGTGTACCGCTGGGTGATCGCATCCCGCTCCAGCAGGCCGTGGTATTCCAGAGTTCGTAGCAGCCGCCAGGCAGTGCTGCGGTTGATGCCAGTGGCCTGCGCAAGCTCTAGCACGGTCGGCGGCGTGGTGCTGTTGGCCACAGCTTTCAGCAGTACCACTGCCCGGTCAACTGCCTGAATGCGCTGGTAGCCGGCACCGCTATCGGCGCCGCCCGCCTCGCTGTCAGCCAGCAGCTCTGCGAGCGAGTCTTCGGCGTCCGCGGGCCGAGCGCCGGTCAAGCGCGGCGACTTGGGGGCGCCTGCTGCCGACCGTTGCACAGGTGCAGCATAACCATTTGTCGCGCCAGCGCCATCGACGCCCAGCCCGGGGATCAGGCATTTTCCCCTTTAGGGCGGCACCTGGCTATGGTCTTGGGCACTTGCAGTTTTCCCGCGAGGCACTCGTCCGGCGGCTGGGAGATTCGCGATGCGACGCACGTTCCTGTCCCTCGGAGCTCTCGTTCTGGCAATCGCCACCGGGCCTGCCATCGCGCCGGGCCAGGCAGTTGCCGCTAATGGCGCGACTCTAGGGTAACGCTGGCGCACCCCAAACCGCGGGTGCTGTTCGTCTGGCAACGGCAGCACCGACCGGTAGCGGGTCAGCACCAACCCAGCATTTATGGCGTACACCGCTGGCCAGCAGTCGCGACCGCGATCGCCCTGATAGGCAGCGCGTCCTGATGCTGCTTACGGACGCAGGCGGGCCGGATGACAGTTCGCTGGCTTCTTCCTGGTGCCCATGCCTCTCTCTGGACCGCTTTGGGGAACCGGTCGCCGCTTATGCGGTAGACGCCCCCGGGCCGGCACCCCGCGCCGCTACCAGAACCGGCGTGGTGACGCTAGAGCCCCGAGAGCGCCCGGATCCGAGCAGTATCACGCTGCGC
>DATIOU010000198.1:0-30467 GCA_035472835.1 Streptosporangiaceae bacterium | reverse complement strand
CATCAGGTCCTCGAACGTGGCGTACGCCTGGTAGAACTCGATCGAGGTGAACTCGGGGTTGTGGAAGCGGTCCATCCCCTCGTTGCGGAAGATCCGGCCGATCTCGTAGACGCGCTCGATGCCGCCGACCACTAGCCGCTTGAGATAAAGCTCCAGCGCTATTCGCAGGTACAGCTCAAGATCGAACGCATTGATGTGCGTGGTGAACGGCCGGGCGTTGGCGCCACCGTGCAGCGTCTGGAGTACCGGCGTCTCGGCCTCAAGGAAGCCGCGGGCGTGCAGATCCTCGCGCACGGACCGGATCACGGCCGCGCGGATCTCGGCCATCTGCCGGGCGGCCGGATTCGCGATCAGGTCCACATACCGCTGGCGGACGCGCGACTCCGGGTCTGTCAGGCCTCGGTATTTGTCCGGTAGCGGTCGCAGCGCCTTCGCTGCGATGACGAACGAGTCGGCCAGAACCGACAGCTCGCCCGTTCTCGACGAAATGACCTCGCCGGTAACGCCCACATGGTCGCCAAGGTCGACGTCGCGCTTCCAGTCCGCGAGCGCGTCCGGGCCGACGCGATTAAGGGAGATCATGACCTGGAGCTCACCACTAGCATCCCGGAGCCGGGCGAAACACAGCTTGCCGCTGTTGCGGGCAAGGACGACGCGCCCCGCCACCCCGACCACCTTGCCTGTCGCCGTGTCCGCCGGCAGCTCGCCAAATTCGCTGCGCACCTGAGCGATCGTGTGCGTGCGCGGGTAGCCGACCGGGTACGGATCCACGCCCGCCGCGCGCATCCGCTCGACTTTCGCGAGCCGGACCTGCATCTGCTCAGGCACCAAGCGGTCGGCCGCGCGCGCCTCTTCCTCCGTCATCTGCCTGAGGCTACCCGCGCCGCCATCAGTCGGTCATCGCAGTATCGGCCCGCGCTCCTGGAACATCCCGCCCGAGCTCTGTCCGGGTGATGTTCCGCTCGTAGGTTAGGCGAAGTCCGATGAGCGTCAGCCATGGCTCGTACGCGTCGATGACGCTGACCTCGTCGATCACGAGCGGCGCTAGCCCGCCGGTGGCGATGATAGTCACGGAATCCGGATCTGCCGGCGCGAGCTCCGCCGCCATCCTGGTGGCGATGCCTTCGACCTGCCCGGCGAAGCCGAAAATGATGCCGGACTGCAATGCCTCGACCGTGCTCTTGCCGATGACGCGGCTTGGCCTCGCCAGCTCCACCTTCAGCAGCTGCGCGGCGCGACGCGACAGGGCATCCACGGAGATCTCGATGCCGGGTGCCAGCGCACCCCCGAGGAACTCGCCGCGGTCGCTCACCGCGTCAAAGTTCGTCGACGTGCCGAAGTCGACGACGATCGCCGGGCCACCGTACAGGTGCATCGCCGCGACGGCGTTCATGATGCGATCGCTGCCGACCTCTTTCGGATTGTCATACCGCAGCGGCACGCCCGTCTTGACGCCCGGTTCCACGATGACGGCAGGCACGTCGCCGTAGTAGCGGCGGCACATCTCGCGCAGTTCGTGGAGGACCGAGGGAACTGTCGAGCACAGCGCAATCCCGCTGACATCTGGCTCGGTCAACAGGGTGCTCTGTCGGAGCAGTCCCTGGATCAGGACGGCAAGCTCATCCGCGGTGCGGACGGGATCGGTTGAGATGCGCCAGTGCTCGACGACGTCCGAGCCATCGAAGACGCCAAGCACGGTGTTGGTGTTGCCGACGTCAATGGTCAGTAGCATCTTGCTCCCGGTGTCTCGCGAGCGCTGTCTAGCTGGCCTGGACTAGGTCGAGGCCAATGTCGAGGGCGGGCGCCGAGTGGGTGAGCGCTCCCACCGCGAGGTAGTCAACTCCCGTTTGGGCGACAGGCCGGGCGCGCTCGAGCGTCAGGCCACCGCTGGCTTCGAGCAGAGCCCGGCCGTCAGCCAGCTGGACCGCCGCCACCAGCCCCGGTATGTCGAAGTTATCAAGCAAGATCAGGTCGGCGCCGGCGGCGAGCGCCTCCGTCACCTGATCGAGGGAGTCGCACTCCACTTCGAGCGGTAGTCCTGGCGCGTGCGCGCGGACCGCGGCGAACGCCGCGCCGACCGAGCCAGCCGCGGCCACGTGGTTGTCCTTGATGAGTGCGGCATCCGACAGCGACATGCGGTGATTGACCCCACCGCCGCAGCGCACGGCGTACTTTTCCAGGGCGCGCATGCCGGGCAGTGTCTTGCGCGTGTCCCGGATGCGGGCCCCGGTGCCGGCTACTGCGTCGACCCACTGCCTGGTGAGCGTAGCGACGCCCGAGAGGTGACACAGCAGGTTCAGCGCCGTGCGCTCGGCCGTAAGGATCGGGCTGACCGGACCGGACACGATCAGCAGCGGCTGCCCCGCGGGCACCTGATCGCCGTCCGCGACGACCGCTGCGCACTGCACATCGATCGAGGTGAGCGAGAACGCGGTCGCCGCCACCGGCAGCCCGGCCACCACGCCGGGTACGCGCGCGACCAGACGCGCGCGCCCGCCCTCGGCCGACGGCACGGTGGCTGCCGTTGTGACGTCCGTGCCGCCCGCCAGATCTTCCGCCAGCGCCGCCGCCACGAATGATCGCACCGCATCAGGATCGAGCCCGGCCTCGGTCAGGCTGCGGGCCAGCTCACACATCGAGCACCGGCTCGAACACTGGCGTCAGCCCAGAACCCCAGAGGGAGCTGACGAGGTGGCCTCGCCAGGCCTCGCTCGTCGCGGGGAAGTCTTCCCGCCAGTGGCTGCCCCGTGTCTCCTCGCGCGCCAGCGCCGACCGCACCAGCGCAATGGCGACGAGGTGCAGGTTCGAAGCCTCCCACGTGTCGGCGTCAGGCTTGTCGCACTGCTGGCGGCCGAGGTCGGCCAGGCCGGCAGCCGCCGCTGTCAACCCCGTTCCGGACCTGAGCACTCCCGCGTTCGCCGACATCAGCTGCTGGAGCGGACGGACGATTGCAGGCTCGAGCAAGCCACTCGGCCGGGCTGCGGCCGCCGGGTCGCCCAGCGGCGGGAGGCCCTCGCCGAGAGTTGAGCCGATCCGCTCCGCGAACACCAGGCCCTCGAGTAGCGAGTTGGAAGCCAGCCGGTTGGCGCCGTGCACGCCGGTGCACGCCACCTCGCCGCAGGCGTACAGGCCGGGCACGCTGGTCCGGCCCAACAGGTCGGTGCGGACGCCGCCGCTGACGTAGTGCGCCGCCGGCACGACCGGGATGAGGTCCGTGACCGGATCGATGCCATGCGCTCGGGTGCTCGCGAGGATTGTCGGGAACCGGCGCTCCCATTCCCGGGCGCCGAGGTGCCTGCCGTCCAGGAATACGTGATCGGTGTCATCGGTGAGCATCTCGCGCATGATCGCCTTCGCGACGACATCGCGCGGCGCCAGGTCCGCCAGCGGATGCTGGCCGGCCATGAAGCGATGGCCGGCGCCGTTCACCAGCACGGCGCCTTCCCCGCGCACCGCCTCCGAGATGAGCGGCTGCCGACCGCGCGAGTCAGGCCCAAGCCAGAGCACGGTCGGGTGGAACTGAACGAACTCCAGATCGGCGACTTCCGCGCCGGCGCGAAGCGCCAGCGCCAGGCCGTCACCCGTCGAAACCGGTGGATTCGTGGTGGCGGAATACACCTGACCGAAACCGCCTGTCGCGAGGACGACAGCGGCCGCGTGCACGGCCCCGACGCCGTCGGTCTGGCCTTGGCCGAGGACGTGCAGGGTGATGCCGGCCGCCCGGCCATCGGCAGTCTTCAGCAAGTCGATCGCCAGCGCGTGCTCGATGACCTCGAGTTCGGCGCTCCGTCCGGCCTCCGCCAGGGCGGCGAGCAGAGCGCGCGAGATCTCCGCGCCAGTTGCGTCACCGCCGGCATGCGCGATCCGGCGGCGCAGGTGGCCGCCTTCGCGGGTCAGCGCCAGCGGACCCGACGGCTCGCGGTCGAAACGCGCGCCGAGATCGATGAGCCGCTGCACCGCGCCAGGGCCGTCGGTCACCAGGGCTCGCACGGCCCGCACATCGCACAGGCCAGCGCCCGCGGTGAGCGTGTCCTGAAGGTGGTGTTCCGGAGAATCACCGGGGCCAAGCGCGGCGGCGATGCCGCCTTGCGCCCAGCGCGTCGACCCGTCGTCCAGCACCGACTTGGTGGCCAGCAGGATCCGGGCCGCTGGCAGGGCGCGGCGAATCGCCAGTACGGTCGTCACACCGGCCACGCCCGATCCGACCACCACGACGTCGGTCTCCCTGCGCCAGCCCGGCGGAGGCGCGAGCAGCGGCTCGGCGATCACGAGCGGCCGCCGATCTCCGCGCTGACGTTGTCGATCAGCCTCGTTGACCCGACGCGCGCCGCAACCAGCAGCAGAGCCGGACCTTGATGTCCAGGCCCGACCTCGGCGAAGGTGTCAGGATCCGCGAGCACCAGGTAGTCAAGCTGCACCGGCGGCGCTGCTCTGGCGGCCGCGTCTAGTACCACCATGGCCGCTGCCAGCACGGCGGTGACGCCCTGCGCGGCGACCGCTGCCCCGGCTGTCAGCGCCCGCGACAAGTTCAGCGCCGCCGATCGCTCAGCCGCCGACAGGTATGAGTTGCGGCTCGACGCCGCGAGACCATCCGGTTCGCGGTACACCGGCGCGGCCGCGATGTGCACGCCAAGGTCGAGGTCGCTGACCATCTGCCGGATGAGGGCGAACTGCTGCGCGTCCTTAGCACCGAAGACGGCGATGTCGGGCGTGATCAGCTCAAAGAGCTTGAGGACTACAGTCAGCACTCCGTCGAAGAATCCAGGCCGGGAGCTACCTTCCAGGGTCCGGCCCATGGGGCCGGGATTGACCATGACCATCGGCTCGGCCGGAAACATCTCGGCCCGGCCTGGCGCGAAGACTGCGTTCACCCCTTCCTCGGCGCACACCGCGATGTCGCGTTCGAGCGGCCGCGGATAGCGGTCGAAGTCCTCCGCCGGGCCGAACTGAAGCGGGTTGACGAAAATCGAGACCAGGACGCTGCCACGGGGGCCGGCGAGCTCGCGCGCCAGCCGAAGGGGCGAGCGGTGACCGTCGTGCAGCGCCCCCATCGTGGGCACGAGCGCGACCGGGCCAGGCAGCGCCGCTCGCCCCGCGGCGAGGCCCTTCCGGGTCCGTACCAGCATGGGAACGGGCGGCGCGGTAGCACCCGGGGCCGTCGCCTGCCTGGTCGCGGTCATATCGGCGCCTCGGCGAGGACATCCAGCAGACGCTGTGCGTCGGGTGCCGTGAGCATCCCGCTCGCCAGCGCCCTGGTAGCAGTCAGCCTAGCCAGCGCGAGGTAGGTCGGCAGCGCCTCGGGCGCGTCGGCGCGGAGCGCGTCGAGGTGACCAGCAACTGTCTCGGCGTCGCCACGGGCGACCGGGCCGGTGAGCGCCGCATCGCCGAGTCGCAGGGCATTGTCGAGCGCGGCGGACAGCAGCGGGCCCAGCATCCTGGACGGGTGGCCGACACCGGCCCGCGCCAGCAGGTCAGCAGCCTGGACGACTTGGGTAACGAGGTGGTTGGCGGCACCAGCGAGCGCGGCGTGGTACAGGCCCCGATCGGCTTCGGCGATGAAGACCGGCTCACCTCCCATCTCCATGACCAGGACCTCCGCAGCGGGGCGCAGGATAGCCGGCGCCGTGATGCCGAAGCTGATGCCCGCGAGCCGATCGGCGTCGTCGGGCCGGCCGGTGAAGGTCATGACCGGGTGCAGCGCCAGCGGCAACGCGCCGACCTCAACGGCGGGTTCGAGCACCGCGAGGCCGTGTATCCCGCTCGCGTGCACGAGCATGCGCCCGGTGAGCGGGGCGCCGGTGGCCACCAGCCCGCGCACCAGGCCGCTGAGGGCATTGTCTGGCACTGTGAGGAGGACCAGATCGGCCGCAGCCACGACGTCTTCGGGCTGGCGCACTGGCGCGCCTGGCAGGTACGTCTCGATTCTCTGCCGCGATGCGGCGGAGATCGCCGACGCGCCAGTCACCCGGTGACCAGCACGGCTGAGTGCAACCGCGAGCGCGGTACCCACTCGCCCCGCGCCGACCACGCCCACATTTAGTCGCGCCGGATGCTCGGGCCCCGACTCGCTGATCCCGCCCGCTGGCGACCGGTCAGAGGTCATAGGCCGTCGGATGGCGCGGCTGGTAGAGGCCGATCTGGCCGCTGCCAGGGATCTGGATTGAGGTCAGCAAGCCGAAACTCGACGCTCGCACCGGGCCCGTGAACTGCACGCCCTTCGCGGCGAGCTCCGCCATCGTCGTCTCGATGTCGTCGCACATCAGGAACAGCTCGTGCCGGCCAGTCGACTCATCTTCCGGGTGCACGGCCAGCTCCGACGGAGGCTGCTGGAAAATCAGCCAGCCATCGTGCGCGTCGACGTACGGCAGGCCGATGACATCACGAAGGAACGCGCGCGCCGCGTTCGCGTCCGACGCGTAAATGATCGAGTGCATGCTAGTGATCAAGTACCAGTCGCCCTTCTCGCCGCCCGCGAGTTGCCCGTCCGAGAATCCTGCCGGACCAAGTCGGCTTGGCCGCGACCGGGGCGTCGGATGCCCAGGCTAGCCGTGCCATTGCCAGGTGTCCTGCCGGTGCTCCGAGTCGTCGTCGGAATCATCGGGCGGCTTCGGGGCACGGCAGCAGCGCTCGAGATAGAGCGCGGCCGCGACGAGCGCCAGCGCGGCCGCGAGTGTAGCGCCAGCAACTCTTGCGTCCCTGGCGGGAATGCTCTTGTCGAGCTCTCGCAGGACGAAGATCAGGTAGCCAGCCGCCAGGCCGCCCAGTGCGGCCGCAGCCGCGGAACTCGCCTTGGCCAGCGCGACGAGGCGGGCGACGGCGATCGGCGCTAGCGGCTTGGCTACCTTTCGCCCCGTCAGCCGGTTACGGACGTTCCGGCCGATTACCGCCTCGGCGAGGGCCAGCGCGGCGAGCGCCGGTACGGCAGTGATAGGCAGCAGCGGCAAGCTCGTAAACGTGGCCCGGGTCGCGAGCCAGGCGACGATCGCGCAGATCGCGAAGATGGCAGCTAGCGTGCCGGGACGCGTCAGGTGCACGGCACGACCTCCTTTGCGGCGGATATCGCCGGCATCGTCAGCATCAGGTCAGGGCGCCGCCGGACGCCGTCCGTGTCTATCGCGGCGAGCAGCTCAGCTACTGTGCCTCGGCCCGCCAACACGGCCTCGGCGTCGACGTCCAGCCATGGGGCCAGGACGAACGCGCGCTCGTACGCCCGCGGATGCGGCAACGTCAGCTCAGCGTCGGAGCTTGTCTCCGCGCCATAGGCGACGATGTCGACGTCCAGCGTTCGCGGACCGAACCGAACCGTTCGCACCCGGCTCGCCGCGGTCTCAGCGGCAGCGGCCAGACCCAGGATTTCCCGCGCAGACAGCGCCGTGCCGGCCAGCAGCACGACGTTGAGATAGTCGTCCTGAGCCGGGCCGCCAACCGGCACGGTCTCGTAGACGCCCGAGACCGCTGGGTGTGTGAGGCCGCCGGCTACGAGCGTGTCGATACCAAGCTGGAGATTCGCCAGCCGGTCGCCGAGGTTGCTGCCGAGCGACAGCACCACCGGCTGCAGGTCGGCGCGGGCCAGCCGGCCCGCGGGCCGACGGCGGCTATCTGGGCTGCTCATGGCCTACTCCGCCGGATGGTCACCGCGATATCGGCGAACTGCTGCTGCACTTGTGCGTGCGGCTTGTGCACGGTCACCTCGGCCTCTCGAACTACATCGTCAGCGAGACACGCTGCAGCCAGTCGCTCGGCGAGCGTCTCGATGAGCTGGACTGGCGGGCCGGCGACGATTCCGGCGAGCCGGTCAGCGACAGCGCCGTAGTCGGCGGTGAGGCTGAGATCATCGGCGGCTGCGGCCGCCGCGGCGTCCAGCCACAGCACCGCGTCAACGACGAACTCCTGGCCGGCCGCCCGCTCGTCGGCGAACACACCATGGTTGCCGTGGGCCCGCAGGCCCACGATCGAAATCCGGTCCCGCATCAGCGCGCGCCTGCCAAGCACTCGTGCCGCCATTGCGTCGCGACGCGGACGGCGTCGACGTTCCCAGGGACCGAGTGCACCCGGACGCACCACGCGCCTGCGGCCACCGCCAGCGCCGTCACGGCGATGGTGGAGTCATCGCTACGGGAAAACGATCGCGGCTGCCCATCCGGGCCCGCCAGGAGCTTGCCAAGGAAGCCCTTCCGCGACGCCGCCACGAGCACCGGGAAAGGGCCGGCGAAGTCAGGCAGCCTCGCGATGCGGTCAAGGCTTGTCAGCAGCCTCCAGTTGTGCTCAGGCAGCTTGGCGAACCCTAGGCCTGGATCGAGGATCAGCTGGCCGCGGTCCACCCCCGCCTCCAGGAGCGCTTGCACCCGCGCGGTCAGCTCGGCCTGCACCTCGGCAACGACGTCGCCGTAGACGGCTGGTCGGTACATGTCGGCGCTGTGCCCGCGCCAGTGCATAACGATGTACGGCACGCCCGCATCGGCGATCACGGCGGCCATGTCCGGATCGGCCAGGCCGCCGCTCACGTCGTTGACCATCGTGGCTCCCACAGCGAGCGCCCGGCTCGCGACCTCGGCCCGCATGGTGTCGATGCTGACGGGAGTGTCTGCCTGGGCGAGCGCCTCGACGACCGGGAGCACCCGGCTCAGTTCCTCGGCCGGCGCGACGCGCTGCGCGCCGGGCCGCGTCGACTCGCCGCCGACGTCACTGATGTCAGCGCCCTGGCTGGCGAGCTCGAGTCCGTGCGCGATGACTTTGTCGGAATTCAGCCAGTTGCCGCCGTCGGAGAAGGAGTCGGGAGTCACGTTGACCACACCCATGACCAGGCAACGGCCGGTGGCCGGCAGGCCCGCTGGACCAGGTCGGCGCTCGCTGCCGTCTTCCTCGGCGGTCATACCAGCCAATCTACGTTCGTTGACGCGGCGGTTTGGCCGACACCCTGGTAAGCGCATTGCCAGTCGTTCGCGATCCGCGGCCGCGTCGGTGCCATCGGCCCCATTTACCGGGTTCGTGCCCCGCGTGGGCGCGTCAGCGTCGGGCGGGAGCTTGCTTCGCGCCAAGCCGCAGGCGCTGCTGCAATCGGCCGAGCCCCAGCTTGCGCCCGATCCGGCGGATCTCAATGGTCGGCCAGACCAGGAAGGCCTCTGCTTCGAGCGCCGCGAATCCGATACGCGGCGCGTCCCTGGTGCTCGGGAATACCACGAACCTGGGCACCCACTCTGGGCAGAACTTAGCGTTGAACTTGTACAGCGACTCGATCTGGAACCAGCGCGACAGGAACAGCAGGAAGCCGCGCCACGCCCGCAGCACGGGGCCGGCCCCGATCCGCTCGCCCCGCTCCAGCGCGGCGCGGAAGACCGCGAAGTTCAGCGAGATCCGCTTGACGCCAAGATCGTTAGCAGCCTTGATCACCTCGACGATCATGAAGTCGTTGAGGCCTGGGGTTGCCGACCGATCCCGCCGCATGAGGTCCAGTGACAGGCCGTCGCTGCCCCACGGCACGAAGTGCAGCATGGCGCGCAGGACGCCGTCCTCCGTCGCCGTCGCGATCACGCAGCGACCGTCGTCAACGCCGCCGACCCGGCCGAGCGCCATCGAGAATCCGCGTTCGGTCGGGTTGCCACGCCAGCTATCGGCCTGGCGAGTCATTCGGTCAAGCTCAGCCGTGGGTATATCGGCAACCCTGCGGATTTCGGCCGTGTAGCCCTGGCGGCACACCCGGCTCACCATCTGCCGGACGTTGCGCATCGGCCGACCCTGCAATGTGAAGTCAGCCACACTGACGATGGCCTCGTCGCCGAGTTCGAGCGCGGTGAGATTGCCCTCCCGGCACCAGACCTCGGCGCCGAGCTCGCCGCAGCCGATGACCGCCGGAACCCAGGCGTGTCGGGCCGCTTCGTCCAGGAACGTGTGGATAGCGCCCGGCCAGGCCTCGGGGTCACCGATCGGGTCACCGCTGGCCAGCATCACGCCGGACAGAACGCGATAGCCAATACACGCCTTGCCGGTCGGCGACCACACGATGCTCTTGTCGTCGCGCAGCGCGAAGTAGCCGAGCGAGTCCTGATCGCCGTACCGCTCCAGCAGCTGCCTGATTCGATCGGCGTCGACGGCACGCAGCCGTCCAGCCGGCTCGGCGGGCCGCAACAGGATGAAGAGGGCGACCACCAGAGTAAACAGCCCAAGCCCACCCATGATGAACCCAAAGTGGTCAAGTTGCGTCTCTACGAGGTGCGGAGAGCCGGCGAACTGAATCGGACCGGTGAAGCCAGCTAGGTTCTGGACCACAGTCTGGAGCCGGTCCTCGACGGTCGGGTTTCCCTTGAGCTCGGCGATGAACGCCAGATAGCTCAGGCCAATGATGACGTCGGCCGCCACCAGGCAGCCAAGTACCCACAGCGCTCGCCAGCGGGAGCGCCGGTCTCCCACCGCATAGAACTGGCGCCGGAAGGCGTACAGGGCGACAAGCAGCGCGACAGAGACCACGACCTCGCTAAAATGGAGCCTCGGTAGCGGGATTTCGGGCTGCAGGTGATGCAGCACGACGCCGACGCCAGCGTGGATGACCAGGGCGACTGCCAGCAGTGCCATGACGGCGGCCCATGCGCGCCGTTTCCGGCGCCGCAGACCATGCGAGAGCATCAGCAGCAGCAGCCCGATGATCACGTCGGTAGTGCGGGTCAGGTTCGCGAGGGTGCCGGGCGCGATGTAGGACAGGCCGCGGAGACGTCGGTGATACAGGCCCGGCAGCAACCCCTCGACGACGTAGCCAAGACCGATGATCAAGGCCGCGAGACCCGCCGTGAGGGGTACCCACCGAAGCTGCTGGCGCAGGTCCGTACCTCGAACGACGGCGGGCTCTGCCTGCCGTTCGCTCGCACCGGTTAGGGGCTCTGCCGGTCCTGGCCCGCTGTGATCTCTCATCTGGGACAAGTAGGTCAAGCCCGATTCACGGGGCATCAGCGTAGTCTTCGTCGACTAATGCCGAGGCCAAACCACGGCAAAATCGTTGTCGGTTAGCGGCGCTCCGCCAGCAGGCTCATTGCCTCCGCCCGGGTGCTTTCCGAGCTAAGGAAGATACCCCGCACAGCGGACGTAACCGTCTTGGCGCCTGGCTTGCGCACACCCCGCATGGACATGCACAAATGCTCGGCCTCGATGATGACGATAGCTCCCCGCGGTTCCAGCGTCGCCATCATGGCATCAGCAATCTGGCTGGTCATTCGCTCCTGAACCTGCGGTCTCCGGGCGTACACGTCGACGAGCCTGGCCAGCTTCGACAGGCCAGTGATCTGGCCCTTCTCGTTGGGAATGTAGCCGACATGTGCGCGGCCGATAAATGGCACCAGGTGATGCTCGCACGTCGAATAGAGCTCGATGTCGCGCACGAGCACCATCTCTTCGTGATCGGCGTCGAATATGGTTGTCAGCACGTCAGTCGGCTCAAGCCGTAGGCCGGCAAACTGCTCGGTAAACGCGCGCGCAACTCGTCCCGGCGTATCTCGCAACCCGTCTCGATCAGGATCCTCACCTACGGCGAAAAGAATTTCCCGGACCGCGCGCTCGATCCGGGGGAGATCGAAGCCTTGCTCGGTCAATGAGCCTCGCCGTCGCGAGGGCCATCCTCACCAGGCCGGCCGTGGTCATGCTGGCTGTCGCCGCCGAGGGGCGCGCCTCCGGCGAGCGGATTCGCCCCGCCAAGCGGGCGGCCGCCACCGAGTGGGTTGCCGAAGCCAGGCGCCGACCCAGCCGGCGGCTGGCCTGCGGGCAGCCCAGCGGCGTTGGAGGCCTGCCCGTTGCCCAGTGACTGGGTCAGGTTGGCGTCCGTGGCCGCAGTGAGCGCCAGCTCCTTGGGCGTGAGTACCGGCGGCTTCTCCGACGGCAGCCGCTTGCCATAGCCGGTGTAGGAGCCGCGGGTCGGCCGCTTGTGCACCGGCGAGAAGATCTCGAGCACCTGGTCGCGAGATAGGGTCTCGTGCTCGAAGAGCTGCAGCACGAGCGTGTCCAGGACGTCGCGGTACTGGACGAGGATCTCCCACGCTTCATCGTGGGCCGACTCGATGAGCCTGCGCACTTCATCGTCGATCGCGGACGCGATCTCCTCTGAGTAGTCGCGCGCGTGCGACATCTCGCGGCCGAGGAACGGCTCGCCGTCGCCGGTGCCGAACTTCCTGGCGCCCAGGCGCTCGCTCATGCCGTACTCGACCACCATGCCGCGCGCAATCGACGACGCCTTCTCGATGTCGTTGGCTGCACCAGTCGTTGGCTCGTGGAACACCAGCTCCTCAGCCGTGCGGCCGCCTAGCAGCATCGCGAGCTGGTCCATCATCTCGGCGCGACTGACCAGGAACTTGTCCTCGGCCGGCGCGGCGGCCGTATAACCCAGCGCCCGTCCCCGCGGGATGATCGTGATCTTGTGAACCGGGTCAGCGTGGGGCAACGCGTGGCCCACGAGGGCGTGCCCGCCCTCGTGATAGGCGATGATCTTGCGCTCCCTCTCCGACAGCAGGACGCTCTTGCGCTTCGGCCCGGCCGTAACGCGATCGATGGCCTCCTCAAGCGAGGCCATCTGGATCTGGGTCTGGTTGGCCCTCGCCGTCAGCAGGGCGCCCTCGTTGATGACATTTGCGAGGTCCGCACCCGTAAAGCCGGGCGTGCGGCGGGCAATGATGTCAAGGTCAACGTCCGGCCCGAATGGCTTGCCGCGTGCATGGACGCGCAGGATCCCCTTGCGGCCGGCCAGGTCAGGCTGGGCAACCACGATCTGCCGGTCGAAACGGCCCGGGCGGAGCAGGGCCGGGTCGAGGATGTCCGGCCGGTTAGTGGCCGCGATCACGATGACGCCGCCCTTGGTGTCGAAGCCGTCGAGCTCGACCAGCAGTTGGTTCAGCGTCTGCTCGCGCTCGTCGTGGCCACCGCCGAAGCCGGCGCCGCGGTGCCGGCCGACAGCGTCGATCTCGTCCACGAAAACGATGGCGGGCGCGTTGGCCTTGGCCTGCTCGAACAGGTCGCGCACGCGGGACGCGCCGACGCCGACGAACATCTCAACGAAGTCCGAGCCGGAGATCGAGTAGAAGGGGACGCCGGCCTCACCGGCCACAGCCCTAGCCAGCAGCGTCTTGCCGGTACCGGGCGGGCCGTACAGGAGGACGCCCTTGGGGATCTTGGCGCCGATGGCCTGGAACTTGCCAGGGCTCTGCAGGAATTCCTTGATCTCCTGGAGCTCCTCGATGGCCTCGTCGGCGCCGGCAACGTCGCCGAAGGAGGTCTTCGGGGTGTCCTTGGTGATGAGCTTGGCCTTGGACTTGCCGAAGTTCATGACGCGCGAGCCGCCGCCCTGCATCTGGTTCAGGAAGACCATGAACAGCAGGAAGATCACCAGGAACGGCAGGTAACTGAAGATCAGCGTCCAGAACGAGCTGCTCTTGGGCACCTTCACGGTGTAGGCGTTCGGCGGCAGCGTGTGCTTTGCCACCTGCTGCTGCAGGTCGTTCGCGAGCTGCGAGCCCTGCGCGCCAACCCAGGACGACTGCCAGTTCTGGTTGTTCCTGGTGGTCAGCTGGATCGTCTGGTCGACGTCGGTCAGCGTCACCGACTTGACGTTGCCCTGCTGGATCGCGGCGATCGTCTGGGACGTCGGCACGAGCTTGTACTGCGGCCCCGTGTTGACGAGCTTGTACAGGATCACGAGGATGATGGCGACAAACAGGATAGCAAGCACCCAGCCGCGGAAAATGCGCTTCAGATCCATCGATGAACGGCCCACAGGTCCGGCCGGTCCCTCCTGACGAGCCTCGTGCCTCGCCGACCCGGCGAGACTACCTTGCATTCCAGCGCCAATGCGCGGCTAATTCTTCCCGAGCGCTGGGCACGGGAATACTCGACGGTACACCGCGCTAACCGTGACCGGTACGCGGCAGGCCGCACAGGGGCAACGGCGGCCCGGTCTTACGCCTCTTACCCACGTTAACGAAATTCATCGCCAACTCAGTTCCCGGCGGCAATGCGGCAAAGCGGACGTCAGAGCAGGACGGCCGGCTTAGCTATCGGCGGACCGATACACGTGCTCGGCCAGGGTGCCAACAAAGGGAAGGTTGCGGTACTTCTCGGCGTAGTCGAGCCCGTAGCCGATGACGAACTCGTCTTCGATCTCGAAGCCCGTGTAGGCAACGTCCACGTCCATACGCGCCGCCATGGGCTTACGGAGCAACACGCAGACCTGCACCGATGCTGGCCCGCGTGAGCGCAAGTTTCCGATTAGCCAGGACAGGGTGAGGCCGGAGTCCACTATGTCCTCAACCACCAGCACGTGCCGGCTGCTGATATCGGTATCCAGGTCCTTGAGGATGCGCACGACGCCGGACGACTTCGTCCCGGACCCGTAGGACGAGATGGCCATCCAGTCCATCTCCGCCGGCAGGTGCATGGCCCTGGCCAGGTCGGCCATCACCATCACCGCGCCCTTGAGCACGCCCACGAGCAAAAGTTCGCGACCGGCGTAATCGGCGTCGATCTGAGCGGCCAGCTCGCCGACGCGGTGGTGGAGCTGCTCGGGGGTGATCATGACCTCTTTGAGGTCCTCGCCCATGTCATTCGCGTCCACCTGGGTCCTCCGATCGCGCCGCGGCGGTGAAGAGCAGCCTTCCATACTGCCGCTGGCAGCGGACCCCGCCTGGCAGGTCCGCCCAGCGCTGGCCGTGCCAGGAGGTCACCAGTTCGTCCAGGCTCGCCGTGTGCCGCTGCGACAGGTCGCCGGCCGGGCAGCCCGCGGCTAGTGCGGCCTGCCGGAGTACGCGGTGCCTGATGGCGTCCGGCAGTGCCGCGATGGCGTCTGCCGCCCAGCCGCCAGACAAGGCGGCACCGGTGCCACCGAGCTCGTCAGCCGCCTCGTTCGCGATGGCGTCGAGTGCGTCCGCGTCTGCTCGGAGCAAGTCCGCCGTCCGGCCGAGCGCTTCGGCGAGACCGGGACCCAACGCGGCCGCCAGGACCGGCATGACGTCATGGCGGACCCGGGCCCGGGTGAACGCCGGATCGCTGTTCTGCGGATCATCCCAGCTCGCAAGCCCGAGTGCGGCACAAGCAGCGGCTGTCTGCGCCCGCCGCAAGTGCAGCAGCGGGCGCAGATAACGGCCAGACCTGGGGGCCATCCCGGCTAGCGAGCGGGCTCCCGAGCCGCGCGCAAGCCCAAGCAGCACCGTCTCGGCCTGGTCGTCGAGCGTGTGCCCGAGCATGATCCAGGCCCCGCCGGGCGCCGCTGTCGTCTTCGCAGCCACCTCGAGCGCGGCGTACCTGGCCGACCGGGCTGCAGCTTCAGGCCCGCTGTACCCGGCACCAGCCGCGGGCACCTCGACTGTGACAGCCAGGGCCGGGCTGAGCCCGATCTCAGTCATCGTGGCAACGACCTGGGCGGCCTGCGCGGCCGAGCCCGGCTGCAGGCCGTGGTCGACCGTGACCGCGCCGGCGAGGATGCCGGTCTTTGGCGCTTCGAACGCCAGGGCAGCCGCCATTGCCAGCGAGTCCGCGCCGCCTGAGCAGGCTGCGAGCACCAGGTCGCCAGGATCGAGGGCCGACAGACTGGCCCGGACGGCATGGCGGATGGCCGCCACGGCCGGATGAGGGCCCACCCCGCCCTCAGTCTGCGGCGCTGGCCGCCGGGGTAGCGCCGTCGACCCGGTCCAGCCACAGGCGCGGGTCCTCGAGCTCTTCCCTGGTCGGCAGCGTCTCCGGTGACGTCCAGACCTTGTTGAACGTGGCCATCCCGGCCTGCTCCACCACCGCCGTGACGAAGCGCGAGCCCTGCTCGTACTGCTTCATCTTCAGGTCGATGCCGAGCACCCGGCGGATCGCCTGCTCGATCCGCCCGGCAGAGCCGCGCCGAGCGCTGAACTTGGCCCTGATCTCCGCGACAGACGGGACGACGGCCGGGCCCACGGCGTCCATCACGTAATCCCCGTGACCCTCGACAAGCGTCATGACCGACGTCATCCGGTCCAGGATCTCCCGCTGCTTGGGACTCTGGATGGCCTCGATCAGGCTGTCGCCGTCACCACCGCGCACCGCGCCCGCCACGGCGTCGGCTGCGGCACGGATCCGGTTGAGTATCGAGGCCGGGTCCAGGTCGGACGCGAGCAGGAAGTCAGACATCTGTTGCTGCACGTACGGTCGCAACCACGGGACGGAAGTGAATTGCGTCCGGTGCGTCTCCTCGTGCAGGCAGACCCACCGGCGAAAGTCGTGGGGGTTGACATCCAGCTCGCGCTCGACCATGACGATGTTGGGCGCGACCAGCGTGAGCCGGCCGGCCGGCGCGTCCCGGCCAGGCGCGTCTGGATCGGGCGGCAGGAAGAGCTCGTACTGGCCGAGCACGCGGCTCGCCAGATACGCCAGGATCAATCCGGCCTGCATGCCCGTCACGCGAGAACCGACGGCCGTAATGACGGAGCCGGGCTGCGGGACATTCCCGCTCTCGGCCATCCGCTCGACGAGCGGGTCTAGGACAACACGAAACCCGTCGACGTTCGCCCGGATCCAGCCGGGCCGGTCCACGACGGCGACCTTGCCGTCCTCAGCCGAGCCGGGCAGCCCGGTCAGCTCGCGCACCGGCTCTGCCACTGCAGCGGCGAGACCGCGCAGCTCCGCCACGACCTTCCTGGCCTCGGTCATGCTGACCTGCGGGCCCGGCCTGACCCAGCGGACCCCGGTGGACGTGGCGACCTGCCAGTCGATCATCTGAGAGCTGCTCACCCCTCCACGGTACGTGGACTTGCGCGATTCTGCCTCGCCGGGCCGTTCAGGCGGTCAGGCATGCAATCGGCTCGCAGTCCGAACCGGGCGGCCGGGTTGGGGACCCTCAGCGACAGCCGCAGCCTGCCAGGGTGCTGGCCACGTTGACCATCGCGGTGGCGGCGTTGCCAAGCGCGCCGGGTCTGGCGCCGAACTGGTCCGCCATAATCGCGAACCCGAGAAGCTGCCCGTTCTTTGCATAGACGGTCCCCGCGAGTGCCGCAACGGTGCTGAGGTTGCCGGTCTTGGCCCGCACCGTCCCCATGCCAGTCGGGCCGCCCAGGCCAAACACGCTGCCGCCCTGCCCGAGCGTGCCGGAGAAGCCTTCGACCGGGAGCGCGCCGAGCACTGGCCGAAGCTGCGGGCGGCTAAGGGCGAGTGCAACCAGCCGCACCAGGACGGCCGGCGAGATCCGGTTGAGCGGCGACAGCCCGCTGCCGTCATTAAGGCTGAGCACGCCGCTGACGCCGAGGCCGTGCAGCACTGCGGTCACGGCCGCGGCTCCGCCGGCGAAGGTCGGCGCCCGGCCAGTGGCGATCGCGACGTGCCGGGCGAGGTTCTCGGCGATGACGTTGTTGCTCGCTTCGAGCGTCCAGTGCACGATCTGGGTCAGTGGCGGCGATTGGACACTGGCCAGTGTTCTGGCGCCGCGCGGCGCTGTTACCGAAGCCGGCCCGCCCGTGACCCTGATGCCGTCGGCCGCCAGGAACCCCGCGAACGCGCTGGCAGCCTCCACGGCGGGGTCGGCCGCCCGCAGGCCGCCCGAGGACTCCGTATCGGCAGGCGCGCCGCTCGCAGTTACGCGACCCTGATCAGCCGACAGCGCGGTGATAGCCGACACGTTGCCCGTCGACACGTAGCTAGCCGGCCAGCCGGGCCCGAGCAGCGGACCGCCGTACAGCGACGTGTCGTAGCCAAGCTGCACGCCGTGGCGGCCGCGCGCCTTCAGCGCCTGCGCGGTGCTCTTGGCCAGCTCCTTAAGCGTGGCCGGCTGGGGATAATCGACGGGGGGCGGCGAGCCAGCGCCTAGCGTCGGATCGCCGCCGCCGACAAGGACGATCGAGTTTGCACCGTGCCCGGCGACAACCTTGGTCGTGAATCGGGCGTTCGGACCGAGCGTGTGGAGAGCAGCTATTGAGGTCGCCAGCTTCGTCGTCGACGCCGGCGTGAACCCGGTGGTCGCGTTCGAAGCGTAGAGAACCTGACCTGACGCCAAGTCGGTGACCAGGACCCCGAGTCGGGGCCCGAATACCGGGGAGCTGACCAGCGGCGTGATCGCGCGAGTGACGCCGGGCGACGTAGCCCTGGCCTTCGCGGTTGTCAGGCTGGCCGAGCCGAGCACCTGCTCCGATCCGGCCAGATGACCCGCCGCGATGCCGGGCGGCTGCCAGAGCGCCAGTCGCCGCGGGAGCAGCCTTGCGACCGCGACGCCTGCTACCAGCGTGAAGACGCAGAGCAAAGCAATCGCGGCAGCCGCCAGGCGATTGCGGCGACGCACCTAATAGGTTCCTTTCACGAGCTGCAATCCCGGCATTAGGTTCCCGGCGCGCGATGCGCCCACTCCAAGATGGACTTGGCGAGGCCTACCGGGTAGACATCAGCCAGGCAACGTAGTCGGCCAGCGAGGCGCTGGGGGTGCGAACGTGGAGTTCGATGTAGTAATCGAGATCCCCAAGGGGCAGCGTAACAAGTACGAGATGGATCACGAATCCGGCCGAATCAGGCTAGACCGGATGCTCTTCACCTCAACCCGCTATCCTGCTGATTACGGATTTATCGAACACACGCTAGCCGACGACGAAGATCCGCTCGACGCGCTGGTGCTACTGGAGGAGCCTACGTTCCCCGGCTGCCTGATCCGCTGCCGTGCCATCGGGATGTTCCGGATGCGTGATGAGAAGGGCGCCGACAACAAGGTGCTATGCGTTCCGGCGACCGACCCGCGGATGGCTCATCTGCGCGACATCACCGACGTCCCGGAATTCGACCAGCTTGAGATCCAGCATTTTTTCGAGGTATACAAGGCGCTGGAGCCCGGCAAGGAAGTTGAGGCAGCCGCCTGGGTCGGCGTCGGAGCAGCCGAGGCCGAGATCGAGGCCTCCCGCGAGCGGCTGGCGCAGGCCTCCAGCTACCCGTCAGCGTGACATGCGCGCGGGATGGGCACCACCGGGATGGGCACCACCATTTAACCGGGGCTCAGGCAGTCCTGAGCCCAGTCAGTGATCCGGCGAGGAGGAGGTGGCATGACTACCGCCGACGACGTGCTCAAGGAGGCCCCGCTGTTTGAGGGGCTGAGCGAGGAAGACGCGAGCGCACTGCGTACCGGAATCATCGATGTGCGCTTGGACCGTGGTGAGCGCCTGTTCTCCGAGGGTGACGTCGGCGACAAGCTCTACATCATCCTCAGCGGCAAGATCAAGCTCACGAAGGCTGCGCCGGATGGCCGCGAGAATCTGCTCAGCGTGCACGGGCCCGGCGAGATGTTCGGGGAGCTCTCGCTGTTTGATCCGATTCCGCGCACGTCGAGTGCTGCGGCTGTGACTAACGCCCGGCTGGCCGGGCTAACCCATGACGATGTCCGCGCCTGGCTGAGCACCCGGCCCGAGGTCGGCATGCATATGCTGCAGGCGCTCGCCCAGCGGCTGCGCCGCATCAACGAAGTCAAGGCCGACCTGGTCTTCACCGACGTCCCCGGGCGCGTCGCTAAGGCTCTGCTTGACCTGTCCGAGCGGTTCGGCGTGCTGACTCCCGATGGCGTGCAGGTCAACCATGACCTGACTCAGGAAGAACTGGCCCAGCTCGTCGGCGCCTCGAGGGAGACTGTTAACAAGGCCCTCGCCGATTTCGCGGCGCGCGGCTGGATCCAGCTTGCCGCCAAGTCCGTGCTGGTCACTGACACAGACAGGCTCCGCAAGCGGGCCCGGTAGCCGCGCTACCAGCTAACGTCCGGCGGCAGCTCACCGGCATCCCGCAGATAGCGGAGCTGCGCTCGGACCGAAACTTCCGCGAACGGCCACAGCGCGCGGTCCACGTCGAGGTACACCCTGGCCACGATCGCGGCCGGATTCTGGTCGCCTGCGGCCAGCGCGCCGCGTACCTCGTCCAGCCGCTCGGCCCGGTGCGCCAGATAGAAGTCGAGTACTCCCGCCGGATCGGCGAGCAGTGGCCCGTGCCCGGGCAGCAGCTGACGCAGATCGGCTGACTCGGCAATAGCCCGCAGGCGCCCGAGCGACTCCAGGTAGTCACCGAGGCTGCCGTCGTCAGCGATGACGGCGGTACCGCGGCCGAGGACCGTGTCTCCGGTCAACACCACCCCGTCAGCCGGGATGGCGAGGCTGATCGAATCCGACGTGTGGCCTGGCGTGCTGATCACGTGCAGCTCACAGCCGGAACTGTCCAGAATCTCGCCGCCCGTTAGCCCTTCGCTGCCGAGCCGGTGGGCTGGATCCACCGCGCTGACTGGCGCGCCGGTCAGCTCCGCGAGCCGCGGCGCGCCCGCGGAGTGATCCAGGTGCCGGTGCGTCAGCACGATGTCGGCTATCCGCTGGTCCCGCCCGGCGGCGACAGCAAAGACGCGCCGAAGGTGGTGCTCGTCGGCCGGGCCCGGGTCGATCACGATAACGGTCGGCGATCCAGGCTCGGCGACCAGCCAGGTGTTCGTGCCGTCCAGGGTCATCAGCGAAGGGTTCGGCGCCAGGACGCAGGTGGCCCGGCTGCTCCCCGATCCGTCGATCGGGTTGGGCTGCGCAGCCACGCTGCCAGCGGTCACGACGCCCCGCCAGGACGGCCCTGGGTAATGGGGAAGTCGCTATGGCCGGGGACGGTCAGCCACACGGCTCCTTCCCGGACCTGAACTTCGGGGATGATCGGGGGCGACCTGACGCGGCCCGGTCAGCACCGTTTCAAGGTCGCCGCAGGCAGCTAGCTCCGACAACGTCACAGCGGTGGGCGGGAAGAGCCTAATCTCACCCCGTTCCCCGGCCTTGAAGGCTTTTTCGGGCGCGACCCATGCGACTTCGGACGCTTCACCGCCGACGTCCCTGGTGCGCTGGCCGGCCGGAAGCTCCGCCGCGAAGAACCGGGTATCGAACCGGCGCGGCTCGACGACTGGCGTGATCCAACGTGACCATGGCCGCAGCAGGTCGGCGCGCAGCACGAGGCCACGGCGCCTGAGCAGCTCGGCAAGCGACACCGACCGGTGCAGGAGCGCCTGGCGGTCTGCCTCCCACTCATCGCTCGTGGTGTCCGCCACGACCGAGTCGGCGGACTCGCCGGCCAGCAGGACGCCCGCCTCCTCGAAGGTCTCCCGCACAGCCGCGCAGACCAGCGCCCGGGCGAGCGCCGGTGGTGCGTCAAACGCCCGGCCCCACTCGGCCGCGTCCGGCCCGGTCCAGGCCACTTCCTCGTCGGCGTCCCTCGCATCGACCGAGCCGCCAGGAAAAACGTAGGCGCCCGGCGCGAACGCCATCGACGCCTTGCGGCGCAGCATGTAAACCTCGAGCCCGGCGGCCGACGAGCGCACCAGCATGACCGTCGCGGCGTCGCGAGGCGGAACCGGGTCTCGGTCACCGGACAAGATCGCCCGGGCGCCCTCGCCGACTTCACGCTGGATCTGGATGGAGGCAGCGTTCACTGCGTCCTCGGCCACGTTGCCTCCTGGTCGGCGGGCTAGTCCCTGACTTCGACGATGAGCTCGATCTCTACCGGTGCGTTCAGCGGCAGCACTGCGGTGCCGACCGCGCTGCGGGCATGCCGGCCCGCGTCGCCGAAGATCTCTAGCAGCAGCTCGCTCGCCCCGTTCACGACCTGGGGCTGCCCGGTGAAGTCGGGCGCGCTGGCCACGAAGCCAGTCAGCTTCACTATCTGCTTGATCGAGGAGAGCCCGCCAGCCGCCGAAGCTGCGGCCGCAAGGGCGTTGAGCGCGCACGTCCGGGCCAGCGCCGCGGCCTCGGCAGCGCCGACGTCAGCGCCCACCTTCCCCGCGGACAGCAGCTGACCGTCCACCATCGGGAGCTGGCCCGCGGTGTAGACCATGGATCCCGCGCGCACTGCGGGCACGTACGCTGCCAGCGGCGCCACGACGGGCGGCAGGGAGAGGCCCAGCGCGGCCAGCCGATCCTGCGGACTGGGGCCAGCTGAGCCACCGTCAGCGGCGTCGCCGCCGCTCATTCCTTCACCCGCTTCATATAGGCGACGAGCTGCTCGGGGTTCGGGCCCGGGATCACCGCCACGAGCTCCCAGCCGTCGTCGCCCCAGTTATCCAGGATCTGCTTGGTCGCGTGTACCAGCAGCGGGACAGTTGCGTACTCCCATTTGGACATAGCCGAACCCTACAGTGGCCCCGTCCGCGCATGTCTACGTGTCGCGGCGCACCTCGCCGGGCCGAGCCGCGACACCCCGCCGGGCCGAGCCGCGACACCCGGCCAGGCCGGCAGGCACTACCCCGCCAGCCGGACGGCTCCCTGCCCGCTATCTCAGGGGGCCTCGCCGTCAGCTGACGCCGACCCTTTCGAGCCCTGGCCGTCGCTTGACTCCTGAACGTGGTGCTGGGTGCCGACCTCACCCTTCTCCTCAGGAGAGAGCTCGGGAATCGCCGGCACGTCGGGGATGTCCAGCGGCACTTCAGGCGGGTTGGCGATGGCCGCTGGTCCCGCTGCGTTCTTGAGCGCCGCGTCGCTGAAGTCGGCCATCGACTGCGAATCCGCGTCGGCTTCCCGTTCGCCGCCGCCCTGGCCGCCGGTGTTCGGGGTGAACTTGTCGAAGAACCGGAGCAGCTCAACCGGAATCGGCATAACCAGCGTGCTGTTGCGCTCGCCCGCCACTTCAACGACGGTCTGGAGCAGCCGCAGCTGGAGCGCCGCCGGGTCGCGGGCCATCACGTTGGCGGCAGCCGCGAGGCGCTTGGACGCCTGGAACTCACCGTCAGCGGTGATGATCCTCGCGCGGCGTTCGCGCTCGGCCTCGGCCTGGCGGGACATAGACCGCTTCATGCCCTCAGGTAGCGAGACGTCCTTGATCTCGACGCTCTCGACCTTCACGCCCCAGGGAATCTCGGTTCCCTCGTCGATGATCGTCGCCAGCCGCCGGTTTACCGTGTCCCGCTCGGCCAGCAATTCGTCCATCTCGGACTGGCCAATGATCGACCGGAGCGAGGTCTGGGCCCGCTGAGAGATCGCGTTCTGGTAGTTGAAGACGTTGATCGACGCCTTGATCGGGTCGACCACCCGGAAGTAGACCACGGCGTCAACGCGAACGCTGACGTTGTCCCTGGTGATGCCCTCTTGGGCTGGCACGCCCATCGCGATGATCTGCTTGTTGACCTTGACCAGTTTGTCGCCGATCGGGCGAATGAGCGTGAGTCCTGGGCCTCGAACGCCGGGCAGCACCCGGCCAAACCTGAAAACTATCCCGTCCTCGTACTGCTGGACAGTCCTGATCGACTTGCTCCCGCCGACGAGGATGACAAACAACACGATCGCGACGATGGCGTACAGCGCAGCCATTGGCCGAACACCTTCTTCCCCTCTGCCCGCAGTCATGCGGACTACCACTATCTAGCCTAGTGACGTTCCCCGCTATGCCAAGTACGGGAAGATTGCGGACATGTTGCGCTTGCCGGCCCTGGCTCGCTGGCTGGGCGTGCGCGCGTTCTGGGCCGTCGGCCCGGATAACCTCCAAGGGTGGCGACGCGTGACACCGACTGGGATGGCGTGCGACTGCACGTGGTCACCGGCAAGGGCGGCACGGGCAAGACCACGGTGGCTGGCGCGCTAGCCCTGGCATTGGCCGCCGACGGCAGGAAAGTCCTGCTGATGGAGGTCGAGGGTCGCCAGGGCATCGCCCAGCTCTTCGACGTGCCGCCGCTGCCGTATGCAGAACGCCGGATCGCGGTCGGCCTCGGCAGCCAGGCGCACCAGGGCGGCGACGTCTTCGCGCTGGTGGCCGACCCGGAGGCGGCGCTGATCGAGTACCTCGAGATGTTCTACAGCCTCCGGTACGCGGGCACGGCGCTGGCCAAGCTCGGTGTGATGGATTTCGCGACGACCATCGCCCCTGGCCTGCGCGACGTGCTGCTCACGGGTAAAGCCGCCGAGGCGGTCCGCCGGAAGGACGCCAAACGGGCCCGCGTGTATGACGCCGTTGTGATGGACGCGCCGCCCACCGGCCGGATCGGCCGTTTCCTGAACGTGACAAGCGAGGTATCAGACCTGGCCAGAGTCGGTCCGATCCGCGGTCACGCCGACACCGTCCAGAAGGTCATCCGGTCGCCGGAGACGGTCGTGCACTTCGTTACGGTCCTGGAGGAGATGCCCGTGCAGGAGACGCTGGACGGCATCGCCGAGCTGCGATCCCTCGGCGGAATCAGGCCAGGCGGCATCATCGTGAATATGGCCAGGCCGCTGGCGCTTCCGCCGGGCCAGGTGCAGGCTGCTGCGGACGGCAACCTCGATCAGGCACAGCTAGCGCTCGGGCTGAAGCTGGCGGGCCTGGACGACAGCTCGGGCCTGGCCGGCCCGCTGACGGCGGAGCTCTCGGCGCAGGCCAAGACCGCGCTGGGACAGGAACTTCAGCAGGAGCGCCTCGATACCGCCAGGCAGCCGTGCTACCAGCTGCCATGGCTCAGCGGCGACATCGGGCTGGCTGGCCTGTACCGGCTCGCGGCAGCGCTGCGCCAGCAGAAGGCAGCCTGATGGCGTCCCGCCGCCCGCCGAAGCTCGACGTCGACCGGCTCATCGCCGACCGCCGTACCCGGATCATCGTCTGCTGCGGTTCCGGCGGCGTCGGCAAGACGACGATCGCCGCCGCGATCGGGCTGCGCGCTGCCGAACGGGGCAGGCACGTCGTGGTGCTGACCGTCGACCCCGCCCGCCGGCTCGCCCAGTCCATGGGACTCACTTCCCTGGACAACACCCCACGTCCGGTGCCAGGGGTTCAGGTGGATCCGATATCAACACAAGACGGGAACGGGGCCGATTCGGCCGGCAGCCTGCACGCCATGATGCTGGACATGAAGCGGACCTTTGACGAGATCGTCGAGGCGCATGCCGATCCGGATCGCGCGGCGCAGATACTCGCGAACCCGTTCTATCAGTCGCTGTCGTCCAGCTTCGCTGGCACGCAGGAGTACATGGCCATGGAGAAGCTGGGCCAGCTCCGGCGCGCCGACGAGTGGGACCTGATCGTGGTGGACACGCCGCCAAGTCGATCCGCGCTTGACTTCCTCGACGCGCCGCAGCGCCTGTCGAGGTTCCTCGACGGCAAGCTGCTGCGACTACTGACAGCTCCCGCCAAGGTCGGCGGACGGGCGTATCTGCGGGTGCTGAACGCTGGTTTTGGCGTCGTGACCGGCGTGCTGACAAAGATCCTCGGTACCGCTGTGCTCAAAGACGTTCAGACATTCGTCTCGGCGCTCGACACGATGTTCGGCGGCTTTCGCGAGCGCGCCGATTACACGTACCAGCTACTGCGCGCCCCGGGCACCTCGTTCCTCGTCGTGGCGGTGCCCGAGGACGACGCGCTGCGGGAGGCGTCGTATTTCGTCGAGCGCCTCGACCAGGAGCGAATGCCGCTGGCCGGCCTGGTACTGAACCGGGTTCAGGAGATCTCGGCCGAGCGCCTCTCGGCGGCTCGCAGCCTCGCAGCGGCCGAGGTGCTCCAGGCGGCGCCGGCCGGCCACGACACTCACGGCGGTCACCGGCCTCAGAGCGGTCAGCGCCCCCACGGCGGTCAGCGGGCTGAGCGGCGGGCCAGCGACGAGTCGGAGGACGGGGCGCGGCTGCTGGCCCTCGCAGCGCTGCGGCTGCATGCAGATCGTATGGAGCAGGCGGCCGCGCAGCGGCGCACCGCCGAGCAATTCACGGCCGCGCACCCGCTGGTGCCCGTCACCGAGGTTCCGGCTCAGGCCGAAGACGTGCACGATCTCGACGGACTGCGTGCTGTAGGACGGGCCTTCGGCGCAGACGAGTCGACCGACGCCGCTTAATTCATTACTAGCTGGCGACGAGCTCGTCCCCGGTCCGCTCGTAGTGGTTACGCGCGTTTTCGAGCAGGTCCCGCCAGGAGGTCACGTCGGGGCGGCGCCGCAGCAGTGCGCGCCGCTCGCGTTCGGTCATCCCGCCCCAGACGCCGAACTCGATCCTGTTGTCCAGTGCGTCCGCAAGGCACTCCGTGCGGACGGGGCAGCCACGGCAGATCAGCTTGGCCCGGTTCTGCGCCGCGCCCTGGACGAAGAGCTCGTCCGGGTCAGTTCCCTTGCACGCGGCACGCGCAGTCCAGTCCGTGATCCACATCTGGCCCAGCTCCTCTGAATCGTCACGCCCGCGGGGGGTTGATCACGCCCGGGTGGCGTTCAGTTGCGGTCCGGAGCCGACTCGGGGCGACCGACTCCGGCGAGTGATGGTCGCGGAAGAGTAACTTACGGAAGTCCGGCGCGCAGCGCTAGACCCCAGGGGGCCCATTTCCTGAATAGCCCAGATGAGCTATACCGACAGAGGTGACAAGTAGCTATGCTATTGCGGCTCCGTGAACCTGACCTGCACAACCTCAGCGTTATGTAGTTAGGTCGTCGCTCTGTGTGATCCAATCTGGTCTGCTAGCAATGTCAGCGCGCAAGATCGGCTTGTCAGTGGCTGGTATTTGACGATGGAGCGTAGCCTGTGCAGGTGCAAATCCCCGTGAGCCGCGCCGGCGCGTTGCCGGGCACTGTGGCCCGGCTGCTAGTCATGACCGCGGCCGCGGCCGTGCTCCTCGCGGCGGCGGCGCTGCCAGTAGTTGGCCTGATCGGTATCGCTGCGCGCGACACAGCTAACACCTTTAACACGCTGACCGTTGGCACGCTCGGTGTCGCGCCATCCCGTTCGGTCATGTACACGGCCGACGGCAGGGTCATCACCTACTTGTACCCGAACCACATTTACCGGGTGCCAGTGGCATACGACCAGATCGCGCCCGTCATGCGCGACGCGATCGTGGCTATCGAGGACAGCGGTTTCTTCCAGCAAGGCGCGCTCGATCCCCGCGGCACTATCCGAGCGCTCCTGCACAACAGCGGCAGCAGTGGGCTGCAAGGCGCATCGACTCTCGCGCAGCAATACGTGAAGAACGTGCGAGTGCTCCAGGCTCAAAACCAGGCCGAGTACAACGCCGCAGTGTTCCCCAACTTGCAGCGCAAGATCCAGCAACTGCGGATCGCCGCGAACATCGAGCGCCAGATGACCCAGGACCAGCTGCTCGCCGCGTACCTCAACGTCGCGTTCTTCTCGCATAGCGCTTACGGCATCGAGGTCGCGTCCGAGGTCTACTTCAGCAAGCACGCGTCGCAGCTGACGTTGACCGAGGCCGCGCTCCTTGCCGGGCTCGTGCAGGCCCCGAGCACCTACGACCCGGTCGCGAATCCGGCTACTGCCACCGACCGGCGCGCCGAGGTTCTGTCGCGGATGGAGCACCTGCATTACATCTCGAAGGCAGACGAGCTGGCCGCGGCCAAGGCCCCGCTCGGCCTCAAGATGTCCTCCGCTCCGGTGGCACAGGGCTGTGCCGCGCCGCCGGCCGCGCAGTCCGCGTTCTTCTGTGACTACGTCCAGCACGTCCTGGAGATCAACTACCCGAAGATCTGGCAGGAGATCAACACGACTGGTGGCCTGGCCGTCTACACGACGCTGAACTCTAAGGATCAGCGCGCAGCCAACAACGCGGTCAACAACGTCCAGCCACCCCACGACTCGGCGGTGAACCCCGGCCACAACGCCGACACCGAGGTGCTCATTCAGCCGGGCACCGGCGCCGTGCGGGCCATCGCGGTAAACCGGATCTTCACTCAGGACTATGTCGACTACGCCGTCAACACGCCGTATGGCGGTGGTGTCGGCGTCCAGACCGGCTCGTCGTCCAAGGTGTTCACGTTGGTCGCGGCGCTGGAGCAGGGCTATCCGTTCGGTCACGCCATCAAGATCAAGGCGCCTGCCACCGTCGGACCATATACAAACTGCCAGGGCCAGTACGTGCCGGCCGCGCCGTTCGTGAACGCCGAGGGCGGGACAAACGGCCAGCAGATCTGGATGCTGAACCAGGCAACGGTCGACTCCGTCAACTTGTACTACGCCAACCTCGAACAGCAGGTCGGACTGTGCAACGTGGTCAAGGCGGCGGTCGCCATGGGGATGACGAGGGCTGACGGCACCTCGCTGCTCAAGTACGACCATGCGTTGGGGAGTGCCGGCGTGTCGGCCGACAACATCCCGAGCTTCACCCTCGGCTCGGTCTACGTGTCGCCGATGAGCATGGCCGCCGCCTATGCGTCTCTCGCGGCCCGCGGGGTGTACTGCAGCCCGCAGGCCATCGCGAAGATCACGGTAATCACGACGGGCCAGCGGCTTCCGGTCCAGGGGACGCGGTGTCACCGCAACCTGCCAGCGGGCGTGGCGGACGCCGCGAACTATGTCTTGCAGGGCGTGCTGACGGTGCCGGGTGCCACCGCAGCGAACCGCGGCATCCCCGGATATCCGGCAGCCGCGAAGACCGGTACCGCGGACCGCGGCTACTACGCGGCCTTCGCCGGGTACACGCCGACCCTGGCGGGCTACGTGTCGGTGTTCAACCCGCTCAACCCGACCGGCGGCGGGGCGATGGTCGGCTCCAACGCCTGCTACCGCGATGTTTATGGCGAGTCGTGCCAAGGCCAGATGTTCGGCGACATGGCGCCGGGAGCTACGTGGCAGGAGACGTTCACGCATGCGGCTCTCGGCGCGCCCATTAGCTTCGTTGGTCCGCCGGGCTCGTACTTCTCCCTTGGCAACGGGCTCGGACCACCGAAGACCGTCGGCGGCAAGAAGCCACCGAAGAAGTGCGTCGTCTCTCCTGGCCACACTTGCCCGCCGCCGCCGCCGCCGTGCGTCGGCCCCACTTGTCCCCCGCCACCCCCGCCCAAGCGCTAGCCGACCGCAGCGGATCAGCGCCCCTCGCTCGCATGGTGGACTGGGTTTTGGGGGGGTCAGCAGCTGGCCAGGCAGCGGCGTTAGCTGCCCAACTGGCCCGGCTCTCCCGGGCCCTTGAGGCTGGCTAAAGTTCGACGCTAGCTGCCCAACTGGCTCCGCACCTGTGCCGCCACTCGGCTGCCTTCGGCGCGCCCGGCAACCCGCGGCGTGATGACCTTCATGACCTGACCTATCCCGGCCGGCCCTGACGCACCGGTCTCGGCGATCGCCGCCGCCACCAATGCGGCCAGCTCATCGTCATCGAGTTGCGCGGGCAGGTAGTCAGCGAGCACGCGCTCCTCGGCCAGCTCTGCGGCAGCCTGCCCCTCGCGGCCCGCCTCAGCGAAAGCCGCCGCGGCCTCGCGCCGGCGCTTCGCCTCCCTGGTGAGGATCTTCACGATCTCGTCCTCGGTGAGGTCGTGAGCCGCCGAGCCGGAGACTTCCTCAGTGCTGATGGAAGTCAGGGCCATTCGGAGCGTCCGAGTGCGCGTCTCATCCCGCGCCTTCATAGCCGTGGTGAGGTCGGCCCGGAGCTGTTCCTTGAGTGTGGGCATGGGATCTATCCTGCCGCGCCGCCCGACCCGGCGTGGCGGGCGGTCGGCGTGGCGTCGTGGACGTGGCACCATAATTGGATGCGAGCGCGAACCCTCCTGAAGGCAACCGTCCTTGCCGGCGCCGCCACATTCGGCTACGCGTCGGTGATCGAGCGGAATTGGTTTGTCCTGCGCCGCCTCGAGGTGCCCGTCCTGCCAGCTGGCACCGAATCGATGCGCATCCTGCACATTTCTGACGCGCACCTGACGCCTGGGCGCCACCGCTTGCTCTCTTGGATCCGGACCCTTGACGCGCTCGAGCCAGACCTCGTCGTGAACACGGGCGACTCCATCGCCCATCCGCAGGCAGTCGCGCCTTTCCTGTCGGCCCTAGGGCCCCTGCTCGACCGGCCGGGTGCCTTTGTCTACGGATCGAATGACCTGTACTCGCCGGTGCCGGCGAATCCGGCCAGGTACCTGTGGCGCACAAGTTCCGGCGAGCACTCGCGCCACGTCCCTGACCTGCCTTATACGGAGCTCGGCGAGGGCATGGAAACCGCCGGCTGGCACAACCTGAACAACAAGCGCGGCCGGATCAAACTCGGCGAGCTAGACATCGAGATCGGCGGCGTGCACGACTCGCATATCCACCGCGACCGGTACGACGAGATCGCTGGTCCGACCGACCCCGCTGCTGACCTGCGGCTCGGTGTCCTGCACTCGCCAGAGCCAGCAGTGCTTGACCGTTTCGCTGAGGACGGCTTCAACCTGCTGCTCGCCGGGCATACGCACGGCGGCCAGATCTGCCTGCCGGGCACGGGCGCGCTGGTCACCAACTGCGGCATCCCGCTTTCGATGGCCAGCGGTCTGCATCGCTACCCGGCCGGGCAGGGCGACGCCGACCCATGGCTACACGTGTCGGCTGGCCTCGGTACCTCGCCGTATGCCCCGTTTAGGCTGTGCTGCCGGCCGGAAGCTACGCTGCTCACGCTGGTATCCGAGATCAGCTAGACTTCTCGGGCGGTCAGCGGGGTGTAGCGCAGCTTGGCAGCGCGCTTCGTTCGGGACGAAGAGGCCGCCGGTTCAAATCCGGCCACCCCGACCCAGGTCACTGGCCACTCTCTATGCTGAGGGTGGCCCTTTCTTACCGTTCTTGTTGGCGTACAGGTGCAAAGTACGGCAACTACTCGGTGCCCGGCGC
>DATIOU010000197.1:0-27862 GCA_035472835.1 Streptosporangiaceae bacterium | reverse complement strand
CGCCGCTTACCTGGTCGATGACGCTTCCGGTATCGACCAGTCGTGGCTCGAGGGCGCCACGACCGTCGGCGTGACGAGTGGCGCGTCGGTGCCCGAGGACCTAGTGGCCGGCGTGCTGACGAGGCTGGCCGACAGCGGCTTCACCAACGTCGAGGAGGTCGAGGCCGTGCACGAGCGAATGGTGTTTGGCCTGCCGCGCGAGCTGCGCAAGCCTGCCGACGGCGCGACCTGAGCGCCGCAAGCGAGCGCGCCCGAAGGAATGTCATGGCTGGAACTCTGCTGACGCTGTATATCGGCAGTAACTAGGCAACGATGCTGTTGGAGACCGCTGGCGCTGCGGCAGCCTGCCGTTAAGTCCGAAGAACGACCCGCGGCCTTAACCTGCCGCGCTGATGGCGCGTCCGCCGCCGAACAATTGGCTCTGCGTAGCCGACTCGCGTACCGGCCCGGACGGCAGAACAAGCTCGGGGCCACCGTCGACCACCAGGTCGGGGGCGGACAACGCCCGCACGGTGTCCTCAACCGGCTTGGGCTGCTCGAGCTCAGCATCGACGATTCCTAGCTCGTTCAGCTTGCGAGCGCTGACGAGCACGCGGCTTTCCAGCGAGCCGACAGTCCTGTTGTAGCTCGAGACCGCGTTTGTCAGCGCCTTGCCCAGGCCGTCGACGTGCTTGCCGAGCGCGCTGATCCGGTCGTACAGCTCGCGGCCGAGATCGAAGACCGCCCGGGCGTTGTCGGAGAGCGCGGCCTGCTGCCACGCGTACTGCGCGGTCCGAAGCATCGTTACGAGCGTCGTCGGCGTGGCGATGTGCACCTTCTGCGCCATCGCGTGCTCCAGCAGGCCCGCGTCCTGCTCGAGCGCCGGGGCAAGGAACGCCTCGCCGGGGATGAACAGCACGATGAACTCAGGCGACGGGCTGAGCGCTGCCCAGTACGCCTTGGCCGCGAGGCGGTCGACGTGCTCGCGCAGATGCCGGGCGTGCGCGCTCAACCGGGCGTCGCGGACGCTTTCCTGCGTTGCCTCGGCGGCTTCCAGGTACGCGGCGAGCGACACCTTGGAGTCGACGACGATATTCTTGCCGCCAGCGAGCCTGATCACCATGTCAGGGCGCAGCGCGCCATCGGCCGTCGCGACCGCGACCTGCTCGTCGAAGTCGCACCTGCTGGACATGCCCGCGAGCTCGACGACGCGACGCAGCTGCATCTCGCCCCACCGGCCGCGAGCCTCGGGCCGGCGCAGGGCTGTCACCAGGGCTTGCGTCTGCGCGCGAAGCTGCTCGGAGCTTTGCCGTGCGATCGCTACTTGCTCGGTTAGCGCGGCGTGGGAGGACTGCCGCGCAGCCTCGGTCTCGCGTAGCTGGCTCTCAACTCGGGCCAGCGTGTCGCGGAGCGGCTGCACGAGCTGCTCGACCGCCGCCTTGCGGTTGTCGAGGTCGCCTGCGGCCTTCGCGTTCGCGGCTGTCAGTCGGCCCTCTGCCATTTCGATGAACATCCTCGTGCTGCGGTCGAGCGCCCGCGCCGACAAGTCCTGGAACCGCTCAGCGAGCGTGCTGTCGAGCAGCGTGGCCTTGTCTTCCGCGGCGCGCTCGACGAGCGCCGCCCGCTCGGCGGCCGCCTTGGCGCGCTCCTCCGCAGCGCGTGCCTGCCCGGTGAGATCGGCGGCGAGGTTCGCCAGTCGGCCACGGGCAAGCAGGAAGCCGATCACAGCTCCGACGGCGGCCCCTAGCAGGAGCCCGATGAGCAGCGAAATCGCGTTCATGTTCGACATGCTCGCAGCCGGTGACGACAGTTTTCGGGTCCGACACGCGCACCGCGGGACTAGCGGACGGCGGATGCCCGGGCGGCCCCGTTCCCTTGCCTGAATAGAATTTCGGGAGTGAGCCTGTCCATTGGGATCGTCGGCCTGCCGAACGTCGGCAAATCCACGCTCTTCAACGCGCTGACGCGGGCCGACGCGCTCGCGTCGAACTACCCGTTCGCGACGATCGAGCCGAACGTCGGCATTGTCGGCATTCCCGATCCTCGCCTCGAGGCGCTCGCGGGGCTCTACGACTCCGCAAAGATCGTGCCCGCGACGGTCCGGTTCGTGGACATCGCAGGGCTCGTGCGCGGTGCATCGGCGGGCCAGGGCCTCGGCAACCAGTTCCTCTCGCACATTCGTGAGTCCGACGCGATCTGTCAGGTCGTGCGCGTGTTCACCGATCCGGACGTGAGTCACGTGGACGGGGACGTGTCGCCTGAGCGTGACATCGAGACAATCGCGACCGAATTGATGCTCGCCGACCTGCAGACGCTGGAAAAGGTCGCGCCACGGCTGGCCAAGGAAGCCAAGTCCGGCCGCGATCCGGAACGGACCCGGGTTAGCGCCGCGGCAGACAAGGCGCAAGAGGTGCTGAACGCCGGGACGACGCTGTTCGCGGGGGCGGCGGCTGCGGGCATCGACGCCGCTGATCTGCGGGAATTTCACCTGCTCACGGCCAAGCCGTTTCTGTACGTCTTCAACGAGGACGACACGGAGATCGCCGATGACGAGCTGCGCAAGAACCTCGCAGCCATGGTGGCGCCGGCCGAGTCGATCTTCCTGGACGCGAAGTCTGAAGCCGAACTGGCCGAGCTCGAGCCGGTCGAGGCGGCTGAACTGCTGGCCGAGCTAGGCCTCGGCGAGCCTGGGCTGGCGCAGCTCGCGCGGGCCGGATTCGCTGCCCTGCGGCTGTCGACGTTCCTGACCGCCGGGCCGAAGGAAGCCCGTGCGTGGACTATTCCGATAGGTGCGACTGCGCCTGAAGCCGCGGGCGTTATCCACACCGACTTCCAGCGGGGCTTCATCAAGGCCGAGGTGGTGTCGTTCGACGACCTCATGGCGGCCGGGTCCATCGCAGCGGCCCGCGCTGCTGGCAAAGCGCGTATAGAGGGCAAGGACTACGTCATGCGCGACGGCGACGTGGTCGAGTTCCGGTTTAACGTCTGAACTGGCAATTGAGACTGTTATTGCCCGTGGCGTAACAACACCCACTGCGGATGGACAGGCAGCGCCTCGGGACTCACCGGCGGCTCGCTGACTTTGGCGCACAGGGAGACTAGCTGTCAGGGCGCGCATGGAGATGGCGTTCATCGCCACCTCCGATGGCTGGGGAACGCGACGGCTGTTCCGTGCCGGACCGTCAGGGCAAGACATCGCGACAGTCATTCAGCGTGAGGACATTCTGACAACAATTGTCAGCTCAGGCCCATAATGGATTGCCGTCCCGGACCGTGACAGAGGGCAGTCGATGACAGCACCCAGCCCCGCCTACTCGGCCTGTGTCCGCGCCGCCGAGGCAAGGCTCCCGCGCGGCGGCGTCTATGTCTTCGCGGCGTGGTATGCCATGTCGTGCGCTGCCTTTGTGTGGGGCGCGAAGCCTGCGGCGTGGTTTGCATCCGTAGCGGTCGTCGCGTTCGCGGCAGCGGCTGGCACCACAATCTGGGTGCACTTGAGGTCGGGGGTGAGCGCATTCCACGCGGACGCGGACGGGCTTCGCCTTGGATTTGGCCCGGCCGGCGCGAAGAGCAAGCGTGATCTGTCCTGGGGCGATGTGCAGCAACTCACGATCAGCGGCCTGAACCGTCGCGTGATGATCGAAGTGCTGGTGAATGCCAGCGCGGCTCCTGCATATCGCAGCCTGCTTCGACAGTTCGCCGACCTAGCGTTCATGTTCGCAGTCCCTGTAGGTGGCATCAGCAGGAATACGCCTGCGCTGGTGGTGCCAAGGCCTGACCCGGCCCGGTACCGGATCCCGTTAATCCAGGTGAGCGCGCCGGAAGTGCACGCAGCGCTGGCACAGCTGGGTGCCGAAACCTCGATAGCCGCTCTCGAATGACCAACGATCAGGCTTTCGACCTGGTAATCGCCGTGGCAGAGGAACTTTGAGCGCTGTCGAGCAGATCGCCGCTCGTGCACAAGGCGCTGGCTGACCCGCTGCGGATCCGGCTATCGCGGGGGCCGCCGCTGGCCCAGCCTTCCGCGGCCTCAGCTGGATCCCGGACGTGCCGATGACCCCAACGCCCTCGTGCCTCGGTCATGGTCACGCTGTCGCGCAGCGTACGTGGAGGGTGGCGGCACCGTCGCCATCGAGCTCGTCGCAGTAGGTCACGCGGCCGGTCATGGCCATGATCAGCGCCAGGGTGCTGCCTGACACCAAGGGCCCGGAGCCGGTGGCGAAGGGACCGTCGCTGGCTTGCAGTCGTAGGCCGGCAATCCGTCCTTTGGCGAGGACGACGAGGTCCGAGCCTTGGTAGTAGTTGGCCAGCCGGGTGAGTGTGGTGATCGGGTGGTCGCGGTGGATGCCCAGGGGGCGGCGGATGTCCTCGGCGTGCACGATCGTTTCGCCGAGCATCGCGGCGGTCGGCAGAGGAGGTTTGACAGAGCTGGTGACGACGGAGCGGAACCGCGCGAGCGTTTCGGCCGGGGTGGCGCCGAGTTGCTCGGCCAGTCGCATAGCGACCTGTTTGTCGAAGTCGAACCGGCAGCGGATCACGCCGGCCAGCCATCGTACGGGGTTGAGGCTTGCTCCGGCGGTGAGGTGTGCCAGCACCTGACGCACGGTGAACCCGGTGCACAGTGACTGTGTCGCCCACTGCTCGTCGGTCAGGTCCGCGAGGTCAGCGGCCAGGGCGGCTCGCTCGGCGTGCACCAGCGACCAGATGCTGCTCGCGTGATGCAGGTTATTTGTCGGTTCTGGTGTAGCCATTCTGGCAAATCTCCTGCGTCCGGGTACTCGGGGTCGGCGATCACGGCTGACACGGACGCCGACGCCCCATCGCGAGCCTCCCGGACCCGCTGCTGACAACCGCCGTCATAGAGGGAGCCATGAGCGGAGGTCTCGCGGAAGGGCTCTCGTGGACTTCGCCAACTAGGGCCCCTTCCGACTCGACCCGGTCCAGATCAACGACTGGGCGCAGCGCGCCTTGTGGCAGAAGCGCTCGGCTACAACCCTAAGGTGGCTGTCATGAGATCGGGGTCTGCAGCGGGCGGGCATCGGCCACGGCGCACGGCCACTGTCATCGACAACCGCAGTGGGGAGGCGATGTTCACCGACGGGCCCTTCCTAGAGTCGAAGGAATACCTCGCGGGCCTCTGGATCATCGAGGCCCCCGACCTGGACGTGGCGCTCAAGCTCGCCGCCGACGGGTCGAAGGCCTGCAACCGGAAGGTCGAGGTGCGGCCGTTCCAGTGAGCCGGATCGACGTCCGGGCGGCGATCACGCGGGCTCACTACGAGGAGTGGGCACGGCTGGTCGCTGCCCTGACCAGGCGTTTCGGCGACCTCGACATCGCCGAGGAAGCGGCGGCCGAGGCGTTCGCGACCGCCGTGGAGCGGTGGCCGGACGACGGCATACCGCCCAACCCCGGCGCCTGGCTGACCACCACTGCCAACCGCAAGGCCATCGACCGGATCCGGCGCGAGAACAAACGCGACGACAAGCAAAAGGCGGCCCAGATGCTGGACGACGACGACCCGCCCGAGCGGGTCGGTGTCATCGAGGACGACCGGCTCCGGCTGATCTTCACCTGCTGTCACCCGGCGCTCGCGATGGAAACCCGGGTGGCGCTCACGCTGCGGATGGTCGGCGGTCTGACCGTGGCCGAGATCGCTCGTGCATTCCTGGTGCAGGAAACGGCCATGGGGCGGCGGATCACCCGCGCGAAAGCCAAGATCAAGGCGGCTCGCATCCCGTATCGGGTGCCGTCCGCGGACGATCTTCCGGCGCGCGTCTCCGGCGTCCTGGCCGTCCTGTTCCTCGTATTCAACGAGGGCTACCTCGCGACCGGCCCTGACACCAAGCCCGTGCGTCACGACCTGACCGCCGAAGCGATCCGCCTCACTCGCCTGATCCGGGCCCTCCTGCCGGAGGACGGTGAAGTTGCCGGGCTGCTGGCGCTGATGCTCCTCATCGAGGCCCGCCGCACCGCCCGGGTATCAGCGAGCGGCGAACTGGTCACCCTGGGCGAGCAGGATCGCGGGGCCTGGGATCAGGCACTCGTCGCCGAGGGTCATCGGCTGGTGCGCGAGCGCTTGGCCGCCGGGGTGGCTCCGGGTCGCTACCAGCTCCTCGCGGCGATCAACGCCGTGCACACCTTCGCCCGCGACACACGCGACACCGACTGGTCGCAGGTCCTCGCCCTCTACGACCAGCTTGTCCGCCTCGACCCCTCCCCGATCATCGCCCTCAACCGGGCCATCGCGGTCGCCGAGCTTGACGGCCCGGAGGTGGCGCTGGCGGCTGTCGACCGTCTTGAAGACAAGTTGGCCGGCTATCACGCCTACCATGCGGCCCGCGCTGACCTGCTGCGCCGGCTTGGCCGCACTCAGAAGTCGCGCGCGGCGTACGACAAAGCCGTCGAGCTGGCGGGCAACACCGCCGAGATCGCCTACCTGACACGCCGCCGCGACCAGCTTGGGTAGTGCCCGTGCGAATACCCTCAGCCACGTTCTGTCCGCCAGCCCTCGTGTCTGCAGCGCCGGCCGGACCCTCCCCGCGGACCCGTGGCGCGCGATCCCGCACGAAGTATGGCCCGGCCCGCGACAGGGCGCCCTCACCCGGCTCGGGTGAATCCAGTGGTGCTCCGCCAGAATCGGAAGACGGCCGCTTTGTGCCGCGCAATTGTGGCACCGGGTTGGATCCGCTGCCCCGTCTATGGGCGCCAGGTCCACCCTTGCGCCCCATGGATGGCGAGCCAGCCGGGGGACAACTTCGCAACGGGAGGGCGACAATTCGCGGCGGCCTGGGTATACCTAGAGTGTGTGTCGTTACGTGTGCCGACGGTGCCCGGACGCGGACACGCAGCCAGTTAACGCGCACCCGAAGGAGGTCGGCACATGCAAGCAGTAGTCGGGGACCGGCTTCACGTTCATGGCAGCATCGTGGGTCAGCCAGACCGGATGGGCGAGATCGTCGAGGTCCGCGGAGCTGGCGGAGAGCCGCCCTACCTCGTCCGATTCGAGGACGGCCACAGCAGCCTGATGTTCCCAGGCCCAGACGCCGTCGTTGAGCACCCGAGCAAGAAGGACAAAAAGGCACTGCGGCGCTGACACCGCGCGCTAGCTAGTCCTCGCCACCGCGAAGAGCACTGCTGAGCCTGGCCGCGACGGTGTCCATATCAGGGTCGGGCACATGGCGCTCGGCCTCGCCGCCGAGCAGCCCGAAGATCCGGGGCCCCCGCAGGTCAGGCGCCAGGTCCGCGGCTCGCGGCATGACATGGAAGTGCACGTGTGCGAAGCCCTCGGCCTCGGCAAATAGCGCGACGTAGGTTTTCGCACAGCCAAGCACGCTCCGCATCGCCGCGGTGATGTTGCGAAGGAGCGGTCCAAGGTCGGCAGCCTCCTCAGGCGTCAGCTCATCGAGAGCGGTCACGTGCCGACGTGGCACCACGACGAGCCAGCCGGGCAAGGCGGTGCCGAAGGCATGCGCCACGCGCCATCCCTGGCCCACGTGGATCCGCTCGCGAGGCGGCAGATCGGACCGGATGTTGCCCGCGCAAGTCACACATTCAGGGTCTATTGTCACGAGCAGCATTATGCGTCGGGCAAGATGCCGTCATGGAGTCAGCGCACAGGGAAACCGCGGCACGCCAGCGTGAGTTGGTCCGGCGCGCGTACGACGCGATCTCCGTGGCGTACCGCAGGGACGACGGTGCCCCGGCATCGTCGTCGGGTGAGGACGTCAGTCGCTATGCCGGCTGGGTCGACGAGCTAGCGGCCCTGCTGCCCGCCCGTGCGCGAGTTCTCGACCTCGGCTGCGGCGCCGGAATCCCGGCGACCCGCGAGCTCACGCCGCACGGGTTCCAGGTGCTGGGCGTCGACTTCTCGGCGGTCCAGGTCCACCGCGCCGGCCGCCTTGTCCCGGATGCCAGCTTCGTCCAGGCCGATATGACGCGGCTCTCGCTGCGGCCAGGCAGCTTCGACGCGGTCGCGTCGTTCTACGCGCTGATCCATGTACCGCTCGCCGATCAGCGCGACCTGTTCCCGCGTATGCGCGGCTGGCTGCGTCCGGGCGGGTACGCCCTGGTCATAGTCGGCGCGACGCGATGGACGGGGACTGAGGACTACCACGGCGCCACCATGTTCTGGGATCACGCCGATACCGGCGCATATCTTCGCTGGCTGGAAACTGCCGGGCTGGCACCAGTCTGGGATCGCTACATCCCAGAGGGCGCTAGCGGTCACGCCTTGATCCTTGCCCAGGCCGTCTGAAGCTTCGGCGAGGCCAGCTCAGGGCAGCTCGAGATGCATGCGCAGCGCCGGGCCGAACGTGGTCTGAACGTAGTCGTCGACGACAAAGCCCACCTTGGTGTAGAACGCGCGAGCGTGCTGGTTGGCTGTCACCTCGATGCGGGCCGCTCCGCGGCCGCGCGCGATTTCGGTAATGTCCGCCAGGAGCGCTCGGCCAGCGCCGAGCCGCATCTGATCGGGATCGACGAACAGGTCCTCAAGCTCTAGTGCCGCCCCCGCTGGCAGCCAGGTGGCGAACCCGATGATGGCGTCGTCACGAATGGCGGCCCTTACCCGGCCTTCTATGACCGCAGCGTCCGAGAATTGCAGCACGTCGGGATTGGCGAGTAGCTTCGGGCGGTCGCCGTCATTGGAGAGTGACGACCGGCGAAATACGTCCCGCAGTACTGCGATGTCGCCGGGCAGGGCGTCGCGGATCTTGACGTTCCTCACTGGCTTAGCATCCCCGTGCTAGCCCACGTCGCCAGACGCCCAACGTGCGACCAGCACGACGGGTGGCAACGTCAGGTCTTGTGACCTCCGGACACTCAGTCCTCCAGGGTGGCTAGCTCCAGCGACTGCACGTGGTCCTCCTGGACGCGCAGGATGGCGTCGTCGCCGCGGAACAGGACGACCCAGCCGTCCTCGTGTTCAATGGAGTCAATGTCCTCAAGCGTCTCTTCGGCGACGGTTTCGTCGTCGCCGTAGATCATCTTGTACGTCGCCACTGGCGCCGCCCCCTGACCGATTCGTGACTGCGAGATCAGCCCCTGTCCCACCATCACTGCCCGCGCGAGTCGGCTCCCTAACGAGAACCGGAACGATCACGAGGTGGTCAGGAGTTCGGTCGTGCCGCGGCCGTTGTGCTCGGTGGGCTGGGGGTCTTCAGTGGCATTGTCCGCGAGCAGTTCGACGATGAAGTGGCGGCTTTCACCCCGACCGGCGTTGGTGATCGCGCGCGGCCCTAGCCCAGCCCGGCCGACGGCCCGGTAGGCGACCCCGCCAGCTGGGCACCGCCTCTCGCGGACCCAGCGCGCCATCGAGCGGGCCGTGGATGCCTGGCTGGCGCCACTGCAGCTGCCAACCCCGGTGTTCCGGATCCTGCGGCAGCTCGCGCACGAGCCCGGCCAGTCGGCCCTGACCTGGCCCGGCGTCTCGGACTCGCGCCGCAAAGCATCGCCTTGGCCATTGATCAGGCCGAGCGAGCCGGACTGATCGGACGGCGCCCGCATCCCGTGCACGGGCGTGTCCGGCAGCTCTACCCCACCGATGATGGCCATGCTGCGTACCGTCGTGCCGCTGAGGTCATCAGCAGCCTGGAGGACCAGCTCGTGCGCGACCTTGACGGGCAGTCGCGGACGCTGCTGTGGCGGCACCTTCAGCAGCTGGCTGAGCAAGCCGACGCCCTTACCAGCACCCGAGAGAACGGCGGCAAACCCCAGCGCCGTTAATGCGATGTCGTCAGCCAACCAGCCGCTGACTGGCCCGATCGGGCGCGCCAGCCCGGTGGCGGATCCTCTCCGACCCGACCATCCACTGCCTCCCGGATCAGGTCGGCGTGTCCGGTGTGCCGGCCGTACTCCTCGATCAGGTCGCAGACGAGCCGCCGCAGGCTGGCGTGCTGGCCGTCGGGAGCAGAGGCGTGCACGAGCCGATCAAGTCCGCCGTCGGCAAGGGCGGCAGCCAGCCTGGCGCTGGATCGCTCGACCGCGTCGTCCCAGATCGCGTAGAGCTGGTCGGTGCTGTCGCTGGCCGCGGAGGTGATATCCCAGTCGTTGCTGCCGTCCCAGCCGGCAGCGTCCCATAGTGCGCCCATCGGCTCGCCATTGAGCTTGGTGGTGAACATGTAGTCCTCGCAGGCGGCCAGATGCTTGAGCAAACCGCCGAGCGTCAATGCGGAAGCCCCTATGCGGGTCTGCAGCCCGGCAGAGTCGAGGTCGTCAGCTTTCCAGCGGAAGGTCGTGCGTAGGCGGTTGAGGGCGCCGAGGAGATGCTCAACCTCAGTGCCGGCGAAGGGTGGTTCCCACGGGCAATCATCGCTGTTCGTCATGGCAGCCACCGTAAGGGCCATTTGGGACGTTCTACGTCCGGAATAAGGCCACAGGGGCAGACCGTCAGCTGGGGTCGCGGTAAAGCTCGTCGACGCGCCGGAACTTGGTAAGCGCCCGGTTCACCGGCACATCATGTGCCTGAAGGATCTTGAGGATGTCCTGGCTCCACTGAGTGAGGAATCCCATCCCGCCGGGCTCGCCGCGCAGGCGGAACCAGACCGCGATCCGGCTGAACGGTGATGCGACCATCTCCGCGATGGCCAGCTCTTCGTAGCGAGCCTCCCAGGTGGGCACTACCCAGCGTGTCGGCGCGAACCCGCGGATCCGGATGCCCCAGTCGAACAACTCGAGCTTGACCATGGTTCCGCTGGTTGTCAGGTGCTTGCACATCATGCCGCCGGCGAACGAGTCTTCCTGAATGCCATCGGGAGCGTCGATGATCCGGGCACATGATCGCGCGCGCTTGACCCAGACAGCGAGGCCGCCCGCGATCACCACGACGACGGCCACGATCAGGATGACGACGAGCACAGAGCCTCCAGCGCGTTCGCGGCTACACGCCAGCATCCTTGCAGCCAGGGCGCCGCGGCGCGATCCGGGGTGACGGGACGACCGACGTGCGTGCCAAGTTCAGTGCTAGCACGGACGACTCGGCCGACCCCGCGCGCGGATGATGGCACCACCAGGTCCGCACGCCGAACGCACGCCGGCGGCGCGGGCCTGGTACTAGGCCGGTGCGCGCGCCTGAGCCGATCGGGCCAAGCCCGTGACCTGGCCGCACATCGCCAGCACATCGCCAGCACATCGGGCGTTGCGACGCTGACCTTCGCCGGGCCGAAGGCAGCCTGGCGCAAAGAACCCGTGGCGCGAGCCGCGCGAGCCGGTGAGGTATCGACATGAGTGCAGGCGTGCGAGATCAGGCCGCGGAGCCGCGGCCTGGCGCGCAGGGGCTCGCACGGCTGACACCTCGTGAGCTCGAGATCCTCGAGCTGATATCCGCCGGGATGTCCAATACTGCCATCGCGGGCCGACTGTCGGTGATGGAGCGGACAATAGAGAGTCATATCGCGCGGATCTTCGCCAAGCTCGGCATGAGCCCCGGGCCGGACGAGAACCGCAGGGTGCTGGCCGTGCTGGCGTACCTGCGCGATACCGAGCTCTAGCCAGGTCTGCCGGGTGTGCCATGCCCGGGTCGCTGCCTTTGGCGGGGGCGGCAGCGACCCGGACTGCATGCCAAGCCGGTGCCGCTCGCTCCCCACGGCCCTGGCTGGTTCGGCGAGCCCCAGTAAGCTCGACGGTCATGAGCGACCAGCCCGCATCTAACCCCCAGCCGCCAGTCGCTAAGCGCGTACCGACCGAGCGCTCCCATCACGGCGACACGGTCGTCGACGAGTACACGTGGCTGGCCGCGAAGGACAACCCGGAGACCATCGGCTTCCTCGAGGCCGAGAACGCCTACACCGCGGCGATGACCGGGCCGCAGGAGGACCTGCGGCAGGCGATATTTGGCGAGATCAAGTCGCGGACGAAAGAGACGGACCTGTCCGTGCCCGTCCGCGATCGCGGCTGGTGGTACTACGGCAGGACGGTCGAGGGCAAGCAGTACCCCGTCAACTGCCGTCGGGCCGTCCGGCCCGACGACGCCGGCCCGCCGATGACGGACGACGGCGCACCGCTCGACGGCGAAGAAGTTCTTTTGGACGGGAACGAGCTCGCTGGCGACAATCCCTTCTTTTCCATCGGGGCCTTTGACGTCAGTCCGAACGGCCGGCTGCTCGCATACTCCGTCGACTTGGACGGTGACGAGCGCTACACCATGCGCTTCAAGGATCTCGTGACAGGCGAGGTCACGCCGGACGAGATCCCTGACACCTTTTACGGCAGCGCCTGGTCAGCCGACGGATCCGCGCTGTTTTACATCACCGTCGACGAGGCGTGGCGGCCGTACCGGGTATGGCGGCACACGATAGGAACGCCCGCGGCCGACGACGTCGTCGTCTACGAGGAGGCAGACGAGAAGTTCGGCGTCGGCGTCGGCCTCTCGCGCAGCGAGCGCTACGTGATGATCGGCTCGTCGAGCAAGCTCACCAGTGAGATCTGGCTCCTCGATGCGGCGAACCCGACGGGGGAGTTCACGATCGTCGCGCCCCGCCGGACCGGCGTGGAATATGACGTCGAGCACCAGATCCTGCCGGACGGAACCGATCGCCTGCTGATCCTGCACAATGATGGAGCGCTGAACTTCGAGCTGGCGGAGGCGCCGGTCGACAACCCCGCGGCGTGGACGCCGGTCATCCCGCACCGCGATGACACCCGGATGATGAGCGTCGACGCGTTCGCGCGTCACCTGGTCGTCTACTTCCGTCGCGACGGGCTGACGGGTCTGCGCATCCTGCCGTCGGCAGGCGCCGACCACGAGATCGGCTTTCCCGAGCCGATCTATGACGTGAGCCCTGGCGCAAACCCCGAGTACGAGACCCGCACGTTCAGGCTGCACTACGTCTCCATGGTGACACCCGGCTCGGTCTACGACAGCGACGTGGCGACGGGGAAGCTGACGCTCCTCAAGCGGAGTCCGGTGCTGCCCGCTCCGGACGGCTCGGAGTACGACCCGGCCAACTACGAGCAGCGCCGTCTCTGGGCGACCGCCGAGGACGGTACCCAGATCCCGCTTTCGCTAGTGCGTCGCAAGGACACACCGCTAGATGGCACGGCCCCGTTCCTGCTCTACGGGTATGGCAGTTACGAGATCTCGAGCGACCCGAACTTCTCGATCTCCCGGATCTCGCTGCTTGATCGCGGGTTCGTGTTCGCCATCGCGCACGTGCGGGGCGGCGGCGAGCTTGGCCGGCGCTGGTATGACGACGGCAAGATGCTCAACAAAGTCAACACCTTCAGCGACTTCATTGCGTGCGCTCGGCAGGTGGTAAAGGACAACTGGACCACCACGGAGCGGCTGATCGCGCGCGGGGGCTCAGCGGGCGGCCTGCTGATGGGGGCGGTCGCCAACATGGCGCCGGAGGCGTTCGGCGGGATTGTGGCGCAGGTGCCGTTCGTGGACGCGCTGACCTCGATCCTGGATCCGACGCTGCCGCTGACGGTCCCGGAATGGGAAGAGTGGGGCGACCCGCTGCACAACGCCGAGGTCTATTCGTATATGAAGGCCTACTCGCCATACGAGAACGTCAGCGCGGACCGCGTGTATCCGCCGATCCTGGCCGTGACCAGCCTCAATGACACGCGCGTGCTGTACCACGAGCCCGCCAAGTGGATCGCACGGCTTCAGGCCGAGGCCAAGGGCGGCCCGTTCTTGCTGAAGACCGAGATGACGGCCGGGCACGGCGGCCGCTCGGGGCGCTACGACAAGTGGCGCGAGGAAGCACTGGTGCTCGCGTGGATCGTCGCCACAGCAGGCGCGGCCTGATCCCCGCGGCGGGAGGTCATGCGGTCGGCCGGCCGTGGCCGCCGTCGCGCATGGAAGCGGGCACCGCTGGGGCGCAGCAGAGACCCCAGCGGTACCCGCATCGCCGAGAAGGCGGGTGTTAGCCGCGCGACGGCGCAGCGATATCTGACTCACTTGCACGATGCTGGCCGAGTGACGGTTCGACTGCGGTACGGCGCGAGCGGCCGGCCCGAGCATGGCTACTGCTGGTACGCGGGCGAGCGGCGGTAGCCCGGCTCGGCGTGCCTGATCCGTTCGCATGCCGTTAGTTAATGACTCTGGGCTGGTAGGCGGCGCTTTTAGTGTTCACCCACGCTTTCCTATCGAGTCGTCCAAGACCGTCTTGTGCGTGGTTCAGTACTCCCATAGTCAGGCGGCGAGGTACCCGATGACCTGGCTATGAGCGGGCGTGCGGTCCCAAGGGCCGACTGACAAAGAGGGCGACTGTTCGTGCGAATCGGTGAGCCGTCCGTGTTGCCTGCGCGCACTGGCGCGGTTCCGCGCAAGCTGAGCGCGCGACTCAGCACGTCCGATCTCGCGTTCCGGGCCATTGCGCGCGGTGGCGGCGTGGTGGTGCTCGTGCTGCTGGGCCTGGTGGGCACGTTCCTCTTCTACCGAGCGTCGCAGGCGCTGCACAAAGCTGGCTGGTCGTTCCTGACGGCGCAGACGTGGAACCCTGACGGCGGCGGGTTCGGCATCGCCGCTGTCATCGTCGGCACCGTCCTCATCGCCCTTGTGGCTGTGGTGGTGGCGATCCCGCTGTCTCTTGGCACTGCCCTCTACATCTCGGAGTACGCGCCGCGGAGCATTCAGCGCTTTCTGGTGGGGATCGTCGATCTGATGGCCGCTGTCCCAAGCGTCGTCTACGGTCTCTGGGGTTTCGAGCTCCTGCAGTGGCGCGTGGTGTCGCTGTCTCGCTGGATCAACGACTGGTTCGGCTGGATCCCGATCTTCAAGGTCGACGGCGTCGAGCGGAATGCGACGCAGCCGACCGCGACGTACTACACATCGTCCACGTTCATCGCCGGCATCGTTGTCGGGTTGATGATCACGCCCATTGCCTGCTCGATCATGCGCGAGGCGTTCAGCCAGGCGCCGCAGGGAGAACGCGAAGGAGCATACGCGCTCGGTGCGACCCGCTGGGGGATGATCCGCGCGGTCGTGCTGCCATTCGGCGTCGGGGCGATGATCGGTGGCTCGATGCTTGGTCTCGGGCGTGCATTGGGCGAGACCATCGCGGTGGCATTGATCATCTCGCCGGTTTATGCGATCCAGCCGCACATCTTGCAGCACGGCACCAGCTCAATCTCAAGCCTGATCGCCCTGCGGTACGCCGAGGCGACCCCGTTCGCAGTGAGCGCGCTCATGGCCGCCGGCCTGGCGCTGTTCGCGCTGACACTCGTCGTCAACGTGATCGCCGCCGTGATCGTGTCTCGGTCCCGGTCCGGCTCGGTGAGCGAGGCCTGAGGCAATGTCCGTTGTGAACCCGCCATTCTCGTCCGCCTCGCAGGCCGCTGGCAGCCAGGTCGGCGCGCCAGCGGATCAGGCGCCGCCGCGGACGACGGTCCCCTGGCGCGCGGCGACGCGGTCAACGCAGAGGCCGCGCCAGATCGCCGGCGTCCGCCGCGCGGACGTCCTTGCGATTGCAGGTGCGCTGGCCTCGGCGCTGGCCACGACCGGCCTGTTGTGGTTTCAGCTGGCGCCGTTTACCGGGATTCTCGGCTACGTCGTGGTGAGCTGGTGCTTGTTCGTGCTCATCTACGGCCTGCTGGTCGCGTTCGACAACAACCGGCCGACTGTGCGCGACCGGGTTTCGGCCGTCATTGTGCACTCGCTTGCGGTCGTGGTGGTCCTGGCGCTGCTGTTCGTCATTCTGTACACGGTGTTCAAGGGCGCCAAGGCGCTGAGACACCTCAACTTCTACACGCAGGATCTGCACACTACTAACGCCTTCGCCGCCCTGACCAAGGGCGGCATCCTGCACGCGATGATCGGCACGCTCATCGAAGTCGGCATTGCCATGGCGATCGCAGTTCCACTCGGTCTGCTGGCGGCAGTGTTCCTGAACGAGGTCCCGGGCAAGCTGAACCGACTGGTGCGCACGTTGGTCGACGCGATGACGGCTCTGCCTGATGTCCTCGCGGGCCTCTTCATCTACGCGACGCTGATCCTGATCTTCGGGCTCGGCCTGTCCGGGCTGGCCGCTGGCTGCGCGCTAGCCGTGACGGTGGTGTCCATTATCTGCCGAGCGGCCTACGTAGTACTGCGGCTGGTGCCGGGCGGCCTCACCGAGGCCTCCTTTGCGCTGGGTTCGGGGCAGTGGCGCACGGTGTGGCACGTCACCCTGCCGACAGCGCGATCTGGCCTCGCGACAGCGGTAATCCTCGGCGCCGCGCGGGCGATCGGCGAAACCGCGCCGGTGCTGCTCACGGCTGGATATACGAACTTCATCAACGTCAATCCGGTGAATGGCCCGATGAATTCGCTGCCTCTTGCCGCCTACGAGCTTGTGTCCAGCGGCGAGGGGCCATTCGTCATCCGTGGCTTCGGGGCGGCTTCTGTCCTGCTGGCGCTCGTCCTTTTGCTGTTCGGGATCGCGCGGGTGATCGGTGGCCGCGGCGCTGGACAGTTGACGAGCCGCCAGCTAGCGCGGCGGATGGCTGCGTCCCATCGCGACCTGACGCGGTACACCGAACGCGCTGCGGCGCGTCCGCCCATCGCGCTAGCGGGCGGACCAGGTGCCGACTACGGAGGGGCCAGCGCGTGAGCTGCGCATACGAAGACGAGCTTGCCAACGAGGACGAGACGTGCGGAGTGAGCAGATGAAGTGGCGGAGCGGGATGCGCCTGCGGCGGCTGGCGGCTGGCGTGGCGGTGGCAGCGGCCACTGTGGCTGCGTCTGTATTCGCGGCGGTGCAGCCGGCGTCCGCGGCGAACTATGTGCCCATCAGCGGCGCGGGCTCCACCTGGTCGTACAACGCCATCAACGACTGGACCCAGAACGTCGCCCAATTCGGCATGAAAGTCAACTACCAGCCGGTCGGCTCCACCTCGGGCCGGCAGGAATTCGCGAACGGCACTACCGACTGGGGCGCGTCGGAGATTCCCTACGGCATCCATGACGGCAACAACTTCGACCCGGCGCCGACGCGCGGCTACGCCTATATGCCGGACACCGCCGGCGGCACCACGTTCATGTACAACCTGAAGATCGGCAACACGCGGGTTACGAACCTGCGGCTGTCCGGCAAGGCCATCGCCGGGATCTTCACCGGCGTGATCACCAGATGGAACGACCCGATCATCGCAGCGGACAATCCTGGCCTAACGCTGCCTGCACTCCAGATCGTCCCTGTCGTCCGTTCCGACGGCTCCGGCGCCACCGCGGAGTTCACCGAGTGGATACTCGCGACCCAGCCGTCGTACTGGAACGCGTACTGCGCGAGGGTTGGCCGCAGCCCGTGCACGCAGACCTCCGCGTACCCGGTGCTGTCGGGCTCGGCGATGATCGGCCAGGCCGGCGACCTGGGTGTGTCCGGATACGTCAGCCAGCAGCAGGCTGACGGGGCAATCGGCTACGTCGAGTTTTCCTACGCGCTGGAGACCGGCTTCCCGGTCGCCAAAGTGCTCAACGCGGCCGGCTACTACACCCAGCCAACCGCGGGACACGTCGCCGTCTCGCTGCTCAAGGCCCAGATCAACATGGACAAGAGCAGCGCGCTCTACCTGACGCAGGACTTGTCGCAGGTCTACACCGACAGAGACCCGCGCACGTACGAGCTCTCCAGTTACTCCTACATGATCCTGCCGACGAGCACGACGGCGCCCATGACCACTACTAAGGGCTTTACGCTCGGCGCGTTCGGCGCGTACCTGCTATGCCAGGGTCAGGTGCCGCTTGACGCGCTCGGCTATTCGTCCCTGCCCATCAACCTGGTCGAGGCCGGCTTCCAGCAGCTTCAGAAGATTCCCGGCAACCAGGTACCGAGCCAGACGACGGCGCAGATCCAGCAATGCCACAATCCGACGTTCTCGACCAACGGCACCAACACCCTGGCCACGAACGACCCGATGCCGCCGACGTGCGACAAGCAAGGGACTACGCAGTGCACTACCGGGACCGGCGGCGCCAAGACGCCCACGCCGGTCAACCCGAGCGCGAGCGCGTCCGGCACTAGCTCCACCGCCGGGACCAGCGCGAGCCCCGGTGCGAGCACCAGCGCCGGCGCGGGGACTGGTGCAGGCACGGGAACAGGAACCGGCACCGGCTCCCTCGGCAACGCCATCGCGCAAGGCTGCAGCCCAGACTCCGGCAACTGCTCAACCACTGCGAGCGGCCAGGGTGCGCAGACGGTAAACGCCGTCCCCACGGCCGCTCCGGCCAGCCTCGGCCAAGCACTCCAGTACGCGCTCATGGCCTTGGCCGCCGTCCTCGTTGTTGGGCTAATTGTTGCGCCCCCGCTCGTTGCTCAAGCGAGCAGAAGGCGCCGGCAGCGCGGGGCCAGTGGTCTGCCCAGAGGTCCGGGGGCGTTCCAATGACCCGGCGAACCAATACCGACACCGTCGTGTCGCGCATCCGGTGGTCTGGTGCGCTGGCCGCCGCCGCCGCGCTTACCGCGCTGGTGGCGATGGGTCCGCCCGGCGAAGCGAGGGCCGCGACCGGAACCGGCTACGACCAGATCACGGGGAAAGGGACCACCAACTCCGCGCTGACCGTGAACTGGGCGCAGGGCCTGCTGGACAACACGAACAAGCCGATCGCCGCCGCGAATGCTGACCGGAGCAGTGCCACGCCGACCAGTCCGCTGTCGTTCATGTACCCAGACTTCAAGAACCTTCAGGTCACCGTCAGCCAGACGCAGGACATCACGCACCAGGGCATCACCATCATCTGGAAGGGCGGGATACCCACGGTCGACAACAGCGGTGGCCCGGGCGCCAACTACCTGCAGCTCATGGAGTGCTACGGCGATGCGAGCACGGGGCCATCGCCGCAAGGCTGCGAGTACGGCTCGGCCGGCCTGCTAGGACCGAAAGCCTCGAACTCATCGATCGGTACTCGGGAAGGCGACATATGCGTGGCTGGCGCTCAGCCGAGCACGACCAATCCGCCAGGCAGCCTGAACGGTGATGGACCGGTTCTCGGCTGTGACCCTGGGGAACCCGGTAACGCCAACCCGCCCGATGTGGTGCAAGGGGACAATCAGGATTACAGCATCCCGTTCGTGCCGGTGAACGATCCGACACATCCGGCCTACGGCAACATCCAGACTGCCCAGTACTTCGACGAGTTCACCAGCAACGAAGTGCAGGAATCCGTCACCAGCGCCGACGGCACCGGCCAGTTGCAATTCGAGACCCTGACCAGCATCGAGGCGCCCGGACTCGGCTGCGGCGACCTGGAGAGCAACGGCCAGACCAGGAACTGCTGGCTGGTCATCGTGCCCCGCGGCCAGTACGAGCCCAACGGGTACAAGATCGACCCGTCGAGCATCAGCGCAGGCGGCCTCCTCTGGTCTTCGCCGCTGAGCGCCTCCAACTGGGCCATGCGGATTCAGATCCACCTCGCTTACGCGCCGATCGGGTCGTTCTGCCCGATCGGTACGCAGGAAATCCAGACGATCGGCACGCAGATTGTCGCCCGGGCGGTGCAGTCCTGGCAGCTTGCGCTGAACAAAGCCGCCAAGTGCAACACGGTCTACGGGTACTCCGCGGTCCCGGAGGCGACGAGCACGCAGCAGCTAGCCCTGCCTGGTAGTCCCGCCGGGCTGGCGTTCACCACGATCCCGATCGGCAGTGAGGTCGCGCGTCCTGGCGGCAGCGGCGGCAGCATCCCCCTGCCGCCCATCCTGTACGCCCCGGTCGCTGTCTCGGCCGTCGGTTTCGGCTTCAACATCAACGAGGGGACCGGCTTCATCAGTACACCGGTCAAGCTGACGCCCGAGCTATTGGCCAAGGGCATCACCCAGGTCTACCTGACTGACCTGCCCGACTACTACCCAAACGGCACCGGTTTCCCGGGACCATCGTGGGCCCAGTCGAACCCGGTGAACGTGACCAAGGACCCGCAGTTTCAGAACCTCAACCCCGCGGTGCCGGCATTGGCTCCCCTTTCCTCGGAGGCGCCGCTGCTCACCGAGGACCATTCGGCCCTCAACCAGCAGGTCTGGCAGTGGATCCAGGCGGATCCGGCCGCCAGCGCCTGGCTGAACAGCGGCACGAACTCAGCGGCGAACTCGGTGACGGCCGACCCGGACTACACAGGGCTCAAGCTCGGCACGCCACCGGCGATCGACTCCTTCCCGCGCGCCTATTCCGGCGTCCTCGACCTCGGCCAGTCCGCCTCGGGGGAGGAGGAGACTAGGCTCTCCTTGGACCTGCTGCCGTACGTCAACAGCTATGACCAGGCTGCGTCCAGCGTCCTGACCGCGAACAACCCGACGACGGGCGCCTGGGACGACCAAATCCTGTCCCCCAGCGGAAAAACGGGCTGGTGGGATAAGAACGGCGCAGAGCCGCTAGGCCACATCTTCATCTGGGGGATCTCCGACACGGCCGATCTGGCTGCCTACGGCCTGGTCGACGCGCAGATGTGCGATAACTCGGGCGCCAACTGCGTCGTCCCGAGCGTCGCCAGCATTACGACTGCGCTCAACTCCGCCAAGCCCGACAGCGCTGGCTTGCTCCAGGTCAATCCCGCCAGTCCCGGTGCCGGCGGCTATCCCTTGGTGCAGGTGACCTACGCGGCCGTCGACACCGCCCGCAGCGCGGCCGACCTGACCGCGTACGCCAACCTGATCGCCTACGCCGGCGGGACCGGACAGACGGCTGGTGTCGCGCCTGGCGACCTTCCGCCCGGCTACCTGCCGCTGACGGCCAGCCTTAAGGCTCAAGCCGCCTCCGTTGTGGCCACACTGCGCGCCGACGCCAAGGGATCGACGTCGCCGTCCCCGTCCCCGGCGCCATCCAGCGCGCCGACCGGCTCGACCGCTCCGACGACTACTGGTGGCAGCGCGTCGGCCAGCAGCGGGCAGCTCACGCCGACGGTGAGCAGCTCAACTGCGACGACGGGTCTGAGCATCCTGCCAGCGCCGGCGCAGTTGACGTCGAGCAGGACGGCGCGACAGCCACTGGGTGGCATCCGCTGGGCGCTGCTGGTCGTGGTCATGGCGGGCGCTGCGTGTGCCGCTGGCGGGACGGCGCTGCGCTCCGCCAGCGTGGCGCGCTGGCTGCGGCGGTTGCGAACGTGAGCGCGGCTGACTGGGGTGCCGCTCCCATGCAGGTTACGGCACCCCAGACACCCAACAGCTTGGCCGGCAGTCGGATGCCGGCCAGGAGCAGTACCCAGCCCGTCCAGTACAACGCGGCGGGCAAACGGCCGGGCGTGCCATCCACGGTACGTCCTCAGAAAGAGGAAGGGACCCGATGAATCCCAAACCCCCCGTCACCCGGACTGGCAAGCCCGGGTGGCTCGGCCACCAGGCGACCAGGCTCAAGAGCCTGGCGGTGGTCGGAGCCGTCACGCTGGGCTTCGCCGGAGCCGCGTTCGCAGCGGCGGCACCAGCGTCGGCTGACCCGGCGTTCCAGTTCGTCGCCGTAGGGTCGGACACGACCCAGAACGTCATGGACTTCTTCGCTGGCCAGACCAGCGGCGGCATCATTGGTTCCTACGATGCCGTCAACCCGGTAACCCAGACCGGAGGCGAGATCATCACGCCGGGCGTGGCCGGCTCCGGCGGCGCGCAGCAGAACTGCAGCTTCACCCGGCCGAATGGCTCGGGTCAGGGCTTCAAGGCGCTGGACTTCTCGTTCAACACCAGCACGACCCTGGCGCAGCTGGCGGTCCCGCCGCAGGCGGGCTGCCTCGCGTTCTCCCGTTCGTCCGGCGGTCCTGGTTCCGGAACGTCGGCCACGACTGGCCCGGGCGTCAGGAACACTAGCGGCGCGCTCGTTTACATTCCGTTCGCACTGGACGCGGTGACCGACGCGACCGGTCCGACGACCGCGATCCAGGTAACAACCAAGTGCAACGGTCCCACCACACCGACCGGGTTCACGTGCTCTAGCACTACCGGACTCGGCACGGTGACCTACACGACGACGCCAACTCACATCACCAACGCCGGCATGTTCACCGTCGCTAACTTGCAAACCCTGTACGGGACCTGCAGCCCGGTAACCGTCGGTGGCGTCACCTACAACCCGGCTGCCGGCGGCAACATCGACCTCTACGCCCCCCAGAACGGGTCGGGCACGCTGTCCTTCTGGCAGACCGCGATGGGCGTCACGTCGGTGCAGACGTGCTGGCACCAGACGGTTGCGGCCGGCCCCGCGACGGGCGTTTCCGTCGAGGAGCATGACGGTACCGCGCTCGCTAGCGACCCGAACGGCATCGCGCCGATTTCCATCGCCAAGTGGCTCGCTTTCAGCAACGGTGTAGTTACCCCGGACGTTCGGTTCGGCGACATCCTCGAGCCGATTGTCGTCGGCACGACCGCGGTGCAGCCGACCTCTGGCGGCGTTCTGAACACGAGCTTCCCGATCACTCGGGAGGTTTTCAACGTCATGTCGTGGAGCGCGGTCACGAGCGGCCAGTCCGGCTTTAACTCGACCCAGGCCGGGCTCTTCGCCAGTACGAACTCCGCGCTGTGCCAGTCGAGCACCACGATCCAAGTCCTCGGCTTCGGACTGCTGCCAGCGGCGTCGCAACCTGACTCGTGCGGCTCGACAGCTAACTCCCTCAGGGTCCAGGAAACCAACAACGGGCCCAGCTGAGCCGGCTGGGTGCCTGCCCGGACCCGGAATGTCCGGGCAGGCACCCGGTCATCGTCCCATACCAGGGACGACCCACCAGCGGGCGCGCGCTCGGCACGTCCGCCAACAGAATGGGAGAGGAACCCCTGCAATGAACGAGAAGTTGAAATGGAGAACGGCCGGGCGGCTTCGCCGTGGTGCCGTTGTCCTCGGGGTACTCGGCCTTACGGCCGGCGCGGCGGTCATGACCGCCGGGTCGGCGCTGGCCGGCGTGGGTACGGAGCCGGGCAATGTGAGCCTGAACCCGGCGAGCGGCGCTACGTCTTTGACCCCGACGTGGACAACGACCGATGGCTGCCCGTCCGGGTTCCAGACGTCGGCGCAGATGGCTGACTTCACCACCAGCGGGACGCTGATCTCCCGGATCTCGCCGGTGGTGAGCGCGGGCCTGACGGCTGGGTTCAGCGGCCAGCTGGACTTCAGCATGCAGACGCTGGCCAGCACGGGCGGGTTCGGCTCGGGCGGGACGGTGGAGTTCTCGGTCGGCTGCTGGAGCGGGCCGGGTGGTACCGGCACGGTCCACTACACCCAGTCGACGTTCGTGACCATCCCGGCCGGCGGCGGCTCGTACACCACCAGCGCCACCGGCCCGGTGATCACCGCCACCACCACCACGCTGACGGCCCCGACCGCGACCACGACCGGGACCACGATCACGTTGTCGGCGGCCGTGACGGCGGCCGACAGCACGACCCCGGCCGGTACCGTCCAGTTCATGGTGAACGGGAGCAACCTCGGCACCCCGGTCGCGGTGAACACCGGCGGCGTGGCCACCCCGGCCACGCAGCAGACGTCGTTCTCGACCACCGGGACGCAGAACGTGTCGGCGGTGTTCACCCCGACGGCCACCACCTACAGCGGCTCGACGGGCACGGCTCAGATCAACGTCACCCAGGCCGGCAGCATCACCGCCGGCAGCGAGCCGATCAGCGTGACCGTTCCGCAGTCCGGTGCCCTCACCGTCACGGTGGCGCCGGGTACGGTCACCTTGTCCCCGGCCTCGCCGGCGACTACCCCCGATGAGACCGCGACCGGGACGCTGCAGGGCGTCACGGTGTCCGACACCCGGAACTTCGTGCCGGGCTGGGCGGTGTCTGGGCAGGAGTCCAACTTCACCGGCAGCGGCTCGGCCGCTGGCGGCAGCATCTCGGGCAACGCGCTCGGGTGGACCCCGACGGTCGTCGGGTCGCTGACCGGCGGCGCGCTGCTCGGCGGCACCGTAGCACCGAGCGGCGCCAACACCGGCTCAACGGGCCCAGGCCTGGGCAGCACCGCTGCTCTTCTGGCGCAAGCTCACGCTGGTAGCGGGCTTGGCACTAACGTCCTTAGCGCCAGCCTGCTGCTGGACATCCCAACCACAGTGCCGGCCGGTCCCTACGCCGGCAGCCTGACCATCACCTATGTCACGTCCAACCCGTAACGCGCGGAAGTAGTAGCACCGCGGAATCCGGGTCCGGGGTCGGCTGAGTGAGCCGGCCCCGGTACGGACGGGGAGGGGCGCGGGCGGCGAGGTTTGCTGCCCGTCGCTCCTCCTTCCGCCGTGATGGCGGTGCTTCTCCGGCACGTCACGCCCGACACGCAATGCCCGATCTAGCCGACGCAACAACCATTATCGGACCGGGCTCGATGGCCCTCGGAAATGAACGGTCTGCCCTCATGAACGTCTCCCACCCGCACCGCAGCCGAGGCCGGATTCTGGCCAGTGGCGTCCTGCTCGCCGCGATTGTCACGGGGGCTGTAATCGCCGGTCCCGCGGCTCTCGCGTCCCAGTTGTCCGCGGGGACGCGCTCGGCACAGACTGTGGGCAGCGGGCCGATCAGCTGGTCGGTGATCCCAGCCAGTGCCACCCAGCCGGATACTCGCGCCAAGTTCTCATACACGAACATCAAGCCCGGCTCGACGATCACCGACCACGTTGCGGTGCTGAATCGAGGCAAGCAGAGCATCGCATTTGAGATCTACGGGACCGACGCCACCGGCACTACTCTTACAAACGCCCTGACCCTGCTGCCAGCGGGAAAGACACCGCTCGACATCGGCTCCTGGGTAAAGCTCCCAGGCGGCGTCAGCCAGCAGTCGATCGTCATAGGCGGTGGTCATGGAATCGTCGAGGCTTTCAAGGTAGCTGTGCCCCGCAATGCCACACCGGGAGACCATACCGGCGGTGTGATCGGACAGGTCAGCTTCAACCGTCGGAATAGCAAGGGCCAGCTGGTGACGGAGTACCAGCGCATCGCCGTACCGCTCGAACTGCGAGTGACCGGGCCCTTGCACGCGGGGCTGGCGGTCGAGTCGATCGCGACCGGGTTCCACACGTCGCTGAACCCGTTCGGTTCCGGCTCGGCGACCGTCTCCTACACGGTTCACAACACCGGCAATGTGCGGATCACCGGCAGCCAGGGCGTATCGGTCACGGGCCCCTTCGGCATCTCAAGCCTCGTTCACCTCAACAATCTGCCGACGGTGCTGCCCGGTGACTCAGTCCGGGTAACCGCCAAGCCTGGCGGCCTGTTCCCACTGGGTCCGATGACCGCGCACGTGCGTCTTAGCCTGGCCATACCGACGGGCGCGCCGCCGATGGCCTTGCCGACTGGCAACGTGACCGGGACGGCGTCACTATTCGCGATGCCATGGCCGCTGCTCGGGCTGATAGTCCTCGTAATCGTCGCCGCTGTCGTCTTCTGGCGCGGCCGCGGCTGGCAGCGGCGTCGGCTCCGCGCGAAACTGGCCGCGGCAGCCGAAGGCGCCCGAGCCGAGACCGAGCAGCGCCTGCTCGGCAACAAGGGCACAGCGGCCGGGCCGCAGGCGCAGGCATGACGGTCGTGCAGTCACCGCCGCCGGGCGCGCCAAGCGCGCCCGGCGGCGGTGCCGGTTACACAGGCCCGCCACCGCCTCAGTCACCGACGCAGACGGCCGACAGCCGTGCCGCAGCGTCCCGGTTGGTCGTCTCCGCCGCGATCCTGATCCTGGGAGCGTCGTTGCTCGGCTTCGGTGCGTGGATTGTTGGTGGTTCCCAGTTGTACTACGACCGGGTTCAGCGGAATGCCTACGCGGACTTCCGGGCGCAGCTGGCGCAGGCACTCGCGCCAACCGGACCCACCGACCCGTCGAATTCCAAGAAGCTGCTTGCATCCGGCACACCGGTGGCCGTGCTGTCCATCCCGGCGATCGGCCTCAATGCGGTCGTCCGCGAAGGCACCAGCGCAGCGGTGCTAGAGGGCGGGCCCGGCCACCTCCGGGACACACAGATGCCCGGGCAGACCGGCTTCAGCGAGATCTATGGCCGTCGCGCCGCTTACGGCGGACCGTTCGCGCGCTTGTCGAGCCTGAGCCCGGGCGCAGTGATCACTGTGACTACGGGGCAAGGCGTGACCCGCTACCGAGTTCTTGATGTTCGGCGGGCCGGCGACCAGGTGCCGCCGCTAACCAACGGCAAGGGCCGGCTGGTCCTGGCGACGGCTGACGGGCCGCCGTTGGCGCCGACGGGGGTGCTGCGGATCGATGCCGATACCGTGACGACGCCGAAGCTAGCGCCCACGATGGTGGTCACTACATCCGACATCGGGCCAAGCGAGCTGCTCTTCGGCACGGAATCGATCGCATGGGTGCCACTGGTGCTGTGGGGCCAAGGGCTAGTGCTCGCCGCGGCTGGCGTCAGCTGGCTCGGCTCCCGCTGGGGCCGCTGGCAGACGTGGACCGTCGCTGTCCCCGTTCTCGGTTACTTTGGTCTGGGCGTCGCCGACCAGTTGGTCCGGCTTCTGCCCAACCTGATGTGAGTGCCTGCTGATGACATCGACGTCGCAACTGTCGTCGTCGCCCGCGCCGCGACCGGACAAGGACCTACACGCTGTGACCGACCAATCAGAGTACGACGCAACCGCCATCCGGTCGGGTGACCCGGGGGCGTCAGCCCGGCCATGGCGTTCCTGGCTGGGCGCGAACGGATCGCCGGACGCCGCGATGCCGGGCGGTAGTCCGTTGTCCGACGTCATGACGGCGAATCTGCCGCTCGCTCAGCTCGATGCGCGGGACATCACCGCGTGGTTCGGCGACCACATGGTGCTCGAGCAGGTGTCGCTCACGATGCGGGCAGGTGAGGTGACGGCGCTGATCGGGCCGTCCGGGTGCGGCAAGTCGACCTTCTTGCGGGTACTCAACCGGATGCACCAGCTGGTGCCCGGCGCCGCGCTGGCGGGCGAGGTGCTGCTCGACGGGGTCGACATCTACGACCCCTCTCAGCGCCTGACCGAAGCGCGCCGCCAGATCGGCATGGTGTTCCAGAAGCCCAACCCGTTCCCGGCGATGAGCATCTATGACAACGTCGTGGCCGGACTGAAGCTCACCGGCGTCACGGCCAGCCGGTCGGAGCGGGACGCTCTGGTGCACGAGTGCCTGATCAAGGCGGGGCTCTGGCGTGAGGTCGCCGACCGGCTACGCCAGCCTGGCGGGGCGCTGTCCGGCGGGCAGCAGCAGCGGCTATGCATCGCCCGGTCGCTGGCGGTTCGTCCCAGGGTGCTGCTGATGGATGAGCCTTGCTCCGCCCTCGACCCGACCTCGACGCGCGTCATCGAGGAGACGATGGCCGACCTCGTGCGTGAAGTGACGATCGTGATCGTGACTCACAACATGCAGCAAGCGCAGCGAGTCTCCGACCAGTGCGCGTTCTTTCTCGCCGAGCTAGGAACTCCCGGCTACATCGTGGAGCACGGTCCCACCGACGCAATGTTCAACGACCCGCAGGACCCGCGCACGGCCGACTACGTGCACGGCCGGTTCGGCTAGCGGGCGACGGGCGAGCAGTCAGCCGAGGTCGACGCTGGGATACAGCGGGAATCCGGCGAGCATGTCGGCCGCCTCTTGCTGTATCCGCCCGCCCAGGCCCGGATCTAGCTGGTAGGAGGCCTTAGACGGCGCTCCGGCGGAAGTGACACCGGGGCGGGCATCGCTGAGGACGGCGTGAATCAGCGCGGCGATCTGGTCCATCTCAGTAGTGCCGAGGCCGCGCGTGGTCAGCGCTGGCGTGCCGAGGCGGATGCCGGAGGTATACCAGGCGCCGTTCGGATCGTGCGGGATGGCGTTGCGGTTCGTCACGATGCCGCAGTCCAGCAGCGCGCTCTCGGCCTGACGTCCGGTCAGGCCGTAGCTGCTCACGTCGACGAGGATCAGATGGTTGTCCGTGCCGCCGCTGACCAGCCGTGCCCCGTGGCTCAGCAGCCCGGCCGCCAGCGCCTGTGCGTTGTCCACGACCTGCTGCGCATATTCGCGGAAGGCTGGCTGCCGCGCCTCGGCCAGCGCAACGGCCTTCGCT
>DATIOU010000196.1:0-23892 GCA_035472835.1 Streptosporangiaceae bacterium | reverse complement strand
ATAGGTCGCCGCCAGCATCGTCAGCTGCAACGGCAGCCAGTCCGTCACAGTGGTCCAGAACGACAGCCCGGCCAGCGTCAGCGGCGTGAACAGGAAGATGATCAGCGGGATCAGGATCGCCGGGCGGCTGCCGAACAGGATCAGAAGCAGGCGCAGCATAAGGACGCCTGCCGCCGCCAGTGCCGCGATGGTCACGACGGAGGCGAGCAGCCAGTTGTACGGCGACAGCCGGGTCATCAGCCAGAACACGACAAGGCCGCCAGGTCTCAGATGGCCGCCGCTGAAGCTGAACAGGTAGTTCAGGCTCAGTCCGTGCGACAAGGCGCGATCCAGCAGCAGGAAGTCATCCTGCCGGAAATAGAAGCGCGAGAGCAGGTACGCCTTCCAGCACAACTGCGCCACGATCAGCACAACGGCCGAGAAGATGACGGGATTCGTGCGGACCCACCCGGTCGCGGAGGCAGGCGGCGAAAGCTCGCGGATGTCTGTCATCGGGCCTCGAACCCGAGGTCTGCGGGACCGGCGAGCGGACCCGCGTGCCGGTGCGGCTCTGCGACGCGGTCAAGTCCCCGCGAAAGCAGATCATGCCCGCCGCGCCGGGCCTTAGCGGCGAGGTAGGCGGCGTTGGCCCCGGTAAGGTGCAGCGTGGTAGGGACTTGCCTGGCGCCGCGCCCGTCCTGGCGCAGATACAGCACGTAGCCGCCGTGCTTGGTGATCCGCTCGACCGCTTCGCGCAGTTGCGGCCCGCAGTCGCACCGCTGGCTGCCGAATACGTCACCGGTCAGGCATTCGCTGTGCAGGCGCACCAGCGGCAGCCCGGCTGCGGCGGGTTGGCCGAGTTCGAGGGCCACGTGCTCCTGGGCGTCGGTCAGTCCGGTGAAGCTGACGACCGTGGCAATGGTTGAGTAGTCGTCAGCGAAGCGAAGCGGAATGCGAATGCTCCTGCGGATCGCCGCCCTCGGGACCGCCTCGGTCACTGGACGAGCCGTTCGGCCTCGCACCGGGTCGAGAGCGCCGTCAGCGGCGCGCCGAGGTCGGTCTCCGTGCTCCGCCGGTCAGCCCCGAACGGCCGCCAATGGCTGCGGGCCAGATCGCGTCGTCTCGACGCGCCCGAGTGTCTCGGGCCGACACGGTTGCGAACGGCGTCCCCCAGTAGCAGGACCGCGCCCGGGACAACCGCGGCCAGCATGAGCACCGCATAGAGCGTGGTGACCGTGACCCCGGTGGCCGCGCCGAGCCCGGCTGCGGCGAAGGCCCAGGCGGCTGCACCCTCCCGTAGCCCCCAGCCGCCGATACCCAGGGGGATCACCGCCGCAGTCTGGACCACCATCAGCAGCGCGACCAGTTCGCCCAGCGGCACGGTGCAGCCGGCGACCCGGGCCGCGATGACGAACGTGGCCGTGTGCCCAGCTACGACCAGCACCGAGGCCAGCACGAGCTGCGGCCACACGTCCGGGGCCAGCAGCCCGCGACGCAGGTCATCGGAAACGGCCCCCCTGGCCGTGCGCGCCAGCCGCGACCGGCCACGGCGAGCAGCACCGCGCACCACCAGCGCGGCACACCCGACGACACCCGCGACACCCGCGACACCCGCCAGAACGTACGGCAGCGCGGGCCGGACCGGCGACGGCAGAATCACCAGCACGAGCGCGGTGACCACCGTTTGGATGACCTGACCGCACAGCCGTTCCCACGCCACGGCGCGCAGCCCCCGCGCCACGTCCCCAGCGCGCCGGCCGTGCGTGACCGCCCGGTGCACGTCGCCGAGAACGCCTCCGACGAGCACGGAGTTGAGGAACAGGGAACGGTAGTATGCGCCGACCGCGGCTGGCAGGGCAACGCCGATGCCGAGCGCCCGGGCGACGACCCGCCAACGCCAGGCCGAGCACACGGTGGTAACGACAGTGAGCGCGACGGCGGCCATGACCGCTGGCCAGGTGACCGCACGCAGGCCCGCCTCGAACGGCGCCGCGCCCACCAACCGCACAAGAAACCACAGCACGGTGACGGCGGCGGCCAGTCGCAGCAACGGCAAGCCGAGGCGGCGGACGACGGGACCGATCCCGGCCGGAACCGCAATTGCGTGCTGGCGCGCCACACCGGTTACACGGATCGGCTGGACACATCGTTCAACCGTCCTGCCGCGACAGCGAAGCTGCTCCGCGGCCGATCGCCGTGAACCAGCGTGATCGCGGACTCGTTAACACTGTCGGGTGCGGCTGCCGACGGCTGCGCAGATGGAGGCGCAGTGCGCGCGATTCGCCCGGCGGATGTAGACGCGGATGAACGCGCGGTGCAGGCGATCCGCCCCGTTGATCAGGGCGCGCCGGCGACGATTCGGCTCGCGACGATCCTCGGCACGCTCGCCACAGCCGCTCTGCTCGGTGTTGTGTCCGCCGCGGCTGGTCTCGGCGTCGCTGGCTGGGTCGCCGGGCTGGCAACCGGCTCGGCGGCGACGGCGCTGATTGCCACCGCCCGCATGCGGAGTGACCAGCCGGCGATACTCCCGGCGGACTGGGTCACCCTGACCCGGGCCGTGTTGTGCGCCGGGGTCGCAGGCCTGATTGCCGACTCGTTCGGCCAGCCAGTGTCGATCACAGCGCTGGTCACCCTGTCCATCATCGCGTTGATCCTCGACGCGGTGGACGGGCAGGTGGCGCGCCGAACCGGCACCGCAACCTCGCTGGGTGGCCGTCTCGACTTCGAGGTCGACGCGTTCCTCATCCTGCTGCTCAGCATCGCCGTGTCGCGCGACTACGGCAGCTGGGTGCTGCTCATCGGTGCCGCCCGCTACGCGCTGCTGTTGGCGGGCTGGCTGATTCCGTGGCTGGCCGCGCCGTTGCCGCCCCGGTACTGGCGCAAGGTCGTGGCAGCAGTCCAGGGCATCGTGCTCACAGTCGCCAGTTCCGGGCTGCTCGACCACCTCACCGGGATGATCGCGGTCGCCGCCGCGTTGCTGCTGCTGGCCGAGTCCTTCGGCCGCGACGTGATCTGGCTGTACCGCACCGGCGCCGGCGCGCGCACCCGCCTGGCGCTGCGGGTGGCCATCACGGTCTTTGCGGTCATTCTTGTGTGGGCTGACCTCCTCGTACCAGACCGTGGCTGGCACTTCAGCCCCGCTGCCTTTATCCGCATCCCCGTGGAGCTGCTGGTCCTGGTTGCTGTCGCCCTGGTGCTGCCGCACTGGCCTCGACGGATCGTGGCCGCCGTCATCGGAATCTTGCTCGGCGTGCTCACTTTCGCCAAGATCCTCAACATTGCGTTCTTCGAGTTCGTCGACCGGGCGTTCAACCCGGTGCATGACTGGGGCGAAATCGCGCCGGCTGTGGGCGTGGCACGCAACTCGATCGGCCCAACGCTGACAAACATTCTGCTCGTCGTGATCGTGCTCGGCCTCGTCCTGCTCGTCGGCGCCATCACCACAGCAACGATCCACATCGCGACTGTGGCCGCCCGGCATCGCCGCGCCGCGGGTCGCGGCCTCATCGCCTTCGCTGCGGTCTGGGGGCTGTGCGCGGGCTTGTCACTGCAGCTCATGCCGGGATTCCCGGTCGCCTCGACCAGCGCTACCGCACTGGCCGTCGCGCAGGTGCGCGCCACCCAGGCTGCGCTCAGCGACCAGCGTCATTTCGCGCAGTTTATCGGCAGCGCCGACCCCGAGGCCAGCATCCCCGCTTCGGACCTGCTCACCGGATTGCGGGGCAAGGATGTCATCATCGCCTTCGTCGAAAGCTACGGACAGGTCGCCATCCAGGGCACAAGCTTCTCCCCGGGCATCGACGCCGTCCTGCGCCGCAGCGCTGCCTCGCTGGCCCGCGCCGGCTGGTCCACGCAGAGCGCCTGGGTCACCTCCCCGGGCTTCGGCGGGATCAGCGAGCTCTCACACTCCACCCTGCATTCGGGGCTGTGGGTCAACAGCCCGCAGCGGTATGCGGAACTCGTCAGCAGCAGCCGTTTCACCCTTAGCGACGCCTTCAAGAAGGCCGGCTGGCGCACCGTGAGCGACAGCCCCGCTGACGACAGAACCTGGCCGCCGGGCACGCAGTTCTACCACTTCGACAAGCTTTACGACCGGCGTAACGTCGGCTACCACGGCCCAACCTTCAGCTACGCTCCGATGCCCGACCAGTACACCTTTGCCGAGTTCCAGCGGCTCGAGCTCGGCCCTGGTCATAAGCCGGTCATGGCCGAGATCGACACGGTCTCCTCGCACTCGCCTTGGGCCCCGTTGCCGACCATGGTTCCCTGGAGCAAGGTCGGCAACGGCTCGATATTCGACCCGATGCCCGCGCGTGGCGAGACCCCGCTCTCCTGGGTTTGGGGCAGCGCCAGCCAGGAGCGCCAGGCCTTCAGCAAGTCGATCCAGTACTCGATGCAGGCCCTTACCTCCTGGGTCACCGAGCTCAACGATCCCAACCTCGTGCTCATCGTGCTCGGCGACGAGCAGCCCGGCGGCCCCATCACCACGCCCGGGGTCAGCCACGACGTGCCGATCTCGATCATCGCCCGCGACCCGTCCGTCTTCAGGCAGATTGCCTCCTGGCACTGGCAGCAAGGGCTGGTGCCCGGCCGCTTTGCTCCGCTTGAACTCATGAGCGCTTTCCGCAACCAGTTCCTTGGCGCCTTCAGCACGGCCACGTCCCAGACGGCGTCGGCCCCTTGACCCCGGTCTATTTCCTCACACTCGCGGGACAGCCATATGACACTGGGCTGGGATAACCCCACCGTAGATCCCACCACCACCGTCCTCCTGCGGCACGGCGATACCGAACTGTCACCTGAACACCGCTTCTGCGGGCTGCGCGATCTCCCGCTGAGCGCTAGCGGAACCCGGCAGGCGAAGGCGGCCGCTTGCCGCCTGGCCGCCGGTGCTCCGATCGACGCCGTGGTCAGCTCGCCGTTGCAGCGCGCTGTCGCCACCGCGGCCATCGCGGGCGGCGAACTGGGCCTCACCGTAGTCATCGATGATGATCTCCGTGAGACCAACTTCGGTGAGTGGGATGGCTTCACCCTCGCAGAAATCCAGGAGCGCTGGCCCGCAGCCGCGGCTGCCTGGCGGCGCGACCCCGAACAGGCCCCGCCGGGCGGGGAGAGCTTCGCCGACACCGCACGCCGGGTAAACCGGGTGTGCGACCGGCTGCTGCGGGACCACGGCGGGCAGAACGTCCTGGTGGTAAGTCACGTCACCCCGATAAAGATCCTGCTGTGCCGCGCTCTCGGCGTCCCGCTCGCAACCCTTTACCGGCTATATCTTGGCTCCGCCTGCATTAATGAAATCCAGTGGCACGGCCGCGGATTCGCCGCCGTCCATCGCGTTAATGACACCAGCCACCTCCCCTGACTCACCGCGCGCCGCCGGTCGATCAGGACGGCCCAGTCGCGCGGCGTCGTTAGGCACAGCGTCAGCATCGTGCACGATATCCGCCAAACGCGACGGAGGTTTCCCACACCCGCACTGCCAGTGTCTCGCCGCCTGCGGCAGCGACGGCGGGCGAGAGGCTGTCATGCACCCAGCGGGCGAACACTTCGACTGTAACCGCCTCGGCCCCGGCTGGGCGTATCCCCTCCAGGTCGCGGCCTTCGACCTGGCTGGTGAGCTCGGTCAGCGCCGCTTCTAGTACATCCAGATCACACACCATGCCCCGGTCGTCGAGTTGCTCGCGATCCACCACGATGTCAATTCGGTAGTCATGATCATGCAGCTGCCCCTCCGGCCCGGGCAGTCCCGGCATGATATGGAAAGCGCGGACGCTTCGGCTCAGCCCTACTTCACATGTCACCGGCAGCACTCCTGTCGTAATCAAGAACGGCATGCATCAACCCCGGTATCCCTTCGTCCACGGCTCGGAACGCCTCCGCCGCGTCGCCGAATGCGAAGACGTGCGTGCACAGCTGTGCCAACGGTAGTTCGGCCAGCAGCTGAACGGCCTCCCGGCGGCGCCGCGATCGCGTCCAGGTCCCGGACAGCCGGGCCGGCACAGTGGAAACCTGAGTGCTGCGGATGATCAGACGCCGCCGGTGAAACGCGCCGCCGAGCGGCAGTACCACTGGTTTGGTGCCGAACCATGACGCGATGAGCAGGGTTCCCTCGTGAGCCAGCATGTTCAGGGCCAGCGCTGGCGCATCCGGGTTACCGCTAGCGTCAATGACCAGCGGAACCTTCTCTTCCACCAGTTCTTCTGGTGCTTCCGCGATGGCGCCGAGGCTGCTTGCAAAGGCGCGGCGCCACGCCTGCGGCTCGGCAAGTAGTGGCCGCCACCCCGACCGCTGCAACAGCAAGCTGGTCAGCAGCCCGAGCACGCCGGCGCCGAGCACGATGACCCGGTCGCGATACCCGGTCCCGGCGTCGAGCGTCACCTGCAACGCTGTCTCGACCAGCGGGAACAAGGTTGCGGAAGCCGGATCGATGGCCGGCAGCGGAATCAGGTCATCGGCCCGGGCCGCGAATACGTCCTGGTGCGGATGGAATGCGAAAACCGTCCGGCCGGACTCCGCCACGTCGCCGACGCACGCATACCCATAGGCGAACGGATAGGAGAAGATGCCGCCAAGCGCGTCGATCGCGTCGTCCAGCGGCGAGTCGGCAGGGACCTCGCCGCGGTACACCAGCCGTTCGGTGCCGCTGCTGATGCCAGAGCACAAGGTGCGCACAAGGACCTCGCCGTTTGCGGGCCGCGGCGCAGGCAGCTCCCTGATCTCCACGCAACGCGGCGCCGTATGAAACAGCGCGCGGGCGGGCGAAGTTACGTTCGTAACCGTCGGTTCGGTCATACGCGGTTTAGCCTCCTGCGGTGGGTCATTAGCAACGCCAGCCCATTGTCTTGCGCAGCGCCGGGATCTAGCATCTGGGGTTGGCGCGTAGCCGACTGAGGCTTATATGGGGTTCCTGTCACGTGTTTTGGGTCCGCCCGGGCGGCGACCGCGTCCTGCCGCTGCCAGTAAGGCGGTGGCGCGAGGCGGCGCGGCCAGGACCACTAAGGGCGTTCGCCGTCGCACGAGCCATTTGCGCACGACGCTGGACCGCATCACGCGTTCGCTGACCAGAAATATCCGCAGCGTTGACGGGAAGAAAGTCGTGGCCGTGTATCGCCACGGAACATGCACCGTGAACCACAGGTCCAGGAAAGCCGCGTCCAGGTGCCGGAGAACCTACTAGTTGCAGCTCGGTGTGCGGCGCCTCGCTCCTCAGGCCCAGCCCCGCTGGCCGGTCAGGAAGTCGCGCGGCAGCATGGAGTTGACCTTACGGAACCTCCCGACAGGCAGAAGGGAGCGCACATGAAGGCCATCATCGACGGCGAGGTCGTGGCGGATGCTCCGGAGTCGGAGCTGATCTCCAGCGAGGGTAATTACTATTTCCCGCCATCCTCGATCAGCGTCGGCGTGCTCAGCGACAGCCCGACGCCGTATACCTGCCCGTGGAAGGGCGTCGCTCAGTATCACGACATCTCCGTGCATGGGTCCACCCATCACGACGCCGCGTGGAGCTACCCAGATCCGTACCCGGCTTCGTTCGACCGCGTAGGGAAGGATTACAGCGGCTACATCGCCTTCGACAGGCGCGCCTCGATCGCCGCCTAAGGCTTAGGCGGCCCGTCGGACTGCCTAGCCGTCCGCTAGCTAAGCTGGCTCGCGTGGACGATCACTACCGCGCACCCGGGTGGTTCACCCGCCACGTCTTCAATCCGTTCGTGGCATTCCTCACGAGGCAAGGCATTAGCGTTCTCGGCTCACGGGTCCTTGCGGTCAGGGGCCGGACGAGCGGGCAATGGCGCACCACGCCGGTTAACCTCCTTAGCCACGAAGGTCGCAAGTACCTCGTGGCGCCCCGCGGCGAGACTCAGTGGGTGCGCAACCTGCGCGCCGTCGGTACGGGCGAGTTGCGCGTCGGCAAGCGCGCCGAAGGGTTCCGCGGCCGGGAACTCGCCGACGACGAGAAGGTCCCGGTGCTGCGCGCTTACCTCACGAGGTGGAAGGCGGAGGTCGGAATCTTCTTCGAGGGCACCGGGCCAGACTCCAGCGATGATCAGCTCCGGGCCATCGCACCCAGGCATCCGGCGTTCGAAGTGCTTGGCCTCGATTAGAGCCGGATCTGGTTACTTGGGCGGGCTCACGCGGGCCCGCCGTTGGGGTGAACCCAGCGAAGTCGAGACGGTCTTCCGAAGCGCTGACGCCATCGAGGGTGCGCGCGCGTTCGCTGAGCGCAGGCCGCCGATATGGAAGGGTCGGTGACGTGGACTTCGACCTGAGCGATGAGCAGCGGCTGTTCCGGCAGACCCTGCGAGACTTCACCGAGAAGGAAATCATTCCAGTCGCGTCGGAATGGGAACGCACTGGCCGGTACCCGGCCGAGATCGTGGCCAGGCTGCAGGAACTGGGGTTGTTCGGCCTCAACGTGCCCGAGGAATATGGCGGGCTCGCCGCCGACCGGGTGTCCTATGCCCTGGCATTCGAGGAGATCGCGCGCGGCTGGCTCGGCGCGGCCGGGCTGTTCGGTCCGCATTCGGTCGCATGCTGGCTTGTGGCCCGCAACGGAACACCGGAGCAGAAAGAGCGGTATCTGCCCGGCATGGCGAGTGGCCAGGTCCGGTCCGGCATCGCGCTCACCGAACCTGGGGCGGGCACCGATCTGCAGGGCATCTCGACCACTGCCGTCCGCGACGGCGACGAGTACGTGGTCTCCGGCGCCAAGACCTGGATTACGAACGCCCGGGTGGCCGCCATGCTGCCGGTCCTAGTGAAGACGGGCGGGGCCGCGCGGTCGCCGCGGGCGATGTCGGTGCTGCTGGTGGACACGTCGTCGCCAGGCTTCACGGTCACCAAGGATCTGCCCAAGCTCGGGTACAAGGGCCCGGAGAGCTGCGAACTGGTTCTCGACGCAGTTCGCGTGCCGACCACGAACTTGCTCGGCGGTGAGGAAGGCCATGGCCTGCAGCAGGTTCTAAGCGGGCTCGAGATCGGCCGGATCAACATCGCGGCGCGTGCGGTCGGCGTTGCCCAGGCCGCCTACGACGCCGCGCTCGGGTACGCCCGCCAGCGCGAGGCTTTCGGCCGGCCGATCGCCGACTTCCAGGCGATCCAGCTCAAGCTCGCCGACATGGCCACCGAGATCCAGGCGGCCAGGCTGCTGACCTACTGGGCAGCGGCCAGATCGCAGGCCACCGCCGGCCGGGTCGACATGGAGGCAGGCATGGCGAAGATGTACGCCTCCGAGGTTGCTATTAAATGCGCGCTGGAGTCAATGCGCATCCACGGCGGCTACGGATACTCGGCCGAGTTCGTCGTCGAGCGGCTTTACCGTGATGCCCCGCTGATGGCCATCGGCGAGGGCACGAACGATATCCAGCGGCTGGTCATCGCCAGGTCGCTGGTGTCCGGCGCAGGCCGGCTCGGCTGGTAGCGACCGCCGCAGATGACCGGATCGAGCGACGCTGTTTGACCAGGTGATGTCCGGACGGGACGTCACGGTCGTGACGACCGATCAGGCCGACTCGCGGGCGGTGCGCATTCTCCGTGCGCGCGTCGCCGATCTCGAGACCATGCCGGCGCGCGACCGTCCGGTGGACAGTCGCGGTGGACATCGATCCCCAAGGGAGATTGCCATGGCCTATCAGATCGAGGTACGCGGATACCCCCAGGTGAACCTTGGGGTCGAGGTCCTCCCGCAGGACATGGAGTCGATGACCGTCGAGGGGATGGTGGCGATTGGCTCGGTCATCACCGCATCGCCCGTCGTCGACGCGATCCCGGCGGTCGTCACGCCTCGCCCTGGCATCATCACCTATTCCGGCCTGCCGCCGCAGGCCTCCCGGCTCGCGCCGAAACCAAAGGCGGCAACCCAACCGGGCGGGAACGTGGTGGATTTACGGGATGTTGCACGCCAGCGGGGTGGGTAATCCATTCTCTCATTCGGACCCGGAATGACGTGACCTGGTGTAGCTTTCCGCTTCGTGGGATTGGTCGTAGCCAATTACCGTTCGACCTGGCCGTGGAGTCCTCGGCCGCAGCTCGCCGCGCCCACGTTATGCACGCGTACAACCGCGATTGCATGACGCCCGCGTAGTCCAACGGCAGAGACACCGGCTTTAAACACCGCCAATTACGGGTTCGAGTCCCGTCGCGGGCACTGCGTCCTGTCCGGCTCGTCGCGCCAGCACGCCGAGTTGTGCGGCGGTGTCGTGGCATGGAACACCTCGCCGGGGCCGTCCAGCACCGTGATTCGCGGCTGGGACGGTGGGACTGGACCGGCTACTTCACTAGCTATTCTTCCGGCGCCGCTGGACTCTCGCCCGATGGCTCGGTTGCAGGCGCAATTCTGTTCAGCCAGCAGATCAGGCAGAGCATGTGCGGCTGACCATGCCTGCCCCGCTCATGCTCCGAGGCGAAGTATGCGGCACCACCAACGAGGAGCAGATCCAGCCCGCTGCTGACCGGGAGTCTTAACCTCGGTATCCGCCGGATCATTACGGCTCACCTGCTCTCCGATTTGGGCGGGCGCGCTAGCCGCGCCGTGACAGGGCTCCGTTTCCGGCCCTGTCGCATGATCAAGTTCGGCCGGTGACCACCATCAGCCTCGTACCAGTCAGTAAACCGGGATCTGACACCGGGCGTCCACTCCGGTCGGCGGTAGCGCCCCATGATGCCGTTGCTGCCAGTGACGATCGTCCCTATCGTTCACTCGCGTGGATGACCTGTCTTATGCCTCCGCGATGTAGGACGAGGACTATGTGTACTTCTTTGCCGCGCCTGGTGACCTCACCGAGTTTGCCGCGCACGGCGAGCTGGCCAACAGCCTGGCTGCCTCGCAGGAGGAAGCGCGCGAGGCGGGGGAGAAGGCCGAGCGTCGTCGTCGGCGCCTCCTGATGAGTTGAGGTCGGTGGGCAACCAGCCACCCTGTCAAGTCGAGCCGTCGGTGAGCCGCCGGGATGACATCCTGCTATCACGACGGATGAGGGGTGACAGCTCATGACCGGCGAGACGTTCCGCGACCTTCTTCAGCCGCTAATAGGTAAGTCTGGCTCGATCGCAATGATCGTCAGTCGAGTCGGCCACGTCGGGGTGAGCACTACAGGCACCAAGCAGCTGACAGGCGTCGAAGTTCGCCAGGACGGCCTGGTGCGACTTGAACGCGAGACTGGGTGGGCCGTGATCGACCCACGCGAAGTCGTCGTTGTGGCATGGGACAGTGAGCCCGAGACGTTGGCAGGCCAGTTCCTGTGAACCGGAACATCCGACGACCTGAGGTCATGCGCCTAGCCGGGGGCACGACGGCCAGCCTGTGATTTGGAAGCCGAAGTGCTCTTGCAGGGTGTAGCTGGTCCGGTTGGCGGTGTAGGTGATGACGCGTCCGTCTATCCGCCCCGACCCTGCCGTGGTCCGCGTGAGCCCGAAGAAGAGGTTGAGACCCTGGCCGGGCTTGATGACCGCACCGGGTATGGGCTGGCGGTTCGGCCATTCGTGCCAGCTGGTTGGCGGGTATGGTTCTCCGGCGCCGACATAGCTTAAGGCGCCATGCGGCGGCTTGTAGAACGGCATCAGCCACGCCTTGGTCATCGTCACGCCGCGCGGTGCTCCTAGCTTGACGCTGGTGACCGTGACCGGCGTGGTCCCGGTGTTGTACAGCAGGGACATTCCGTCGGTCACCGGGTGACCGAACGTGCCGGGAGTGCAGACAGATCCCCAGTCTCCGCCGCTGCTAAGCGGGCCAGGTCCGGCGGAGCACGCTGCGAGGAGCGTTGCCGTAGCCAGCAGTGCTCCGAGGAGCAGGGGGCGTGATCTCACGGAATCGCCACCGGCATGCCGATACTTCCGTCCCGACATCGGCTGTCTCAGTTCCGCACGCTGGGTTGTCTCCGGACCTCCGGTTGATGTGTCCTGACGGTAGGGCCGTCGATGCGCGGCGTCAATGATTCGCTGGTGTGCGAACTATCGCAGTTTCCGCAGGTCAGCTCGATTCAGCCGACAGTGGCCGACCGCTGCCAATGCTTAGATTGCGCTTCCGGGAGGGGGCAGCTAGCGTCCGGCAGCGCCGATGACCAAGCATTTAAGGAGGCCTCGGCAGCCGAGCGAGCGCGGTGGGCCAGTCCAAGCGATGGGCGCCGGCCGCATCAGCTGGCGGAATGCGCGCAAGGCCGCTCGGCTCCGCAAGCCCGTGCCCGAGCCATCGAAGCCCGTGGGTCACCGTCGGCTACTACTCGCCCCAGGACGCCGAGCGCCCCCCGGACAAAATCTACGACGGCTGGTTGCGCACCGGCGACGTCGGGTACATCACGCACGCGCGTAATGACACCATCAACCGCCATCGAAAGGGCAGACCTTGTCAACGACCCCGAATCCCGCCGCAGCGGAGACTTTCATGGTGGTCGCAACCGTCCGCGACGACACGAACATGGCGGAATTCGGCGCGCTGAGAGATGACGAGCAGAAGCAGCTTGAGGCGCTGCGCTCGGACGGGAGGATTGGCGCCCACTACGTTTCCCCCGCCCGGCGGGCAACGTTCATCGAGGTCATCGCCGCCGATGAGAAGCAAGTCGCGGAGACGCTGGCAACTCTGCCTTTCGCCCGGTTCTTCGATGTCGACATATACCCGACCACGCCCCCGTAGCGATGAAGCCGCCCACCGAGCGCGGTCGTGAGCCAGGAGCCGCTCTCCCCGCGCGGCGATGACGTCCGGGTCGTGGCTGAACATGGTTGAGATCTTCGTCGGCATCATCGCCCGTCAGGCCATCCGCCGCGGCACCTTCACCTCCGTCAAGGACCTCATCGTCGCGATCGGCACCTTCATCGACGCCTGGAACGACCGCTGCCATCCCTTCACCTGGACCAAGACCGCCGACGAGTTACTCCCGCCGTGCAAACCTGGTAAAGAAGTTCGTTCACGCGACACTAGGTGCTCAAGCGCCTCGGCGATAGTGGGCCGGCCATCGGCCGCGGAGATCGTCCACGTGACAAACTTCGTCGGCCCCATCAGCGGCTTGAGCGAGCTGATGATCCGGACGTGTGGCGCCATGCGCATGAACTCCCGGAGCGCCGTCTCGGTCTCCTAGACGGAAAGCGTCCAGTAGTTGCGGGCCAGCGGCTTTGCCCGCAGCGTGTAACCAACAAGGCCGTCGGCGTTGGCGAGCTGCTTACGCACCGCCGAGACAGCCTGGAAGAACCGCGCACGAGACAGCCTGGAAGAACCGCACAGTGGTGGAGATCCGCAGCAGCGGCAGATGTGACGCCATGACCAGGTAATCAGTTCCCGGTTCCATCTCCGCGCGAGCGGTCCAGGGCAGGTCCGGCACGACTCTGGATCTATCAACGCAATGGGCGTGTCGGACCCGGTCCGACCCCTTTGGTGTCGGCCTTCGTTCACGTCGGCATAGGGCGGGGCGCACAATCATGAGGTGAGCGTGCAACTGAATCACACCATCGTCTCGTGCCGCGACCAGCAGCGGTCGGCGGGCTTCCTCACCGGGATCCTCGGCCTGCCGGCGCCAGTCAGGTTTGCGCACTTCCTCGTGGTTGAAGCCGACAACAATGTCTCGCTGGACTTTGCCGAGAGCGCAGGACCCATCACGCCGCAGCACTACGCGTTCCTGGTTGATGAGGAAGACTTCGACGCTGCCTTCGGCCGTATTCAGGGCGAGGACCTGAAGTTCTGGGCTGATCCCGGCCGGCGGCAGCCCGGCGTGATCAACCACCGGGACGGCGGGCGCGGCGTGTACTTCGAGGATCCGGACGGTCACGTGCTGGAGATCCTCACCCGGCCGTACGGAAGTGGTGGCTAGCACCCTGGCAGCCGGTGGCCGGGGACAGGCCCGCCTTTACCCCACTTGGGTCAGAGCTGTCGGGTCGTCAGGTTGTCTTGATCAGGCCGCCGTCGATCAGGTAGTTCGCACCCGTGATGTTGCCGGCCTTGCTGGATGCCAGGAACGTGACAAGTGTGGCGACCTCCTCGGGCGTGGTGAACCGGCCCGTGGCGAACCCGCCGATGCCCGCGATGATCGTCTTGCGGGCGGCGTCGGCGTCCACACCCGTGGCCTCGGCCACGGTCTGGGCCACGCCGTGCTGTCCCAGCCATAGGTCGGTCGCCACCGGGCCGGGCGAGACTGCGTTGACGCGGATCCCGCGCGGCCCGAATTCCTGGGAGAGCGCTTTGGTGAGGTTGACCAGCGCTGCCTTAGCCGCGCCGTAGTCGATGGTGGCCGCGTCGGGCTGGAAGAACGCGTTTACGGAGGCGACGTTCACGATCGCGCCGGTGCCGCGTTCGACCATGGCGGTCAGGGCGGCGCGGCTGGCCCGCAGGGCGATGAAGAAGTTCATCTGCATCGCCCAGGCGAAGTCTTCGTCGCTGGTGCCAAAGAATCCCTTGAGCCGCATCCGCACGGCGCCCACGTTATTGACGAGCACGTCAACCCGTCCGTGCTCATCCAGGGCTCGCTGGATCAGCTGTCCAGGCCCGTCGGGCGCGGCCAGGTCAACCGCCATCGGGGTGACGCCCATGAGCCCTTCGAGACTGTCGGTTTTCAGCGAGCCTGCGACGACGTGCGCACCTTCGTCGGCTAGACCCGTTGTGACTGCCAGGCCGATGCCCCTGCCTGCCCCGGTGACAACGGCTACTTTGTCCTGGAGATCAAGATCCATGAGTCTTCGCCCCTACATTGCTGGCTGGGCGTCGGTGAACCGCTGCACGAAAGTGAGTGCCACGTCAGCGACCGCACCCCAGCCGTTGTCGATGGTCAGCGCATGCCCTCGGCCCGGCATCGCCACGATCTCTGTCACGCCTTCATTGCGAGTCTGGCGCTTGTAGGAAGCGTCCGCGATCGCGGGGGCACCGTGTGGTCGTTCTCCCCGGAGTGCGGCCTGGCGGCGCTCGGCGACGGCCGTCCCGCAGACGCTCTCGCGCACCTCCGGCGCATTCACGACCGAGACCCCGCCACCTTCGGTGCATGCGGGGCTGCGCTATGCCCGCGCACTCCTAGCCCCGGCCACCGACGCTGAACGGCTCTTCGAAGATGCCCTGCGATCGGACATGAGCGCATGGCCCTTCCTGCGTGCGCGAGTGCAACTCGCTTACGGAGAACGGCGGCACCAGCAACGGCAAGACTCAGCCGCACGGAGTCCGCTGCGCGCCGCCAGGGAGGCGTTCGATGCGCTCGGCGTGCTCCCTCGGTCGGATCGGGCGGCAGCAGCTTCGCGCGACGGGGGAGAAGAGCAGGCCACGGACCCTGGAGGCGCGTGACCAGCTCACCCCGCAAGAACTCCAAATTGTCCAGATGGCCGCCGGCGGACTGAGCAACCGCGAAATCGGAGAGAAGCTCCACCTATCGCACTGCACTCTCGGCTCGCACCTGTACCGTGCCTTTCCAAAGCTCGGCATCAGGTCCCGGACCGAGTTGCCTGCGGCCCTCAACGTGGCCTCCCCCATCTCGGGAGGGGCTGGCGGTCAGTAGTCCCGACCGCGAAGCGAGATCTGGAGGCTGGGTGCTAGTCCGCTGCTGGCCGGCGCGAGCCCAGCAGGAGGAGGCCGAGTGCGTAGCACAACATGGCCACCGCGGTGGATAGCGCCATTGCCAGCGATGCGCTGGCTGGCCCGCCGCCTGCCACGAACCTTGCGCCGTTGAGCGCCGCGGACACGATTGCTGCCAGCCCGATTACCGACAGCACGATGCTTGCGGTGTGCCTGGTGATTATCGCCCTCACCACCAGAGCTACCGCAGCAAGCACGATGAGCAGGCCGAGTCCGGCATGGGTGGCAAGCGAAGCCGGACCGCTGGTCAGTGCGCGGCCGATCGCGCCGAAGGTCCCGCTGCCTCTGTCCTTGGCGGGGATCGTCGCATAGAGGTTGACCGTGGTGCCGATCGCGAACTGCACGATCAGCATGACAAGCGTGGCGAAAGAGTTGCCGCGCAGCGCTGTTAGCTGCCGGGCCGACATCCCCGCGGCCCGGCGCCCTGGGGCGTCGGCTCGTGCCATCGAAGTCACCTCGGTACCTCCCGATCGGGCCTCGTCCGCAGACGCAGATGCCGCGTCTCCTACATGATGGTGGCAGGAGATTATCTGCTGACGAAACTATCTCTTGTTGCGATAGTATTCCGGCATGACTGACGACGCAACCGTCGGCCCCGCGCTGCCGGAGCAGGGAGGTTTCGCGTTCCTGCTGGTCCAGCTCGGGATGGAGGCGGCCAGGCAGTTTGGTGCGCAGCTCGCTCCACTTGGCGTGGAGCCGCGGCATGCTGGCATGCTCACCAGGCTGGCCGAGAACGAAGGGCAATCGCAACAGGCCATCGGCGACCTCATCGGTCTCAACCCAACTCAGATGGTCTTCCTGGTAGACGAGCTGGAGGGCCGCGGTTTCGTCAAGCGCCGGCGCAATCCGGCTGACCGCCGTTCCTACGCGCTCTACCTAACCCCCGTCGGCCGGAACATGCTGTCCAAGGTTCAAGAGGCAGGCCGTATCCACCAGGCGAGGCTCGGCGCGTCGCTGAGCGAGACGGAGCAAAAAGAGCTCACTGAACTCCTTCGCCGCGTTGCCCGCGACCAGCGCATCACCGGCCAGGGCCTGCCGGGGATCCCGTCGCGCCGGCGTTAGAAACGGCCCTCGGCAGGTCGCAGCGCTACGGCCAACCGCCCGGCGGCAGGGTACGGCCAGAGCACTGGGTTGACATCAAGTGATCTTGACGGGGGTGATGCTAGATGGGCACGACCATGAGCAACACCGGGCGTACTGTCATGCGGGAGGCGCCCATGACCAACGCCGAGGGATACTACGAGCCAGCACGGGCTCATCGTAGCCCTCGTCGTTGGGGAACGTGGTGAGCTGGAAAGGCTCCGCCGCAAGCAGTTCCGCGTAGGCCCGAGCCATCCGAGCCGGTGTAGCACGGCGCTCCTCGCGGTCCGTGTCGATGGCGAGTGCGGTGAGAAATTCAGCGGCGGTCCGCTCCGCCGCGTCTAGGTCCACGGGCCAGGTCCCGGCCCACGCCCGTACAGAAGCGCACAGGGGCAAGGTCCGCCTACTTCCGCGACCGCGCCACTCCTGTAGCGTAGCGTTGGGCAAGGCTCGCGAAAGAGGACGAGGCTGATGACCGTCCTGCTCGGTCGCCGTGAATCATTCAGTGCTGCGCACCAGTTGTGTGACCCGGATCTTACTGACGAGGAGAACCGCCGCCTGTTCGGGAAGTGCGCGACCCTGCACGGGCACAACTATGCCGTGGAGGTAGTAGTAGCCGGCGAGATCGATTTGGCCAGCGGCTACGTCTTCGACCTCAAAGCGCTGGCAGATGTCATTAGTAAGCTAGTCATCCGCGATGTGGATCACCGCAACCTGAACACTGACGTGCCGTGGCTCAAGGGATGCATCCCGACCGCGGAAAACCTGGCCCAGGCCTTCTGGGACCGGCTGAAGCCGGAGCTTCCCGAGCGGCTGCTGCGGTCAGTCCGCGTCTGGGAGACGGATAAGAACTGGGCCGAGGTCGGTGACCAGACCTGACGCATCACCCACGGTTGGCCCGGAGTTGCGAAAGCGGTACACGGCCGCGGACGTGGGCGTGTTCACCCGCGAGGAGGCCAGCCGGTTTGTGCCGTCGGGGAGCGGTGATCCGCAAGCGGACGTAACCCTGGCCTGGGAACTGCTGTATCGCCTCGAACCGGAACTCTATGACCGGCTGGCTATGGCTGAGCGACTCCATCCAGGGGTCGTGAGCTGGCTGCCGCGCGGCCTGGACCGCATCGCTGAGGTCGGCGCGGGCACGGGACGCTTGACGATCGAGCTACTGGAGCGCGGGCAGCAAATCGTGGCCGTCGAGCCCGCGTTGCCGTTGCGCAGGATCTTGCGGCGCAAGCTCGCGGCCGCGGACCACGGGCACCGGGCCCGGGTAATCCGCGGGTTCTTCGACAGGCTGCCGCTGCCTGACGATTTCGCCGACCTCGTCGTCGCCTGCTCGGCCCTCACCCCAGCAACGGGCCACGGCGGCGACGCGGGACTAGCCGAGATGGAGCGGGTGTGCAGGCCGGGCGGCCGCGTGGTCATAGTGTGGCCGAACCACCTCGACTGGCTTGCCGCCCGCGGTTACGGCTATGTCAGTTTCCCTGGGCCCATGTCAGTGGAGTTCGACAGCTATCACGAGGCAGTCGAGCTGGCCGAGATCTTCTACCCCAAGGCGGCCGACGAGGTCCGGCGACGCCGCTCACGGAAGGTCCGTTTCGAGGTGCTGGGCTTTAACCCGCCGCGCGACCTCGCCTTCAAGGTGCTGCTGCCAGGATGAAGATCGCGATCATGGCGCCGCTAGTGACGGCCATCCGGGAGCCTCAGCGCGGCGGCTCGCAGGCATTCGTGTCCGACCTCGCCCGCGGCCTGGCCCGGCGGGGCCACGACGTTCGCGTCTACGCCGCCTCCGGATCTGAGATCCCCGAGGTCGAGGTCATCGACACAGGCGTCAATCCGGAGTCGCTGGCAAGCACGCTCTACCGCGCCGTCGGGCCATCTAATGGCGCGAAAAGGGACCCAGAACCAGAGGCTGCGGCTGCAGCCGAGTCCGCATTCACCGCTGCCTATTCGAGGTTGCAGCTCGGCTCGCATGACGTTGTCCACAATCATGCGTTCGACGCGCCCGCCATCCGGCTGGCTGCCAATCTGCACTCGCCAGTCGTGCACACTCTGCACTTGCCGCCGGACAAGGCTGTGTCGGCGGCCCTGCGTCACGCAGTACGCGACGGCCGCGCGCCGGCGGTGGCAGCCGTATCTGGATTTCAAGCCAGTGCTTGGCGACGGGTCGTCCATGTCGATGCGATCTTGCCGCCGTACCCGCCCACCGGCGTCATTCCCTGGTCGGATACGACCGGGCGGGGCGCGCTGTTCGCGGGCCGGCTGAGCCCCGAGAAGGGCGCCGCTGAGGCCATCGACATCGCCATTGCGGCCGGAGTTCCGATTGACCTCTATAGCGACGTCTACGACCCCGGCTACGCCCGCGAGCAGATCGAACCGAGGCGTGGCTGGCCAGGGGTCACCATGCACCAGCCGGTGCCCCGGACTTCGCTGTGGGCGGCCATGGTCCGGGCGGCCGTGGTGCTGTGCCCTTCCCGCTGGGATGAACCCTTCGGGATGGCTGCTGCGGAAGCGCAGGCGTGCGGGACTCCAGTGGTCGCATTCCGGCGTGGCGGACTCGCCGAGGTGATCATCGACGGCCTAACCGGGTTCCTCGTGCCATCGAGCGACGTTCGTGCTGCATCAGAGGCAGTATCAAAGGTAGCGGAACTATCCCGGTTGGCTTGCCGCGAGCACGCGGTCGGGCAGCTTGATCTCGAACTGAGCCTGGATGCGCACGAGCGTCTGTACCGGCAAGTGACTGGTGGGTGAACCGATGGAGCAATCGGCCGGCGGCAACCGGCCTATCCCTCCTGCCGGGTGGCTGGCCGGCAGGCTGGTGGTAGTCACGGGGGCTAGCCAGGGGATCGGGGCGGCTACGGCCGCGGCCGTGGCAGCTGCGGGCGCTCACGTCGTCCTGGCCGCACGGAACGGCCAGGCTCTCGAAGCCGTGGCAGGCCGGATCATTGAGGCGGGCGGCCAGGCTACGCCCGTGCCGACAGACGTGAGCCAAGAGGAGGCGGTCAACCGCCTGTTCGCCAAGGTCGACGCAACCGGCCAGCTGGCCGGGCTGGTGTGTGCGGCTGGCCTGCTGACGCCCGCCCCGTTCCCCAAGACAACGTCCTTTGTGTGGGATGAGACGATCGGCGTCAACCTGACCGGAACTTTCTTGTGCTGTCGCGCGGCCTTCACCGCGATGGTTTCCGGAGGTGAGGGTCGGATCATCAACATCGGGTCACTGTCAGGCGTGTACGCAACCGAGAAGTTCCCTGGGCTAGCTGCCTATAACGTCTCGAAATACGGAGTTATCGGGCTTACCGAGGCGATCGCGGTTGAGGGAAAGGAGCACGGCATCAGCGCCATTTGCGTGAGCCCTGGCGCCGTTGACACACAGATGCTGCGCCGCGCCAACCCGGCACTGCGCCCGGGCCTGACCGCCGACGATGTCGCGGAGTTGATTATCGCGCTCCTGAACAGCCCGCTGGCGGCAGTCAGCGGCGCGAACGTTCCGCTGTTCTCCAACGCCTAGCACGCGATTCAGCGGCCGCTGAGCTGCCAAAGGTCGGTACGGTCGTCGGCAAGCACGGCCGGAGTCGGCTTTGCCCGGCATGACACTAGTCGGGCGCAGGCGGCCATCTCACCGTCAAGGTCCAGTTCAGGATCACCCCCGCGGTCGAGGCCGATCGCGGCCAGCACAACCCCGTCCGCTAGGTAAAAACCGATCAGCCTGGCCTCCTGCACGCTGCCGCGCACCACGAACGCATCCCATCTGGTGGCATGGCCGACGTACTCAATCTTGTGCTCGTACTGGTCAGACCAGAAGCTGTGCAGGTAATCGTAGGGTGCCATGGAGCCGAGCATGGACCTTGCCGCCGCGGCACCCTGCTTCTCGGCGTTGTTGTAGTGCTCGACCCGGACCCGGCCGAACAGCGGGTGGAGCTGATTCGCCACGTCTCCGGCGACGTAGATGTCCGTCGCGCTCGTCCGGCATAGCTCGTCGGCCAGAATCCCGTTGTCGAGAGCGACCGACACTGGCGGGATGTCGGGCTCAATGCCGATGCCCGCCACTGCGAAGTCGCACGCGATACGGTGACCGGCGGCGGTCACGACCGCCTCCAGGCGTCTGGTGCCCTCGAACGCGGCCACCTTCTCGCCGGCGAGCAGGCGGACACCGTGCGCTTCGTGGAAGTCGCCGACAAGCGCACCGACCTGATCGCCCAGGACCCTCGCGAGCGGGATCCGGCCCGGGAAGACGGCAGTTACCCGGACTCCGAGCTGGGTCAGCGAGGCAGCGACCTCGCAGCCGATGAATCCCATGCCGACCACGACCGCGCTTCGGTCAGGCACCGCTTCCCGCTTGATGGCGTCGCACTCAGCTGCGGTGCGCAGGTAGTGAATCCCCGGCAGATCGGCCCCTGGGACGGCAAGTCGCCGGTTGCGACCGCCGGTTGCGATCAGCAGCTTCTGATAGCCGAGTTGTCCACCTGACTCCAGGGTCACGGCGTGCGCAGCCGGGTCAATGGCCACCACGGAAGCTCCACTCCGGAGCTCGACGTCATGCCCGGCGTACCAGTCGGCTGGCCTTACATACCAAGGGCCGAGATCTTCCTCCGACCGCAGATACGTCTTGGACAGGGGTGGACGACCAAAGGGAACGCCGGGCTCCCTGCTAAGAAGCACGACGGATCCGGCATAGCCCTCCTCCCGCAGCGTGGCGGCGGCGTTGCCGCCAGCCAGTCCACCGCCCACGATCACCATCGAGTTTCCGGTCGATCGCGTAGCCATGCAGAGCATCCTGCCCCCAAAGAAGAAGCCGGGGGAGGGAGTCCTATCGGCCGGGCACTTCCCGGGCGTTGTCTTTGCGTGCCAGCGCGGTTCAAGAAGGGCAGTCGTGGTCACGGCGTCGTGCAGCGTGCGCGGAGGGTGGCGGCACCGTCGCCGTGGAGTTCGTTCGCTGGCGGCGCGATGACCTTCCGGCCACGGTCTGACCACGCGGGGCTGCGCACTCGCCCCGACATCGGCAGGCCGATCCGCGCTTAACCCGGTCCGTCGCATCCGGCAGGCATGCGAGACTGGATGCGTGAATCTTGCCCCGGTTTATCCGATACGTTCGGCGCGCCTGCTACTTCGGCCTCTCAAAGATACGGACGTCGATGATCTTGTTGAGTACCGGTCGATCCCAGAGGTGTGCCAGTACGTTCCATTCGAGCCGCAGGGCATCGAGGACGTGCTCGCCCGCATCAACGGCGTCTGGCGCCAGGAGACGTTTGCTCGGGAAGGCGACTCGATCACTCTGGGCGCCGAGCTCACCGAGTCCGGAAAGGTCATCGGTGATGTGATGGTGCGCTGGCTCAGCGCCGAGCACAGCTGCGGCGAGATTGGCTACGTGTTCAGTCCCGCCTTCTCGGGTCGCGGGTACGCGGCCGAAGCGGCGCACGCGGGCTTGCACGTGGCCTTCGATGATCTCGGGCTGCACCGCGTCATTGCCCGGCTGGACGCCAGGAATGCGGCGTCGGCGCGGCTGGCCTCCCGCCTCGGAATGCGCCAGGAGGCGCATCTGCGGGAGAACGAGTGGTTCAAGGGCGAGTGGACGGACGAGATTGACTTCGGCATGCTGGCCCAGGAATGGTCGTCGCGGAAACTAACCGGCTGCCCGGCCTGCGATTAGACGCAACGGGGCTTACCCGCAGGCGCAACTCCGGCAAATTAGTACCGAGCCTTGCCGGAACCACCGCGAGGCCGATGCCGTTGGCGAAAGGACGATGAGGCGATGGCAGCCGAGCCCCGAAGCGTGACGTTCGAGACAACCGTCGCCGTCACTGGCAACAACACCGGAATCGAGGTACCTAAGGAGGCCATCGAGCATCTCGCGGCCGGACAACGTCCGCCTGTGGTCGTCAACGTCAACGGCTACGAATACCGGAACACAGTTGGCGTGATGGGCGGCAAGCACATGGTCAGCATCAGCGCCGCCGTCCGCAAGGAGACCGGGCTACAGGGCGGAGACCAGATCCGCGTCGTGCTGACCGTCGCGGACTCGCCGCAAGAGGTGACCATCCCCGCCGACTTCGCTGCTGCGCTCGCAGCCGACGCGCAAGCGAACGCCTTCTTTGACAAGCTCTCCAACAGCATGCAGCGATATCACGTCGACAATGTCACTGCGGCCAAGAACGCTGACACGCGGCAGCGTCGAATCGACAAAGCCATCGCCCTGTTCCGAGCCGGAAAGCAGACGTAGCTCCAGCGCCGTAGGCCTGACGTGCCTCGTCAGTTTGCAAGCCGGCTCCAGTCGGTGCGGCGTAGTTCCCCGGCAAGCGCCCGCGCACGCAAGGCATGCCGCCAGCGCCGCGATCATCGACCGCACCCGGAGTCAGGCGATCGCCAACCCACGTTCGTTGCATGGCCGCGCGACACGACGACCCGCTCGCGGAATGAGCGGACGTTGATGTCCATCGCTGTCTGCCCTAGGAACCGCCGCGGCCAACCCGGTCATGCCCGCGAGCTGATGAGCAGTAGCGACGTTCTGCTGCGCTTGACCGCGGTCCGGTCAGGATCCGAGAAGCGGCAAAGGTGACGTCGTGTCTAGCCTTGATTCAGATGGCCGGCGGCAGGCCGAGCCTTGAGCGTCGAAAGGCAGTGGCAAGAATGCCTGCGAAGAATTCAAAGCCCCAGCCCCAAGGCTTCAGCGCCGAGGAGCGTGCCGCGATGAAAAGGCGCGCCGCTGAGCTGCGAGCCGAGGCCAAGTCCGAGGCCAAGAAAGCAGACGGGCTGAAGGCGCTGCTCGACAGCATCGCGCAGATGGCGCCCGAAGATCGTGCGCTCGCCGAGCGCGTCCACATGGCGGTGACCGCTGCCGCCCCGGAGCTATTCCCGAAGACCTGGTACGGAATGCCCGCTTACGCAAACGCGGAAGGCAAAATCGTCGTTTTCTTCAAGGACGCGGGGAAGTTCAAGTACCGGTACTCGACCCTGGGCTTCGAGGACGCGGCCAACCTGGACGACGGGGACCTGTGGCCCGTGTCGTACGCGCTCCAGGGATGGAGCCCGACGGTCGAGAAGAAGGTCGTCGGGCTGGTGAAGGCGGCGACCTCTTAAACTTCGCCGTGGAGCATGCGCGGGTTCAACTCGTCGAGGCACCGCGTCTGCGGGACCGCGTCTGCCGGACCGCGTCTGCGGGACCGGGCTATCCAGTGATCCTGTTGTGGTGACGTGCGATCTGCTCATGGGTCTCTTGGCTTTCGAACACCTTGGCAAACTCGGTCATGCTGGCGTTCACGGAGGCATCGAGCGGGTTATTGAGCCACACGTCGAACAGCCGCCGCTGCGCA
>DATIOU010000195.1:0-9094 GCA_035472835.1 Streptosporangiaceae bacterium | reverse complement strand
GGAAAACGTCGGCCTCGAACTGACCGGCATCGGTCCCCGCGCGCGAACGCTTAGCCCGATGTCCCTGGCGGCCCAGATCGAACCACCCCAGCTCCCGGCCTATGGTCAGCTGCTGCACGCCGTGCTCAGTGGAGACAGTGCCCTTGCGATCCGTGGCGATGAGGCCGAGGAATCCTGGCGAGTCGTCGAGCCAGTGCTTGCGGCCTGGTCCAGCGACCTCGTGCCGCTCGAGGGATACCCGGCCGGGTCCGCCGGGCCGGAACCGGGACGCTGACCGCGCCGTCCAGCTGCCGGGCGAGTGCGGGCGGAGGACGCGATGAAGGTGACCGGCTCGATTGTGATAGCCGCGCTGGCGCTGCTGCCGGTCGAGCAACCTGGGCACGGTGACTGGCACGTTCACCATGGAAGGCGGACCGGTGCCGCCAGGCCGCGGGCGGCCGGGTCCGATTCTTTTGATGGGAACGTTGACTTTCTCCGCCGGTCACCGCGGCGTGGTCGCGGTCCACGTCGGCAAGAGCGGGCGCTTCTCGGTCACCCTGCCCGCTGGTCACTACCTCGTCTCGGGCCGCTCGCCGTCAATCTTGGAGGTGCTGGCGTCCGGCGCGAAGATAGAGCAACCGTGCACGTATGCGAACCCCGTTACGGTAATCACGGGCCGCACTGTGCACCTGTCCGTCGTCTGCGTCGTCCCGTAGCGATCGATCAAGGGCCCAGGTCGTCGAGCTGCTTGTAGAGGTCGCCGCGCGGGCCGGAGTAGTCGGCCGCAACCTTGCCGGCTTGGTCTCCGGACGTAATGCCCGCGGGCGCCGCGGTCCGCGCCGGCGTCGCGGTCGTTGTGGCGGGCCGGGTGGCGATCGCCTTGGCCTGCTTGCGGGCGCCGCTCGCGTTGCGATCCCGGAAGATCCAGCCTCCGAGCACGCCAGCCACCAGGCCGCCGATATGCGCCTGCCAGACGACCCCGGCCCGCGGCACCAGCACGGTGAACTGATACGCGAAGCACAACGCCATCACGGCGCCGATCATGATGTCGATGCCGTGCCGGTCAAAGAAGCCGCGCACGAGGATGTAGCCCAGGTAGCCGAAGACCACACCGCTCGCGCCGGCCCCGGTCATGGTAGGCGAGCCGAAGAACCACCCCGCTAGCCCGCTCACGATCACGACGAGGGTCGTCAGACCGATGAATCGGGCCACGCCGCGGTAGGCCGCCAGGAAGCCGAAGACGAAGAGCGGACCAGAGTTGCTCTCGATATGCGTCCAGCTGAAGTGCAGGAACGGGGACGACAGGATGTCGGGCAGGCTGCCGACGTCACGCGGGCGGATGCCGTAGTTGTTCGCGAGATGATAATGATCGGCTGCGTTGGCCACCTGGACGACCCACAGAATGGCGAGGAACGCGACCATCACGTACAGCGCCTTACGGGCTTCGGCCAGCACAGATTCTGCGTCTGAAGTGCCTAGATCCCACGCTCTGTGCCGAGCGCTGGTCATTTCTCACGTCCCGCCTGTAGGTGCCGTCAGCCCCCGCTGGCTAGCCGACACTGATGACAAGCTAGCGGCTGTCACCAACGCAGTGGTAAGCGTTCCGCTGAGGCCGCCGCGCTGCGGCCGACATATCACCCGAAAGCACGCTGTACGCCGCATAACCCCCGGCGAGCCGAGCGTGTAGTACCGCCTCGGCATGCTGCCTTTGATCGCAGGCGTCCCGCCCATTACTACGAGTAATTGTAACAGTACGTATTGCCAAACTCTGATCTGCGCGATCCCAATTCTGCGTTTCCAGGGCAGCTTTTTCGGCCGAAACGCTTTGTCAGGCTGGTCGGTTCTGGCAACGTTAACCGGCGACGGTGCTGGGATTGATGCACGTCCGCGCTTAGTTTGCTGGACTGGCGTGCTGACGACCGGCCGTCACGCGACTCGCTGCCCTGTACCGCAGCGGTCCGCGCGCAGGGCGCTCCGCCAGGCGCGCATGGCCGACGGAAGGACCGCATTGTCACAGCAACGGAGGCGTTCCAAAGCCAGGCGCCATCGGCGCAGGCGAGTGGGAGTCTTCATGGTCACCGCTTCAGCGGCGACCGTCGTAGTAGTGGCTATTGCTTTGCTCGTGATCGTTGGCCGCCCCGGATCGTCTACCGATCCCCTGGGTGCGGCCGTGGCTCAGGTATCGACCGGTCGCCAGGGGCTTGTCCTGGAGCAGGAACGCCAGAAGGTCATCCTCCAGGATGTTGCGACGCAATCGTTCAACGTAACGAGCGCGCCGAAAATCAGCACGGTCCCGCCGCCATCGTCAGGGAACTCGGGCGGCTCAGGCGGCCCGCCGATAGTGAGCGCGCCGCCGCCAAGCCCGGGCACCGCGCAGTCCATCGCCTACCACATGCTGGGCTCGTTTGGCTTCAGCACGAGCCAGTTCGGCTGCCTGGACAACATCTGGTCCAGGGAAAGTGGCTGGCGGTACAACGCCGCGAACGCCAGCGGCGCTTACGGAATCCCGCAGGCGCTGCCCGGTTCCAAGATGGCGAGCGCGGGGGCCGACTGGCAGACGAACCCGGCCACGCAGATCAAGTGGGGTCTCGGCTATATCCAGGGCCGGTACGGTACCCCGTGCCAGGCCTGGGCGGCGTGGCAAGCGCAGGGCTGGTACTAGCTGGCTTTGCCCGTAGTTCCGTGAGTGCTTGCCGGCTAACCCGTTTCAGCCCGGCAGCGGCCTGAACGTCGGCGTGGCGGTGTACAGCGCGGCGCTGGCTGAGCCGAACGTCGCCGACGGCGCCACCAGCGTGAACGCGTACGGCTGCGGCCCTGCCTTCGTCGCCAGCGTGACCAGGATGACCAGTTCGGTAACGCTGCCCGTCGACGGCTTGATCCAGCGGAACTTCAACTCGGCCGTAGGGGCCGAGGTGTAACCGCCGACCGCCCTGAACCCGATCACGCCAGCGGACAGTTCCATAAAGCCCGGATCGGACCTGGCCGCCTGACGCTGGAGGTACTCGGCCTGCGCCAGCGGGCCGGCGAACGCCCAGGGCGCGAGATTCACCGTGAGCTGAAAGGTTCTGCTGATCTGGTTCAGGTGCGCGGAGAGGGCACTGACCGATTGCTGCCAGGCGCTCGGCATGCCGATCTCGAATCCGGCTGCCGTGCCCATCGTGGCCGCCGTGAACCTGTGCCAGACGTAGCCGGGCGGCAGCACCGGCCCGGTCGGGCCCGGGCGTGCCGACGGCGTGGGGCTCGCACCCGGCGGGGCCGACGCGCTCATGCTGCCACTGGGTCTGCTCGAGGTGCCGCCAGGATGACCACTGACGGCAACGGCGGGCGTTTTCCCGCTGGTCCCCGGCTGGCTGCCGGGAGGGTTCGCGCCCGAGCCGTGGCTCGCCGGACCCGAGCCGCCGCGCACCGTGATGCCGGGCACGGTCGGATTCTGAAGCGCTTGTGTCGTCGGATTCCCGCTGAAGAGATACCAGCCGACTACGGCGGCCGTAACGATCGCCGCGATGCCCGCGCCGGCGAGCAGCAGCCGCCAGCGACCAGACGTGGGCCGGGCTTGGTCGCCGGTTACCTGCGCGCCGCGGACGGCTTCGCTCGATGCCCTTCTCGGCGGTTGCCATAGCACCGGGCCGCCGTCGGCACTGCCTGCCTGCTGACCGGGTGCTCGCGCCGCAGAATCCGGGTGCAGCGGCATGGACAGCTCCGCGAACACCGGCGGAGCCAGCAGCGCGGGCACCTCTAGAGCGTTCCCCGTGACAGCGGCTGTCTCGACCGCTTCGGCGAGCAGTCGGGATGCCGTGTCCGCGTCAGGCCTGGCGCTGGGGTCACGGCGGAGCAGCGCGTCGATCACGGGGCCGAGCGGTCCCGCGGACGGCGCTCTCGGTGGGTCCTCTGTTGCGACTCCGATATTGATGGCGGCAACGCCACCGGCCCGCTCGAACGGTCCGCGGCCCTCGACAGCCGCATACAGCGTCGCGCCGAGCGACCATAGATCGGAGGCCGGCGAGGCGGCGGCGCCGCGGACGCGCTCGGGAGCGGTGAAACCGGGGGAGCCGACCACCATGCCGTGCTGTGTCTGACTCGCATCCGCGGCGAGGGTCGCGATTCCGAAGTCGGTCAGCACCGCCCGGCCGTCGCTAGCGATGAGGACGTTGCCCGGCTTGACGTCGCGGTGCAGCACTCCGGCCGAATGCCCCGCGGTCAGGGCGCCGAGCAGGCTGCGCCCGAGCTCGGCCGCCTCTCGCGGGGCCAGCGGACCGTCTTCGGCGATCATCCGGTCCAGTGCGCGACCGTCGACGAGCTCCATGACGATCCAGGGACTGCCGTTCTCTTCCACGACGTCGAACACCGTCACCGCGCTGGGATGACTAATCCTCGCCGCAGCTCGGGCCTCGCGCAGCGTGCGCTGATAGCTGGCTTCCGCGTCGGCGGGCATGGCTTGGCCGGAGATCTGTACTTCCTTGACCGCGACATCCCGAGCAAGCAGCTCGTCGCGGCCATGCCAGACAATGCCCATGGCCCCTCGGCCAATGGGTCCGCCGAGTCGATAGCGGTCTGCGATCAGCCGGCCACCGGCGATGCCTGCTTGCATGCCCGGACCCTATCTACAGCACACTTGAAGTGTCCTGTGAGCACGATGAGAGTTTGACGTCGCGGCGGTCGCGTTCCCGCGGGCCCGATCCGCTACTTCGCCGGTCGCCCGTGCGGCCTAGCCATGGCTGCGACGTCCAAGGCTGCGTCAAGCTGGTCCTGGCTGATCTTCCCGCTGGCGACATATCCGCGCGCCACGACGACGTCTCTGATCGTCGCGCCGGTCTCCAGGGCTTCGTGCGCGACCGCGGCCGCCGCTTCGTAACCGATGTACGGGTTCAAGGCGGTGACGATGGCGGGCGACGACTCGGCGTTGCGACGCAGCCGGGTCACGTCCGCGGTGATGCCAGCCACGCACTTGTCAGCAAGCGCCGTCGCGCCCGACGCCAGCAGCCGGAGCGAGGACAGCAATGCGCGGCCGATGACGGGCATCATCACGTTGAGTTCGAAATTGCCCGCCGCGCCGCCGAACGCCACCGTCGCGTCATTGCCGATGACTTGCGTGCAGACCTGGCAGACCGCCTCACAGATGACCGGGTTGACCTTGCCAGGCATGATCGAGCTCCCGGGCTGGAGATCCGGGATCCGGATCTCGGCCAGCCCGGTCCGCGGTCCCGATCCCATCAGGCGCAGGTCGTTGCAGATCTTGTACAGGCTGACCGCGATCGTCTTGGCGACTCCGCTAACGGCAACCAGACCATCGCGCGAGCCGGCGGCCTCGAAGTGGTCAGGCGCTTCGGTCAACGGCAGGTCCATATCTGCCGCGAGCTTGCCGATGACGCGCCGGGCAAAGTCCGGTGGCGCGTTCAGGCCGGTACCGACTGCAGTCCCGCCGAGCGGCAGCTCCCCGGCATCGGGGAGGACGGCGCGCGCCCGCTCGGCGCCGTGCCTGACCGCGGCGGCGTAGCCGCCGAACTCCTGGCCAAGCGTTACTGGCGTCGCATCCATCAGGTGCGTCCGGCCGCTCTTGACAACGTCGGCAAACTCGGCTGACTTCGCGTCCAGGACGTCGGCGAGGTGCGTGAGCGCGGGAAGCAGCGACGTGACGACTAGCCGCGTCGCCGCTAGATGAATGGCGGAAGGGAACACGTCGTTGGACGACTGTGACGCGTTGACCTCATCGTTCGGGTGGACCGGCCGCCCCAGCGCGCGGCTGGCCAGCGTCGCGATGACCTCGTTGGCGTTCATGTTCGACGAGGTCCCGGAGCCGGTCTGGAACACGTCGACCGGGAAATTGTCGTCGTAGCGACCGCGCGCGACCTCGGCGGCCGCGTCGTAGATCGCCCGCGCAACGTCCGCGGGCAGCACGGCGAGGTCGGCGTTCACGACGGCGGCAGCGCCCTTAATCGCGGCGAGCGCAGCGATCATCTCCCGAGACAGCGGCTCGCCGGAAATCTCGAAGTTCTGCACGGCACGCTGCGTCTGGGCGCCCCACAGCGCGTCGGCAGGCACCGCGACCTCCCCCATCGAGTCGTGCTCGATTCGGAAGCCCACGGGAACGTTGGCCATGACAGCCTCCCGCTCAGCTCGGTCCCGAGCCGATCGTCAGCAGCGGACCTTCCGGCGCGGTGACGTCTTTAAAGAAGTCGTTGCCCTTGTCATCTACCACGATGAAGGCCGGGAAATCGCGCACCTCGATTTGCCAGACCGCTTCCATCCCCAGTTCCGGGTACTCCAGGACCTCGACCTTGGTAATGCAGTCCTGAGCCAGCTTGGCGGCCGCGCCGCCGATCGAGCCGAGATAGAAGCCGCCGTGCTGCTTGCAGGCCGCGGTGACGGCGGCTGACCTGTTGCCCTTGGCGAGCATGACGAGCGATCCGCCCGCCGCCTGGAACCTGTCCACGTACGAGTCCATCCGCCCGGCCGTTGTCGGACCGAACGACCCGGACGCGTAGCCCGCGGGCGTCTTGGCCGGACCGGCGTAGTAGACGGCGTGATCGCGCAGGTAGCCGGGCATCGGCTGGCCGGCGTCCAGCAGCTCGTTGATCTTGGCGTGTGCGATGTCGCGGGCCACGACCATCGGCCCGGTCAGGGCCAGCCGGGTCTTGACCGGGTACCGGGAGAGCTCGGCCCGGATCTCGCTCATCGGCCGGCCGAGGTCGACGCGCACGACATCGCCGTCCAGCTCGGTTTCGGCGGTGTCAGGCAGATACCGCGCCGGGTCGGTTTCGAGTCGCTCCAGGAAGACCCCGTTCCCGGAAATCTTTGCCCTTGCCTGCCGGTCCGCGGAACAGGAGACGGCGATCGCGACGGGGCACGAGGCGCCGTGGCGCGGCAGCCGGATGACGCGAACGTCGTGGCAGAAGTACTTGCCGCCGAACTGCGCGCCGATGCCGGCCTTGCGGGTGATCTCGAGTACCTGCTGCTCGAGCTCGAGGTCGCGGAAGCCATGCGCGTCCATCGAGCCGGTCGTCAGCAGGGCGTCGAGGTACTTGGCGGACGCGTACTTCGCGGTCTTGAGCGCGTACTCGGCGCTCGTGCCGCCGACCACGATCGCGAGGTGGTAAGGCGGACAGGCGGCGGTGCCGAGCGACCGGATCTTCTCTTCAAGGAACGTGGCCATGCGGGCCGGACTCAGCACGGCCTTGGTTTCTTGATAGAGGTAAGACTTGTTGGCCGAGCCGCCGCCTTTGGCCATGAACAGGAACTTGTACTCAGGGCCGTCGGTGGCATACAGCTCGATCTGAGCAGGCAGGTTACTTCCGGTATTGCGCTCCTCCCACATCGTGAGCGGCGCGAGCTGGGAGTAGCGCAGGTTCAGCTTGGTGTACGCGGCATAAACGCCGCGCGCGATGTGCTCCTCGTCCCGGCCATCGGTGAGCACCTGCTGGCCGCGCTTGCCCATCACGATCGCGGTGCCGGTGTCCTGGCACATCGGCAGGACGCCGCCGGCCGCGATGCACGCGTTCTTGAGCAGATCGCCGGCGACGAACTTGTCGTTCGGCGACGCTTCGGAGTCGTCGAGTATCGCGCGCAGCTGGGCGAGATGGGCGGGCCGGAGCAGGTGCGCGATGTCGCGCATGGCTGCGCTCGTGAGCTCGGTCAGGACCTCGGGCTCGACCTGGAGGAACTCCCGCCCGAACGCTCGTTGCACGCTGACGCCGTCGGCCCGGAGCAGCCGGTACTCGGTGTCGTCGGCGCCCGTCGGCAGCATGTCGGTGTAGGAGAAGTCGGGCATGGAAGGCACATCCTTGTGGCCGGGTGTTGACCTTCCCATCGTATTTCGCGGCCGGAGTTGGCCAGGCCCGGCTCGTCAGCCGTCGCTATCCCGGCTATCGCCCCCCCCGGGCTAGGAAGTGCTGGGGCGGCGCCGCATGGCAGGCAGGCCGAGACGGGCCGAGTCCCGGCTAGCGGTCCCGAACGCCGCGAGGAAGGCGACGGCCGCCGCCGCCAGCGCGATGAAGCCGCCGTAGCTGAACCCGATCGAGAGGTTGGACTGCGGCGCGCCGATCGGAGTGACGATGCCGAAGGTGGCCGACGGCTTGATAACTGCCCCGAGGATCGTCAGCAGCAGCCCGAGGCCGGTCGCGACCATCAGCATCTGGTCCTGGCTCGGCAGGTTGCCTGGCACGCTGCCGATTCGGTCACGGGCCACCAGCACGATGAGCACGATGATCGCCAGCGCGAATACAAACCAGACGTAGCCGTGCGCGCGGGGGCCGTCAGCGCTGGCGACGACTTGCGTGGCCCCATTGCTAGCGGTCTGCACGGTGCCGCTGAACCAGGGCATGAACAGCGCGACCAACAGCACAATCGCGCTGGTCCCGATGACCAGGTCGCTGGCGGTCCAGCTGGCAGCCGGGCGACCTGGAGATGCATGTTCGGGATACAGCGATGTCTCACCGGTCATGGTGCCTCCCACTTGCCTCGCTGCTCCCGCCCGTGATCTTAGTCCTGCGAGTACTGATTGGCAGCTATACGTACATCACGGGTAATCCCGGGCGGGCCGCCACCGGTGGCGGCGGCAGCCCGCCCGGGTCGGGGCCTGGTCCGCGGGTGATGGCGTCCCGGGCCTAGATGACCTCGGACTCCAGGAACTCGGCCTCAAGCTCTTGCGTGGTGAGGACGTCGGCGGTGGCGGGCTCCTGCTGAGTTGCCGGGGCGGCGGCCGACCGCATCCGGACCGCAACCGCGATCACTATGAGTGCGATCGCGTCGAAGATGGCCGCTGTGGTGAAGGACGCTGCCATTCCATGCACCCGGATGTGCTGGACCTGACCCGCCAGGCTCGCGCCGAGCACCGGGTGCCGGGCCGCAGCCCGGCTGGCCGTGCCATAGACGGTGACGAGGATTGCCAGGCCAAGGGCGCCGCCGACCTGCTGCATGACGTTCACCATGCTGGCGCCCGCGCCGGACTCCTGCGGCGGAATGCCAACCAGCGACGCCATGGTGAGCGGCACGAAGACGATGCCCATGCCGGCCCCGAACAGCAGCATCGGGCCGAGCACGCCGGACAGGTACGTCGAGCCGGGCGAGAGCTGGCTGAGCCACGCCATGCCGGCCACGACCGGGACCAGGCCCGCCACCA
>DATIOU010000194.1:0-2747 GCA_035472835.1 Streptosporangiaceae bacterium | reverse complement strand
TCCTGCACGTCACGTGCTGAGCCAGCTGACCGGCACTCCGTTCCGTTTGGCAGCCACGTTCGAGACGGCGGTCCCATCCGCGCTCGCTCGGCATCAAGGCCGAAGCCGTCCGCGCCTGGCAAAGCTGCGTCCTTATTGGCCGCGGCGCGGGGATGGCCATAGGCGAGCGGTCTGTTGCGCCGGGAACGTTGGCGCGGCTTCATTCTCCGAGCAGGGCGTCCAGCGATTCGCCAGTGTTGCGAAACACCTGGTCGAGGTCGGCGCCGAAGGCGGGTTCGGTCTGTGCCATGCCGGTAAACCAGAGTGCGAATGCGACATCGCGAGTAGCGATGAAGTCATCAAGAGGCTGCCAGCTCGTAATAGTTCTGGTACACCCGTTCCGATTTCTGCCGGGCGGACTCCCATGCCCAGGTCCGCGGCATGAATCGGGCCGGGCTGAGCGAGCGCACGTAAGGCGGGGGGTCAGGGCGAAGGCTCTCCAGCACATGCTCGGCAAGCCCAGCGGATCCGGACACGCCATGCGCATTGCAGGCGGCCGCCATCACCAGGCCGGGTATGCCCGGGACCGGGCCGACGATGAAGCGCCCGTCGGGCGAGAACCCGGGGAACCCGCGGAATACTTCGCGGATTCCGGTGGATGTGACTGCTGGAACGAACTGGGCGAAGTCCCGGGCAAACCCGAAGAGGACATCCCAGTCGGGGCGGACCGCCAGCTGCTGGCCCAGCGCTACCTCCCGCGGGTCGAGGCTCAGGCTCTCGGCTTCCCATCCTCCGCACAAGATGCCACGTGCCTCCGCACGCGCGTAAATACGGATGTCGGGAATGCGGAGCACGGGCAAATCACCATGCCATCCAGCTACGGGCATCGTGACGAAGTACTCGTGCCGCACCGGCACAATCGGAAGTTCGACGCCAGCGAGCGATGCCACGGTACAAGCCCAGGGTCCCGCCGCGTTGATCACGATGTCGGTCCGGGCCTCGCCTCTGTCGGTCCGGACGGCACTGATTGAGCCGCGGGCCACGTTGATGTGCGTCACCGTGGTGTGCGTCGCGAACGTGACCCCCCGATCGCGCGCGGCTCCCGCGTACGCCATGACCAGGCTGTGGGGCTGCAGGTAGCCGTCGGTGGGGCACCAGAGCGCGGCCTTGACGTGCGCGGCGTCGAGCACTGGGAAGAGCTCACTGAGCCGCGCGGGGGTGAGGAATTCGACGTGCAGCCCGACCGAATCGGCGATTCCAGCCATCGCGCGGAATTCGTCGACGCGCGCCTCGGTCATGGCGATGCGGATGCTGCCGGTCTGCCGCCAGTCGGCCGTATGTCCCGTCTCCTGCTGGATCCTCGAATATGTGGCCACCGACGCCATGGCGAGCCGGGTACGCTCCGTGCTGGTTCGGACCTGTCCGACCAGCCCGGCCGCCTGGCTCGATGTAGCACCGGCCAGCTCGCCGCATTCCACAACCTGGATGTCCGGGTAACCCTCCCGGGCAAGAACGTAAGCGACGGCGCATCCAACAGCGCCGCCACCGACGATCGTGATCTCCGCATCCCTGAGCTCAGCCACTTCTCACCTGCCCGACTCGGGCGGTCGACGGGTAAGTTCTTCCGCAGTGCGAGTGGGCGGCGGAATGGGGGCAGCGTACGTTCGCGGTGCGCAAGCTGTCCAACCTTCGAAAGCCAGAGCGGTCGGTGCCGACGATCCTTGGACCCGCGATGACCTGGCGCGGCTCGCAACGATGTAGGCAAGTTTCCGCGGGTCGGCCGCGTTCGCCCCGACTGTCACCACGCTCGACTGCCCAAGAGTCATGCTGCGGCTCGGCCACCCTCCCGTCCACAAGGGCGTGCCCGGCAGCGCCGACACGTCCCGCAGCGTCTAAGTTCTCGGCCTGCGCGCGGGTGATCGCCTGGGTCAACGACCAAGTGCGCAATCGCCAACGTCGAGCCGGTCCGCGTCGCCGCCATCGCGCGAGCGCTTTGTCGACATCGGTGACGTCCAAGTCCCGCAGTCGAAACAGGGCCGATCACCGTTAGCACCGGCTCCAGCACGAACCGGTTCTTCGCCAGGTCTTCGGGTCCCGCCCGGCAGCCCATCAGTGGGCCAGTCCTCGCAGCACCGCCGCACCGTGTAGTTCGCCGGCGCGTCTTTCGCCAGCCGACTGTCGATGTCCTTCCGAAGGGTTCGTTCAGCGCGTCCTGCACCGTGGCCCTGGTCGGCCCGGACAGCTGGGGGCGCGGCCGCATTGCGTCCGAGGGTGATCTCGCCGCGCCACCATCCAGGGCAGCGGCGATGACTCGTACTGTCTTGCATGGGCCGCCGCGCTCGAAGTAAATGGCGTCGGCGCAATGCTGCGCCGTTCCGGCAAGCGCCTGTGCTAACCCCTACGGGACGGCGGCGCTCCGCGCCACCGCGCCCGGTCACACAGCACAGTCCGGCATTCTCACGTCGGCCGATCTAGGAGCCGCCGCGTTACACCGCCAGCCGTCAGACGAGACCCAGCGCGGGCAGGCACTCCTGAACGCCAAAAAGCTCGATGTCATCGCGTCGGACTCGGTGCCAGGCGTCTCGGGTCAGCCGCCAACGCTGGATCAGCGCGGCCTCGCCGCGGCGGGTGTCCCAAGTAGTGCCGTTCGGCTCGTAGCCCAGCGCTCGGGACACCTTGTTGGACGCGTGGTTGTCGGTGAAGGCGTCGCTCTCGGCCTCGCGTGCGCCCAGCCCGGCGAATGCCAGGTGCAGTACGGCCGCGCGCAT
>DATIOU010000193.1:0-1758 GCA_035472835.1 Streptosporangiaceae bacterium | reverse complement strand
CCGGCCCGACAGGCGTGTGCGCCTTCGCAAACGGCGCGAGGATGTTGGAAAAGAGCGCGCCGCCGGTCATCACGAGCACGATGTTGGCGGCGATCAGGATGAGGAAGAGCCGATTGTGAGCAACTGCCCGGAAGCCTGTTCCCCTGCCGTTCGCCGACGCAGTATTCGCAAGGCGAGGATTCGGGATCCCTACGAGCACAACCAGCGCGAACACAGCGAAGGTGAGGCCGTCGAAGAGGTAGAGCGCCTGGAACGCGCGGAGGTCATTGGCGGAAGCGACGATGAAGCCCGCAACCGTCGCGCCGCTGCCGAGACCGAAGTTGCCTGCGACTCGGCGGAGCGCGATCGAGGAGGCGCGCTGCTCCGCAGAGACCAGGGTCAGGCTCAGAACCTGGTTCGCGGTGTTCGCGACTCCGAACCCGGCGCCGCCGACGGCCGAGCAGGCGAAGGCTTGCCAGGGACGGTCGACGAATGCGAAGCCCGCGTAGCCCAGTGCGCTCGCGAGATTGCCGGTGATCAGGATCGGCTTCGCACGGAAACGATCGAGCAGCGCACCCGAAAGGGGCGTTACGACCGCCGCCGTGCCCATGACCGCCGCCAGCACCAGCCCCGCAGTCGCCGTCGGGAAGCCGCGGGCCTGGTGCAGGTAGATGATCTCGAAGGGAAGGACCAGTCCAGTGCCGAAGTAGTTGACCGCGGTCCCAGCCTGAAGAACGATGACAGGCCCCGGCAGGCCCGTCCGCCAGCCGGCGAACACACGAGCGAGCGTCCTGCTCACTTGCTTGCTGCGGTTGGCTGCTTTCCCGTGCATGCCTGAGACTCGCGCGTTCATCGGCGCCCACGGCGGCGGCGATCGAGAACGGCGGGCGGCACACGCCCGGCCGGTGCGGACGGTTTCATCGTCAACCTTCCAGGGTCGTTCCCAGGTGCCGCGGCGCGATCGGGTGGGCGGATCGTCCGGGCGGTCGGTGATGCATACACCGCGGCGCCGGGAAGCTGGGCGGCCGCGGGCCGCCCAGTTGGCCCCCCGGGCGGTGTATATACCGGGTGGAAGCGCCACGCGGGTGTGGAAGGAAGGAGCACCGATGGTGGCAGGCGATCTGCTGGCACGGGCGCGGGCCGGGGATGGCGAGGCGTTCCGGGAGCTGGCCGAGTCCCACCGGCGGGAGCTGCAGGTGCACTGCTACCGGATGCTGGGCTCCTTCGCCGACGCCGAGGACGCCGTCCAGGAGACGATGCTGGCCGCCTGGCAGGGCATCGGCGGGTTCGCTGAGGAACGCGCGTCGCTGCGCACCTGGCTGTACAAGATCGCCACCAGCCGGTGCCTGAACGCGCGCCGCGCCGCGAGCCGGCGCCCGGCCAGGCAGCGGGACATGTCGCAGTTCGAACCGCCCGTGCCGACCCCGCGCGACGAGGCCGTCTGGCTGCAGCCGTTTCCTGACGCCCTCCTCGAAGGCGCCGTCGACCGGCCGCTCGGGCCGGAGGCCCGCTACGAGCAGACCGAAGCCATCTCGCTGGCCTTCGTGACCGCCCTTCAGCTGCTGCCGCCACGCCAGCTCGCCGTCCTGATCTTGCGCGACGTCCTGGGATTCCGCGCCAGCGAGGTCGCCGCCATGCTGGAGGTCAGCACCGGATCGGTCACCAGCGCCCTCAAACGAGCCCGCGCCAGCCTGCAGCGCCGGCAGCAGCCGGCCGCCGGCCACCAGCCGCCGCCGGCCGCCGGCTCGCCCGCCGAGGACGCGATCGTAGCCATGTTCG
>DATIOU010000192.1:0-12476 GCA_035472835.1 Streptosporangiaceae bacterium | reverse complement strand
GAGCGAGATCGAGCGCGTCCTGCTGGGGCAGGACGCACTCGCGCCCGACTACCTGCTGGTGGTTGACGAGCGTTCGGCCCAGCACCGTCTCATTGCCGTCTGCGAGATGGGAACGGGGTGGTCTGGTCCGCAGCCCGATGTCAGCGCGATCGAGTCCAGGCTCAAAGACGGGCTAGGCCTCTCGGTCGCCGTGCGGCTGATGCCGCCGGGCTCGGTGCCGCGCACCGAGGTCGGCAAGGCTGTCCGCGTAACTCGTTGGCGACAAGGCGAGCCGCCGCTCCCTGGCATCTGACGGCTGGGTCAAGCGGCCTTAATCGCGGCCGGGCTAATCGCGGCCACCGCTGAAAATGCGTAGGAAGAACAGGAACACGTTCAGCGCGTCCAGGAAGATCGAGGCCGCGATGAGCGGCGCCGACGCCATGTCGGTCGCTCTGCGCAATCGCTGGAAGTCGTAGGCCGTCAGCCCGGCGAACACCACGAGGCCGATGACGGCGTAGATCACGTCGCCGTGGGGCAGGCGGACGAAGATCAGGATGATGCCGAAGACGATGAGGCCGATAAGGGCGAAGAACGAGATCCGGCCGATGGCTGACAGGTCTCGCCGCGTCGCGTATCCGTAGCTGCCGAGACCGACGATGAACAGCGCGGTCGCGCCCGCTGCTTGCCAGACGGCCTTCGGGCTCGTCGTCGTGTAATGCACCACGGCCGGGCCCATGGCCAGGCCGAGGAACAGGCCGACGCACATAAGCAGCACTACGCTGGCGCCGCCCGAGGACCTGCGGGTGAAGTTCATCGCGATGAGGGAGCCGAATCCGGCGAGGAACCAGGCAATGGACCACCCGGGCGATAGGTCGCGCCCGGCGAAGGTACCGAGCGCGAAGAACCCGGTCGCGGCCGCGACCAGCCACATCACGTGGCTGAACAGGGCCCGGCTCTGATCCCTTGTCGCCGTGGCGTAGTTTGCCGAGTAATCGGTCATCGCAGGTATATACCCGCTGTTGGGGAAGAAGAGCAAGGGATCAGAGAGGCTGTGTTCCGAGAGGATGGCAAGATGACGCAGCGCGGCGGCGCCGGTCACGGTCACTGGACGGCGCGGGACGTCGGCGACCAGAACGGCCGCGTCGCGGTGGTGACGGGCGCCAGCTCCGGTCTCGGGCTGGAAACCGCCAAGGTGCTGGCGACGCACGGGGCGACCGTGGTGCTGGCCGGGCGCGACCCGGGCCGGACGGACGCGGCCGCGGAGGAGATCCGCCAGCAGGCGGATGCGAATGTGCAGACGGCTGAGCTGGACCTGGGGTCGCTAGAGTCGATCCGCGCGGCCGCGGCCGACCTCACAGCGCGGTTCCCGCGGCTGGACTTGCTGATCAACAACGCCGGCGTGATGTTCACGCCCCGGGGGCTCACCAAGGACGGCTACGAGCTGCAGTTCGGCACCAACCACATCGGCCACTTCGCGCTGACGGGGTTGCTGATGAAGTCCCTGCTCGCCGGTCATGGCTCCCGCGTCGTCACCTTGAGCAGCAACGGCCACCGAAGCGGCCGGATGAACTTCGCGGATCTCCAGTCGGCCCGGCACTACAACAGGTATCTCGCGTACGGGCGGTCCAAGCTAGCCAACTTGCTGTTTACCTACGAGCTTCAGCGGCGCCTCGCAGTTGCGAAGGCACACACCATCGCGCTGGCCGCACATCCCGGTACGGCGCGCACGGAATTGACCAGGCATATGTCACCGCTCTCCAACGCGGCCTTGAGCGCGCGGTTCGCGACCCTCAACTCCTGGTTGGTCCAGGACGCCAAGATGGGCGCGCTGCCGACGCTGCGCGCGGCGACAGACCCGGACGCCATCGGCGGCACGTACTACGGCCCCGACGGCTTCATGCAGCTCACCGGGTTTCCAGTGGTCGTAGCGTCGAGTTCCCGCTCGCAGAAACGCGAAGATCAGCGGCGCCTGTGGGTCGAGTCAGAGCAACTGACGGGGATCACGTATCCCGTCTGATAACGGGCGTCTAGTGTCACTGCCATGACCGAAGCCGGGCAGCCCAAGCAGCGGATCGGCGTCATGGGCGGCACGTTCGACCCGATTCACCACGGCCACCTCGTGGCCGCTAGCGAGGTCGGGCATTACTTCAGCCTTGACGAGGTCATCTTCGTGCCGACGGGCCAGCCCTGGCAGAAGAACGGCCGCAAGGTCTCGCCGCCCGAAGACCGTTACCTGATGACGGTCATCGCGACCGCCTCGAACCCGCGCTTCTCGGTCAGCCGCGTCGACATCGACAGGCCGGGGGAGACGTACACGATCGATACGCTGCGCGACTTGCGCGCACAGCGGGGACCGGACGCCGAGTTCTACTTCATCACCGGCGCGGACGCGCTCGCCAAGATGATCTCCTGGCGCGATGCCGACGAACTGTTCAGGATGGCGCAGTTCGTCGGCTGCACCCGGCCTGGCCATCGACTGACGATCGCCAACCTGCCGACGGACCGGATCAGCCTCGTTGAGATCCCAGCGCTGGCGATTTCCTCCACCGAGTGCCGCGAGCGCGTCCGCGCTGGCCAGCCAATCTGGTACCTCGTGCCCGACGGCATCGTGCAATACATCTCGAAGCGGCGGCTCTACCGCGACTGACCTGCGCCTGTTACCTCCACGACAACTTCCTGGCAGCATCCTGAACGAGCGGCGGAAGTGCAGAGCTGTTCTTAGGTGTGTTGCTGCCGCTCGGTGTATTACTGCCGCACGCCGCACCGAGCACGACCAGCGCTCCCGCAATAACTCCCATTGAATACCTCACGACCGCTCCTTTTGCCCCCATTTCCAGGGGACAGACAGTACGCCTGCCGATTCGCCAATGTCCTTGATCCCGACCACGGTTAAGCTGCGGCCATGCGGCTGGAGTCGGTGGGCAAGCGGTGCGGGCTCCGGCAGCCGTGGATCGCCCGCGACGTCAGCCGCGACGTTGCCGCCGGCCGGCTCATCCGGCTCGAGGGGCCCAACGGCAGCGGCAAGTCGACCCTTGCTGCGCGTCATGGCAGGCGTGACGGCGCCGTCCGCCGGCCGGGTGACGGGACGCCCGCGAGCCGGTTACGTGCCGGAGCGCTTCCCGGGCGGTCTGGCGTTCTCCGCGCGGCACTACCTGATGCACATGAGCCGGATCCATAGCCTGGTCGGCGCGGCGGTGCCACCTGCCGTGGACCAGTGGCTCGAGCGCCTTGGGGCGACGGAGTTCGCGGGTTCGCCGCTTCGGACGCTGTCCAAGGGGATGTGCCAGAAGGTGGCGGTAGCCCAGGCGTTCGCGGCCCCGCCCCCGGCTGCCGCGGGATTCGGCCCGGTTCTCCAGCTCGTCCTTGATGAGGCGTGGACCGGCCTGGACCTGGGGCGCACGGTCGACGCTCGACGCGGCCGTTCGGGACCGGTTGTCCGATGGTGCCACTGTCGTCTTCGTCGACCACGATCCCGGCCGGATGGCCGGCCAGCTGCCGCGGCGGCTCTGCGTGCGCAGGCGCTGGCCTCCGGATTTGACTGGAGCGCGGCCCTGCTGGTTCCCGTGGTCGCGCTGCTCACGAGGTCGATGCTGACCGCGGAGCCCGCCGCCGCTCGCGCATGCGTGGCTGCCGCCCGTGGACCACGGCGGGCGCAGCTGGCGACGCTCATCACGGCGGTCGCCGGCGGGGCAGGGCTGGGGCTGGCCGGCGTGGTCTATTAGCTGGTGACGATGGGACGCGACGCAGCGCTGCTCGCGCCGACTGTTGCTGGCCTCGGCAAGGCCCTCGTCTGCGCGCTGGTTGGTGCCGCCGTCGGGACGCTGTTCAACCGGCCGCTTATCCGGCACCCGGCAGCTGCGGTGCTCAGCACCATGGCGGCTGTGGTGGTCGCGCTGGTGTCGGATATCTCACCCGCGAGCGCGGCCCTCCGCGGCAACGGCGCGGCGATTCAGTCCGCGGCCTGGCCAGCCGGGGTGCCGCTGCTGGCGGCTTTTGCGCTGGCGGTGGCGTCCTGGACCGTGTCGTGCTGGCTGGCCGGGCGCCGGGCTGACTGACGCTAGCGGCTTCGCGGGCTGGCAAGCGGAGATTCTTGGCAGCCCCGTTCCCCGTTTTAAGGGGTTAAAGCGGAACATTTATCGCGTCGCGCTCACACGCGCTGTCGGAGCTGGCGGCTACCCTGGTTGTTAGCCTGACGGACGGGCTAGCCGAGGAGGATTGCCAGCACACGTGACTGCCACCAACAGCGCCGTCGAGCTCGTGGAGATCGCGGCCGCAGCCGCGGCTGACAAGCTCGCCTCCGACATCATCGCCTACGACGTCAGTGAGCAGCTTGTGATCACTGACGCCTTCCTGCTCTGCTCTGCCTCTAACGACCGCCAGGTACGGGCGATCGTCGACGCCATCGAGGAGCGGCTCCGGAAGGCCGGGGCGCGGCCTGCTCGGCGTGAGGGGGAGCGGGAAGCGCGCTGGGTGCTGCTCGACTACATCGACATCGTTATCCATGTCCAGCACGCCGAGGAGCGGGTCTATTACTCGCTAGAGCGGTTGTGGAAGGACTGCCCGCTGATCGCCCTGCCCGAACCGGTCGGCGCCGCGGGTGCTGCCGGCGCAGGCGGCGTTGGCCCTGGCGGTCGGGGTTAGCTTGACCGCAGCTGAAGAGGCCGTCGCACCCAGCATCTGGCCCGGCGGCTCGGACTACGACGTCGTCACGCTCGTCGTGTGGCGGCACGGCCAGACCACCTACAACCTGGAGCACCGGTTCCAGGGACAGAGCGACGTGCCGCTGAACGAGGTTGGCCTCCGCCAGGCTGCCGAGGCGGCGCCGTACCTGGCTGCTATGCGGCCGTCAGCGATTTTCTCCTCCGATCTGAGCCGGGCCTCGGCTACGGCCGAGGCACTGGCTCGGCTGACCGGACTGCCGGTGCAGCTGGAAAAGGACCTGCGGGAGCGTTCCGGTGGCTCGTGGGAGGGCCTGACCGAGGCGGAGATCCGGGCGCGGTTCCCGGTCGAGCGGGCGACCTGGTCGCCGCCGGACGGTGAGCCCGCCCAGGCCGTGAGTGATCGCGCGTCGGCGGCGCTGGAGCGGATCGCGGCCAGCGCGCCCGGCGGTTCGACGACAGTAGTGGTATCCCACGGGGCGGCGCTCGGCATGGCGGTCGCGCGGCTGCTCGAGATTCCGTCGGAGCCGCGAATACTCGGACCGTTCGAGAACTGTCACTGGTCGGTGCTGTCCCGGCGCCGGTCCCGGTGGCGGCTCCTGCAGCACAATGTCGGCATCCATCCGGACCCGTACGCCGGCGGAGACGCCGGCAACGCCTAGAGGCCAGTTTCTTGTACACTGGCGTGGCGCTCCGGCCGGAAGGCCAGCGCCCGCGGGGCTATAGCTCAGTTGGTAGAGCGCTTGCATGGCATGCAAGAGGTCCGGGGTTCGAATCCCCGTAGCTCCACTTTCCCAGTCTGCAGGTACTAATTCGAACAAGTATTCAAACTTGTGGCAAGCTATTCCGCCTGCCTTTCCGCGTGCTTGCTGAGAGTTCTTCCGCGACGAAGCCGCAGGTCAGAGGTCTGGCAGCGGCCCGATGCCAGAGCGTTGGTGACCGCTTGCGTTGAAGCAAGAGCTCGTCGATCTGGTTGGCTATTCGTGCAGGTTGGCCGCCATTATCGAATGGCACTAGACCATGACACCTGGAAATGACACCAGTTCGTTTCTGAGCAGCGAGTTAGCCCGTGTTGCTCAGCCGTCTTCACACTCGGTGGTGCTCTGACTAGCCTCTGCCGGATCCGCCTTGACCATATGCCGTCGGCTCCGCGGTGGCTTGGGACCCAGAACTTCGGAACTCGGGCGGCGGCGTAGCGTGACAGTAGGGAGCCGGAGGTGATGGCCGAGAGCCGGTTGCCCGTCATCCCACGGCTGCTCCTCATGTAGCTCACTAGCGCGCCGGTTTCGACGGGGGATCCTGCTCAGAGCCTCTCGACCGGAGCGGCTGTGCCGACGTGACCACTTCTGGGCTCGCCGAGGGTGTCCCAGGGTGCAGCGACCGGGCAACGCTGCCCGGGCGACCGGGTTCTCCGGAAGCGGCTGAACCGGCCAGCAGCGCTGGACCGAAAACTGCGGGTCCCGCGCTGCGAAAGGTAGTGAGAGGAAGAAACGTCATGGACATCAGGGGCAAGACGGCGCTCGTGACCGGGGCCAACCGCGGACTGGGACGACAGCTGGCCACGCAGCTTCGCGACCGCGGCGCCCGCGTCTATGCCGCAGCACGTGACCCAGAGACGGTGGACCTAGCGGACGTCACCCCCTTTGCGCTGGACATCACCGACGCAGCCTCGGTCGCTGCCGCGGCGCAGTCGGCGAGCGGGGTGGCGATCCTCGTCAACAACGCTGGCTCGCAAACGAGATCCTCGCTGCTGACCGGGGACCTGGCCGCCATCCGGCTGGATATGGACACCATCTTCTTCGGCACCCTCGCGGTGACCCGGGCCTTCGCCCCGCAACTGGCCGCGCAGGGCACCAGCGCGGTGCTGAACATCCTGTCGGGGCTGTCCTGGCTGAGCATCCCCCAGTCTGGCGCTTACTGCGCCGCCAAGTCGGCGGAGTGGTCGCTGACCAACGCCCTCCGCCTGGAGCTAGCGCCGCAGGGCACCCGGGTGACCGCCCTGCACGTCGGCTACATGGACACCGACATGACCCGAAACCTCGACGTCCCCAAGTCCGACCCGGCCGCCGTCGCCAAGCTGGCCATCGACGGCGTCGAGGCCGGCGACGCCGAGATCATCGCCGACGAGACGAGCAAGCGAGTCCGCGCCGGGCTCTCCGCCGGAGTCGCCGCCCTGTACCCACAGGTCGCCTGACACCAGCGCGGCCGTCGAAAGCAAGCTCCGCGAGCGTGCACTGGACGCGCATTCGGGCCTCGGGCCAGGAGCGTGGTGCGGCTCTTCTTGCCGGTCGCCTGGGGAGTGTCAGCGCACCCTCCGGGGTAGGGATTACCGGGGTAGGAATTAGGTGCGATAGGCCGAGTTGCCCAAGATCGAACTGCCCCTGCTATCGCGCATAGCAGGGCGGATCAGGTGCTACCGCTGGCCAGGACCAGTAGGCGGCCGCCCGGCCTAATCAGACATGAAACTCGTTGTCGTCGAGCGTGTTCTGCTGGTCATCGCCTGGAGGCGCACCGACCGCGCGAATACGGCGCTGCCGAACTTCTTCCGCAAAGAGTGACGAAATGGCTGAGAAAAGGCGATGGTCATCTAGGCCGCGCTGTACGGGAGTGTCGAGGCCGCACTAGCCGACCTGGACGCGATCGAACAGCTGCAAAGGACGAGCTGATTGGCCAGTACGACGCGGCGGTGATCAATCAGGACAACGGCAAGCCGCACGTGGTGAGGCGGTTGGACCGCCCGCACGTCCGGGTCATCCGGAGTGGTCCGGGGGCGGGCTCTGCTCCGCAAGGAGCTCCATGAGGCGGCTGAGGAACTCGATGTCAATCAGGCCGCGCTCATCGCGGCTGGCGAGCCAACCATCGAGAAGGGACTCGACAAGGCGTTTACGGGCGCGGCCAAACTCGTGAAACGCCCAGTGGAGGCCACGCCGGACGAGATCACCAGCAAGTGGCAGCAAGCGCTCAAGAAGGCCATCGTGATGAACATGAACCTCGAGGTCGACATCATCCCGGTGTCCGACGTCGAGCGATCGAGGCAGTTCTACCAAAAGGTGGGCTGGAGGTACGACGACGACACCGCGGTCGGCGACGACGTTCGCATCGTCCAGTTCACGCCCCCACCCACCTCATCACATGCCGGGCGGCAATCCCCCTGCTGCTTCGCACCGCTACCGCACGCGGGTCGCGCGGACTGGTCGTAGAGATGACCGACGGTGCGTCGCAGGCCAACATGCCCTTCAGACGCAACGTCGGCCTCTACTACGACCTGGTGAAAGCCAACGTCGAACGGATCGTGATAGGCCTCGCCGCCGAACTTGAAACTTGCCGGTCACGGCGCTCGGCGTTACGCCAGGCTGGCTGCGCTCGGAAAAGATGCTGGAGAACTTCGGTGTCACCGAGGCCACCTGGCGCGATGCCTGTGCCAAGGCGCCGGGATTCGGGGTCTCGGAGTCGCCTGCATACGTGGCCAGGGGTGTCGCCGTACTCGCCGCGGCAGGCGACGCCGACCGTTGGTCTGGCACGATCGTGTCAGCGCGTCAGCTCGCCGACACCTACGACATCACCGACATCGACGGCAGCAAGCCTGACTGCCGGGGCTACCTGGCCGCCTACGGCTGGGAACGGGACGACGGCGCGGGCATCGACGACTTCTGGTGACGACACCGGCTGGATGCGATCGTCAGCGGGCCAGGTGTACCGACACACCGTCGGGCGATCGCTGTCGCAGTGGCATCCGGCCCTGAATGCAGCCAGACAACGGCTGCGACACTGCGTCAACTAGCTCCGCTGACCGGCTGGCCCGCCGAACACATCGGGCCACGCCACACCTGCTGACGCGGCTAGGGAGTTGGAGCTCGGTAAGCCGTCGCGCTGGGCGTCGGCGCGGCGGATCAAGTCGGCTCGGCGGACCAGGCGAGGTGCGAGGGGCGCGGGCGGGCGCAGACCGGGTTGCCCTTCTCGTCGGTCAGGCGGACCCGGGCGACGAGGCGATGGCCGGGGCGCATGGCATCGGTGATGAGATCGGGCGGCACGTCGACGAGACGGAGCTTGGCGCCGCGGAACAGTTGGAGCGTGTCGTCGCCGGGTACGTCTCCCCAGACCAGGCCGAGGTTCCGATCGGTCCGGTCGCCGCCCACCGACGGGCCGGTGAAGTCGTAACCATCGTCGGCGCTGCCGCGGACCGTCACAGTGACCTCCCAGCGAGCCTCTTCGGCGTCACCGGGGAAGGGTTCGACAGCCAGCCCAGGTTTAAGGGGCACTGTGAGCCAGGGCTGGCCTTCGGCGATCCCCTTGGCTGTGGTGGCTAGGGCGACGTGGACGTTGCGGTGCACGGTGCCGTCGGGTTCGGGCTGGCAGGTGAGGCCGGGGAGTTCGGAACCCTGGACGACGACGGTCATGGTGCCGAGGACGGGCTTGGGCCTGGCCGGCAGGCGCGGTTTCCCGGATGGCGGCGCGGTGTTCTCGTCGTATGCCTTCACGAGCCAGGCTTGGACCTCGTCGTCCACCTCGCCGGGGGTGGCGAGCGGGATCCGGACGGTGGCCTGGCCGAGGTCCATTGCTGGCAAGATCCGTCCCCCCGGCTGTGTCGCATCGAGTCGCAGGCCGAGGTCGACGCGGGACTTCGTTGTCGGCTTCAGCACGGCGAACGTGCGCCGGGGCGAGACTAGCGAGACCAGCGTGCCGCGCGCCTGGACGGTGACCGGCCCGGGAAGTGCGGGAAGGGTTCTGAGCACCGCGTCGAAGACTGGCCGCAGTTGCGGGCGGTCAGCGTACTGCTTACCGATGAGTTCTTCGGCGTCGGCGACGAGGAATCCGGGGTAACCGAAGGTCTCCCACACCAGCAGCGTCTGCGCGTAGCCGGTGACGCCCTCGGCGGACAACCACTTCCGCAGGGCTGGCGCGTCGGCGCGGTTCGGTGGGGTACTGGCGGCGATCTGCTCGTTCCATTCGGCCACGCCCTGGCCGGTGCGCGACTCCAACAGGCGGGCGCACCATTCGCGCATCTCCTGCCAGGACTTCCGAGCCGTGTCGCTGACTGACGGGGTCACGGCCAACGCGCCGGCGCCCGGCTCCGTGTCGCCCTGACGGCGGACGACCTCAGCACGCAGCCTCGGCCAGCTCGCAAAGCCGTACTCCCGGGCGATGGCCAGCTGGGCAGCGGACAGCGTTTGCTTCTGCGACACCATGCGGATGCGGCTTAGCGCCTGTTCGTCGTTGGCCGCAGCGGCGCGCAGAAGCTCACGAGCCTGGCGGCGTAGCTGGTCAAGATCGGGACGGCCGGGGAGCGCTGACATGACTCGTCTCCTTCTCCGGCCAGGGTCCGCGTCAGGCTGCGAGACGATCATGGGCTCGGTGTGGCCACGTCTGCCGTTTGCTGGTGAAGGTGGACTCAGTCCTTCCCGCGGACCCGGGGGCGCCCTCAAACGCCAAGGTCAGGCTAGCGCGACCGCGACGATGTGGTCCACTGCGGCCCACACTTGTGATGTTGCAGGTCACTCCTCGCGGCGCGATAAAGTCCCAGCCGCTTTCGGCGCATTACCGCGGCGACGTCATCGCAAGTTGGGTCGTTCTCACTCTGGATGTCGACCCGCAAGCCGGCGGCTCAAAAGCATCTGGGTTGCATCGGCTGCTCCCAGACTCGCATGCATGGGTGGGCCGTTAAGCCCGCGATCGCGGGGCGCTACCCCTGACACCTCAAATTGACACCAACGACTCTGGGCAGCAACGCGCTGCCGTCGACACGAAGGATTGCCGCATCCAAGGTCACGGGTGGATCTGGACGCCGCGGCCCGAAATGGCATGCAAGAGGTCTGGGGTTCGAGTCCCCATAGCTCCACTTTCCCAGGTTGCAAGTACTAATTCGAACAAGTCTTCAGACTGATGTCAGACTGCTTCGAAGGTCTTTCCAAGTGCTTGGTGGGAGCTCTTCCGCGACGAACCCGCAGGTCAGCGGTATTGCAACGGCCTGGTGCCAGAGCGTTGGTGACCGCTTGCGCCGAAGAAAGAGCTCGCCGACTTGGTCGGATATTCGTGCAGGTTGGCCGCCATTATCGAAAGGCGCCGAGCTATGACACCTGGAATTGACACCAGTTCGCGCGCGCCAGTTCGCGCGCGCCAGGTCGCCGCGCTCGTCGACCGCGTCACCTTCAGCGCCCTCATCCTCGAGACCGGAACCCAGTCCTACCGGCTCGCCGCCAGCATGAGCGCGACCACGAGCCCAGGCATCTGAACTGCGTTTATTCAGATTATTCTCCCGGACATGGCTGATGCCCAGAACAGGTCGCACTTGAGTGACCGCCCGGACGCCGCCACGGAAGTGGTCTCGTTCTGGCGGCTACCAGTGTTCGGGCACAAGCTGCAATGGCTGGCCACTATCAGTGCGCTGCGGTAGCAAGCGCAGGGCCTCGGTGAGGCGGCGCACGCTTGCCAGGTCAAGGTTGTTGGTCGGATTGGTCGCAGGCTTAACGGCTCCGCCGCGCGCCCGGCTAAAGCCCTTCCGATCAACCAGCGCGGGCCGGACTATTACAGAGCGCCGACGGCCATGCCAAGCTGATCCAGATCGTGCCGGAGCACTCCGGCTGCTGGGCCATTGATGTCTCCGTGGGCCTCACGGTTGTCGAACGACTGGACAAGCTGGGAGTACCGCTGGTCGGTCTGCCCCGCGTTCTGACCGCCGTTCTGGTCCAGCGAGTTGAAGAGCAGCTGCTGCAGCTGGTTGAACAGGTCCTTAGCCGCGCCCGGGGTCACCTGCCCGTCGGCGACGCCGACCTGTAGGTCAGTGACCAGCGATCCGGCCGCGGCCGCAACGGGTGACACCGTGCTGGGCTGCGTGGTGGAGGGTGATGGCGTTGGCTGGCTGCCATGTGTAGCGGCCGGGCCGGGGGGCGTGCCTACCGATCCCGGCGGGTGGGAGCGATTGCTGACCAGCACAAACGCGAGCGCCGCCAGTGCCCCGGCGAGCGCCAGCGCCAGGAATGTCTCGACGGACCGCCGCCGTCTGGGCGGCAGCCGGGAGCCGGCGTCCGTGGGCATAGTGCCGGGTGCGGGCCCGAGCACGGCGGTGTGATCCCGGGCAGCGGTGTAGTCCCGCGCAGCGGAGTGGTCCCGGGCGAGGGTCGCCAGCAGGCCGTTCCGAGCTGCGGCCGCGCCAGGCGGCCGCGCCGACGGGTCCTTCGCGAGCAGCTGGGCGGTGATCCGGTCCAGCTGCGCGGGTACTCCGGGCCGGCGCATGGACGGCGGGCCGGGATCCTCATGCACATGCCGGTAGGCCACGCCGACCGACGAGTCGCCAGTGAACGGCGGCGAGCCCGTCAGCATCTCGAACAGCACGCAGCCAAGCGAGTAGAGATCAGCCTGCGGGCCTGCCGGGCCGTCGGCCGCCCGCTCGGGCGGAAGGTAGGCGGCTGTGCCCAGCACCGCCTGGGTCCTGGTTCGCCCGGCCGCGTCCTCGGTCCCGGCGATGCCGAAGTCGAGCACTTTCACGTCGCTGCCCGACAGCACGATGTTTGCGGGCTTGATGTCGCGGTGTACCAGGCCTGCCGAGTGCGCGGCCGCCAGCGCCTCGCACACCGCGGCGGCGATGCTGACCGCGTGGTCGATGGGCAGCCCTCCGACCTCATCCAGGACCTGGCGCAGCGTCCGCCCGACGACCAGCTCCATCACGATGTACGGGTTCCCGCGGTCGACACCGCAGTCGAACACCGTCACGATCCGCGGGTGGCTAACTGCGGCTATGTGCCTGGCCTCCCGCTCGAACCGGCTCAGGAAGCCCGGGTCTGCGGCGAATTGCGGGCTCAGAACCTTGACCGCCACGTCCCTGGCGAGTACTTCGTCGCGCGC
>DATIOU010000191.1:0-4995 GCA_035472835.1 Streptosporangiaceae bacterium | reverse complement strand
GCCGCCGCTGCGCAGCGGTCACTGTCCGCGGGTGTGTCGCGACACGGTCTAGCAAGGACTCCGCTGCCGCAGCGAGTTCCGCGGGCCCGGCGACCGCGTTAGCAATGCTGCCCGGCGGCAGCTGATCAAGCTTGTAGATATCGCCGGTGAGGATCATTTCACGCGCCTTGCCGAGCCCGACGAAGGCTGGCAGCAGAGCCGCATCGATAACCGACGGCACGCCGACCTTGATCTCGGGCAGACCGAACGACGCAGTCGTAGCTACAACACGAAGATCGCACGCCAGGGCCAGCTCGAACGCTGCCCCGAGGCAGTGCCCGTTGACCGCGGCAACAGTCACGACGGGCGAGTGCCGGATAGCCTGCATGACCCGCGCGAGATCGCCGATCAGGGCCTGCGCTCGGGCAGGTGTCAGACCGGCGAAGGCCTCGATGTTCATTCCGGCGCTGAAGGCCGCCTGGCCTGCGCCGGTGAACACAATCGCCTGCACGCCAAAAGCGAGGTCGGCGATGACGTCGCGAAGCTCGTTCAGGTCCTCCGGATGCAAGATGTTGAGCTTCGCCGGCCGGTCGAAGGTGATCCAGAGGGCACGGCCGCGGCGTTCTGCCCTGATATACCGCATGTGCCACTGCTCCCATCTAAGAGGCCGGATAGCTCGTCAACCAAAGGATGCCTGCAGGCTGGACACCAACGTCCGCGGGGGACACCACCCGCGAGGACGGGCGACGACTCGAGATCGGCGCACCGACGAGCTGAGCCCAGCTCGGATAGCGGGCTCGGCACCGCGCCTTCGGGTACTTCGGGCTGTCTTCAGCCAGGCACGTCAGGGGATCGAGTGTCGCTTGGCGGACCGCACCGATGCGCGCGTGACGAGCCGACGGTGGCCCCGTTCCCGGCCCATATCGGGATCCGGGGGTGCCGGTGCTGAGACTGCCGATGCCGTAGTAGAAGCTTAGGATGGCAATAGTGTGACGGGGGATATACGGGGGACACGGGGGTTTCCCGATGACAAAGTTCATTCGCCGCAAGCCCATGTTCGGCGCGGGCGCGTTGATTTCGATCGGTGTGCTGGTGGCGGCCTGTGGCAGTAGCGGAACAAGTGGGACGGCGACCTCGCCGTCGGGAGTGCCTAGTCAGGCGGCGGTCGGATCGATTGCCGCGCAGGTGCCGGCATCGATCAAGGCTCAGGGAACGGTCACGGTGGCGGCGGACGCCACCTATGCGCCTAACGAGTTCATCGCGCCCGATGGTCACACCGTGATCGGCATGGACGCAGACATGGCGAAGGCCCTGGGGCAGGTTCTGGGACTCAAGGTCGCGTTGCAAAACGCGACGTTCGACACGATTATCCCGGGTCTAGCCTCAGGCAAGTACAGCCTGGGCATGTCATCTTTCACCGACACCAAGGAGCGGCAGAACACGGTCGATTTCGTCACTTACCTAGTGGCGGGCACGTCTTTCTACATCAAGAGCGGCGGGCCTGCCGTCACGTCCTTGGCCGATCTGTGCGGCAAGACGGTGGCTGTGGAGAAGGGCACCACTCAGCAAAGTGACGCGCAGGCACAGACAAGCAAGTGCACGTCGCAGGGCAAGCCAGCCGTGACAATCCAGGTCTATAACGATCAGAACGCCGTCAACTTGGCTTTGTCGTCAGGCCGCGCCGGTGTCGCCATGGCTGACTCACCAGTGGCCGCGTACCAGGTCAAGCTGTCGAATGGGACATTCAAGCTAGCTGGCGCTCCTTACAACTCAGCGCCTTACGGGATAGCCATCCCGAAGAACAACGGGATGGCCAAGCCGGTCCTGGCCGCGGTGAAGCACCTCATGGCGAACGGCACCTATATGAAGATTCTGACGAAATGGGGGGTGCAGCAGGGTGCGATCACCAACCCCCAGATCAACGGGGCAACAAGCTGACTGACCGGTGCGCAATCCGGCCGGGGCGCGCGCTCGGACGGAGTAGACCGTGACCACACCGCGTTCGGCCGAGATAGCTGGAGGGACTGAGCCACCAGAGCAGATCAAGGCTGTCCCGGTCCGCCATCCCGGCAGATGGGTGGCCGCGGCCGTGGTGCTCGTCCTGGTCGCGATGCTCGTGCACACCCTGGCGACGAATCCTCGGTTCGAGTGGAACGTTATCGGACAGTACTTTCTGTCTCGTCGGGTGCTGAACGGCCTGGGCATCACCATCCTGCTGACTGTCGTGGCGATGGCGATCGGGATCGTCCTGGGCGTGATCCTCGCGATCATGCGATTGTCGGCGAACCCGCTCTTGGCGGGCGCGAGCTGGATATACATCTGGTTCTTCCGCGGAACGCCCGTTCTCGTCCAGCTTCTGTTCTGGTTCAACCTCGCCTTTCTCTACCCGCTAATCTCGCTTGGGGTCCCGTTCGGGCCATCATTTGCTCAGGCCAACGCCAACGCTTTCATCACGGCGCTGGCGGCTGCGATCCTCGGGCTTGGGCTCAACGAGGGCGCATACATGGCGGAGATAGTGCGGGCCGGCATCTTGTCGGTTGACCAAGGCCAGGTCGAGGCCGCCCAGGCACTCGGCATGAGCCGGACTCTGACCATGCGGCGGATCGTCTTGCCGCAGGCCATGCGGGTGATCATCCCGCCGACCGGCAACGAGACAATCTCGATGCTCAAGACCTCGTCCCTGGCGAGCGTGATCACCGTCACCGAGCTGCTCTACGCTGTCCAGCTGATCTACTCGGTGAACTTCAAGACAATTCCGCTGCTCATAGTGGCGAGCATTTGGTATCTCATAATGACCTCTGTGCTCACGGTCGGCCAGTACTACCTCGAGCGCTATTACGGCCGCGGCGCCGCCCGCGAGTTGCCGCCAACACCTCTGCAGCGGCTCCGCCGGAATCTCCTGTTTACCCGCGACAGGCTGGCCCCTCGGCAAGGAGAAGTCCTGGGGAGGCATGGATTGTGACAAGCGCGTTCGGAGCACCGCCGTCGGCTGCAGCTGATACGGGCGTTCCGATGGTGCTCGCGGAGCGTGTGCACAAGAGCTTTGGACGACTCGAAGTCCTGCAGGGTATTGACCTCGAGGTCCGGCGCCGTGAGGTGATGTGCATCATCGGTCCGTCCGGTTCCGGCAAGTCCACCTTTCTTCGTTGCGTCAACCACTTGGAGAAGATAAATGCAGGTCGGCTGTCGGTCGATGGTGAGCTGGTCGGCTACCGGCAGCAAGGCGGAAAGCTCTACGAGCTACGCGACCGGGAAATATGGGCCAAGCGGGCCGAAATCGGCATGGTGTTCCAGCAGTTCAACTTGTTCCCGCACATGACTGCGCTGGAAAACGTGATCGAAGCGCCGATGAGGGTGCGCGGATTGTCTAAAGCCAAGGCCACTGAGCTCGCAATGAAGTTGCTTGACGACACTGGCTTGCAAGATAAGGCGCCCGCTTACCCCAAGCAGCTATCCGGAGGGCAGCAGCAGCGAGTGGCAATCGCCAGGGCTCTGGCCATGGAGCCGAAGCTCATGCTGTTCGACGAGCCTACGAGCGCCCTGGATCCCGAGCTTGTCGGCGACGTGCTCGCCGTCATGCGCGCGCTGGCCGAGTCGGGCATGACAATGATCGTGGTAACCCACGAGATGGGCTTTGCGCGCGAGGTCGCGGACTCTCTCGTGTTCATGGACGGGGGCGTGGTAGTCGAAGCCGGCCGGCCGCGGGACGTCCTGAGCAACCCGCAGCACGAGCGGACGAGATCGTTTCTCTCCAAGGTGCTCTGAACGGCCGCGCGTGGCCGACTCGCGTCGGCGAACCCTATTTGGCCGCGTGCCCGCCATTCCTGCTGAAGCTGGCGCAGGGCCGGTGTGACCGCGGTCGGGGAAGGGCAGGGGCATAGATGAGGTGCGCGCGGCCGGGTTCCCAGGCGCTGCGAGGTCCAGCACGGCGGGGATTCCCGGCGCGGGCAGCCCCAGCGTCAGGCAAGAGCCGACGCAAGTAAACGAGGTGAGGGGGAGGCTCGCAGTGTTCGTTCAAGTTATTCGAGGCCAGGTGACCGACCCGGAAGAGGTACACGCCGCACTCGACCGGTGGTCAGGGCAGCTGGCGACAGACGCGCCCGGCTGGCTTGGCTCGACCGCTGGGGTGACCGAGGACGGCCGGTTCGTCGCGCTCGCCCGATTCGAGTCGGAGGAGGCGGCCAGGCGCAACAGCGACCGGCCCGAGCAGCATCAGTGGTGGATGGAGACAGCCAAGCTGTTCGCGGGGGACGTCACATTCCATGACAGCAGCGACGTCGACGTCGACCTCCACGGCAACCCAGATGAGGCGGCCTTCGTCCAGGTAATGGAGGGCCGGGGCAGCGACCCTGAACGAGCACGTGAGCTCATGGCACAAAACCCGGATGACTGGGCCGCGTTCCGCCCAGACGTCATCGCAAGCGTGGCAGTAGGACATGAGGGCGGGGCCTACACCATGGCGATGTACTTCACCTCCGAAGAGGCGGCACGCGAAGGCGAAAGTAAGGAGCCGCCGCCTCAGCTGAAGGAACAGATGGAGGAGATGAACCAGCTCAGTGTCGGTGAGCCCGAATTCCTCGACCTTCGGCAACCATGGCTCTATGCATCCAGACAGTAGGCGAGTGCGGGGAGTCCTTGCTGTTAGATCTGGTGGGCGGCACTGAGATTGAACCAGTGAGCTTTCCGTGTCGGCGAAGTCGGAGAATCGTCAGACCAGGTGCCGCACATTTCGGGCGCGCAGCGACAGCACACGTGGGTTAGCGTCGCGGGTGGATCATTCGGCCAGCGGCTGGTGGTAATGCGCAGCGGTCATTCCGTCCGAGCTATCGTGAGCTAGTGGCCGAGCGATTGGTGAGTGAGCGCCTGGTGCTTCGCCGGTGGACCGCAGATGACGCCGGGGCTGCCCTGAGTTCCTACGGCGATGCTGAGGTGGCGCGGTGGCTGGCTCCGGCGATGGACCGGGTCGGCGATGAAGCGGCCATGCGCGTGGTCCTGCAGCAGTGGATGGCCGAGAAC
>DATIOU010000190.1:0-2129 GCA_035472835.1 Streptosporangiaceae bacterium | reverse complement strand
TCCAGGCTGATCCAGTCGCTGACCGCGTCGGGCAGCCACACGTTCAGTCGGAACTGCAGGAAGCTGCGCAGCTTCTCCGGTGACAGTTTCGCTGCCCTCGCTTCGTCGCGCAGCGTCTGAACCTGCAGAAACTGGCCGAGGGCGGGGTTGGCGTGCTTCCAGGTCCGCTCGTCAGCCCAGTCGACGTCGGGCGGGTTGTTCCGCATATAGACGAACCGGCGCCGATCGAGATGGGGTTGCTTCACAATGCGCTCGCCGTAGGCGTGTTCGCTGGCACACAGGCCGACCGGGTCGTCGCCCGCCGTGGTCGCCGCTACCATCAGCGGCTGATCGCGGGTACCGAAGCTGGTGACGTAGGCATCCCACAGATCACGGTTGGGCTGCGTCAGTACCTCATCGAAGATGACCCCGTGCGGGTTGGCGCCCAGGTTGCCGGCCGCGTCCGCCGGCACCACCTCGTAATACGACCCGGTCTTCGGATCGACGATCCGCTTCGCCTGCTTGTACACCCTCAGCCGGCGCGACAGGATCGGCGAGAGCTCGACCATCCGCTCGGCCACGTCGTAGACCTTGCGAGCCTGGCCGACATCGCGGGCCATCCCGTACACCTCAGCGCCCTCCTCGTCGTCGGCGACGAGCAGCACCAGGGCCGTACCGGCCAACAGCTCGGACTTGCCCTGCTTTCGAGCCAACTCGATCCAGCCGATGCGATACTGGCGGACCCAACGGCCGAGTACCGCCGACCATTCGACGGTCCCGAACAACGGGACGAGGATGTCGTTGCGTTGCCAGGTCCTCGGCACGAACGGCTGGCGGGCCCAGCGGCCCTTGGTGTGAACCAGGATCTCGCTGAACACCGAGAGCACCCGACGAGCCCGCGGCTGGCAGATATGGGTTCCGCTCCGCCCGCAGCGGACCACTTCTCGTTTGCCGCCCGGGCGGGTCAGTTCAAGCTCGGCGCCACATCGCCTGGCCGTCACCGGCCTTTAGGAAAGCAGCCGGGCGGCAGGACGCTCCACCGGCGCAGGACCCGGCAGGTGAACCCTGGCGCTCGGCGACAGCCCGAACTGTCCGGCCAGGCGGGTCACGCCTTCCATAGCGTCACGACGAACAAACAGCCACGGGTTCCGGCGTTTCTGGCCGTTCGGGTCGGTGTACATCTTTCCCTCCGCTTCGAGTGCCTGTTCCGCCTCGGCCAGGAGGGCCACCGAGGAGCAGAACGCACCCAGCAATTCAGCATCCGCCTGGTAGGCCAGATCCATCGCCTCCAGCTCGGCCACGGTCCGCTCCCACACCGCCCGCCCCTCACCCGACAGCCACCCCGGCGGCTCCGGCCGCCTCTCAGCCGGCTGCGGCTCACCGCCGCCCAGCTGCGAGGGACGGGTCTCGCCCTTGAGCATCCGCAACTTGCGAGGCTCAGGCGGCGGTCCACGACGTCCCACGCCGCAATTTTCCCACCGAAACCGTGCCGAGTGTGGCTGCGCCCGGAACGCTCTTCAGTCTCCAAGCCGGCCCGCCGCGATTCCGACTCCCCCTTCCCGCCCGGCCGGCGCGGCCAAGCCGACGCCAACCATCGACGACGCGGCGACGGCGCGCGGTAGATCAGAGGCTGACGGCCAGCGTCATGCTCCGATTGCGTGGTGCCTCGACTGGCGGTGCGATAGGCCGGCGGTTGCCGGTGCCCCGATCGAAGTCGGCGGCGTCAGCCAAGGCCAGCCGGGCGCGCCGGCGGTTGGGGCCGGGCTGGGCGGGGGCTTGGGGGTCCGGAGCCGGGGCCTGGTAGGGGCCGCACCCTCCGGCCAGTGCGGACACGACGCCCGCCGTCGGCGCCTGGTCCGCCGCGCTTGTGTCCACACACGTTGGTTGGCTTACCGCTCAGCTCGCGGCGTGACCGAAGCCGCCGTCTTGCCGTGCCGTCTTGCCGCTATGGCAAGAGTGGCAAAGGGCTTGAAGGTTGGCGGCGTCGTCGGTGCCGCCGTCGCGGCGGGCGACGATGTGGTCGACGTCGGTCGCTCGTCGCTCGCAGCCGATCGTTTCGCAGTTCGGGTGGGCGGCTAGGTAGGCGGAGCGGATCTGCGGCCAGCGTCGTGATGGGCGTGGCAGTTGATGGCGGTGGCATCGTGGCCCGT
>DATIOU010000189.1:0-2769 GCA_035472835.1 Streptosporangiaceae bacterium | reverse complement strand
TGCAGGCTGTGGTTCACCGATGGCACGAACGCGGACGGCAAGGTTGTGGCCAACCCGAACATTGGCTACGGCGCCTACACCATCACCTACGCCGATGGGTCGTCGCGAGAGTTTTATCGCATTGGCCTGAGCGCCAACACGACTGGCATTTCGGTCTATGTGCTTGGCCTCGACGACAAGACCCACCTGGCGCGCACCTATGGCGGCTCGATCGGCAAGGCCAGTGTTACGGGCTATTGCATCAAGTTCAGACACCTCGCAGTCATAAACGTCGATGTCCTTCAGGCTGCCATTCAATATGGGATGAGCGTCCATCAGGCGGGTTGAGCCGGAGCAGATGCGTCAGCCAGACAACCTGCCCGCCTTCTGCCGTGTCCACAGGAACGGTCGTCCGCTCACAGGCATAACATGCATGAGCGCGCGGCTTACTCCGGATAACGGGTGGGGTTGCGGTACACGACCGACAACGGGATCGTTCTGCGGGCTCGCCGGGATCATTGGGACCTAACTGGACGTCGCTTCTGAAGCTGCTGCTGTTAGTCGGCAACGGCCGGAGGGTGCCTTGGGAGCGCGGGCTTCACACAGTAGGACGCTGGCACACGGTCGCCATGCCGTTGCTCTTTCGCCCCCGCCGCGGCTACCAGCGCGAGAACCCGGAACTGCCGCCAGCGTGAGGTTTCTCTCGCGTATCTATCGTGATCAAGCTCGCCGGCGCACTGTCGGAGGAGCTGCAATACTCGTGAAAGCTGACGTGAACTGGCACTTTTCGGCTGTGTGAACGGCAGTCGCGGGGCGAAGCGGCTCTTAGTTCGAAAAATAGGTTACTAGCTGCGCCCCCAGCAGGATTCGAACCTGCGCACACGGCTCCGGAGGCCGTTGCTCTATCCCCTGAGCTATGGGGGCTGGCGCACGCCTGGCCCAGGCCAGGCACGCCCGGGCCGCAGCAAGAGTATCAGGATCGCCGATAGCCGGACACGCAGCCGATCTGCACACGTCAGCAGGCCAGAGCCGGTAGCCTCGCGCCGTGACCCGGGGACTTGGCCGCGTGCTGGTTGTCGATGATGACGAAGTCATCCGGCAGCTCATCGCCGTCAACCTCACCCTGGAGGGCTTCGAGGTGGTCACTGCGGTTGACGGCCGCGACTGCCTGGAGAAAGTCGTCGAGGTTGACCCCGACGTGATCACCCTGGACGTCATGATGCCGCGCCTGGACGGCTGGGTGACCGCGAGCCAGTTGCGGAAGAACCCTGATACTGCCGGCATCAAGGTCGTCCTGATCACCGCCAGGGCGCAGGAGGACGACCGCGATCGTGGCCGGCAGATCGGCGTAGACGCGTACCTCACCAAGCCGTTCGACCCGGCCGAGATGATCAGGGTCGTCCGCGAGCTAGCGGGCGCGCCCACCAGCGCCTTCGACTGAGCATCTGATTGGCTGCGCGGCCGTAGCCTTGGGTCGTGATCACCGGCGATCTAGACCGCGAGCTCGCCGCCGCCCTCGCCGCTCTTGCGGCCGACGGGCAGCTTCCGGCTGCCGCAGCGCGGTTGGCACCGGGCGGCACCTGGCGCCCAGCGCCCGGCGACCGGCCGGCGGCCTTCGGAACGTCGCTGGCGTTTGAGTTGGCTCGGCTCAACGGCCGCTCGCCGGCCGAGGTGGCAGCTGTCCTGGCGCCCCCGCTCGGCGCGCTCCCGTGGATCCAGGCAGCCGAGCCCTCCGGTGACGGCTACCTGACGATCACGGTCACGCCGCAGGCCCTCGCCGCCTCGGCGGCCCGGATGGCGGCCGCAGGACTCTCCTGCGCGCACAGCACCATCTTGCGCGGCACCGCGGCGGCGGTCCGGCCGTGGCCTGACCTGGCCGCCGCCCGTAGCTGGCCCGAAGCCTGGCAGGACCAAGCTGACACGATGAGCGGCCGGCTCGCCCAGGCCGCGGGCGCGACCGTGTCGATCACATCGGAATGGAAACGGGGCGGGCTCCAGCCGCCTCCGGCACGCGATAGGCGGTCGCCGGTGTACGCCGCTGTCGCCTACCTTGGCGTGAGCTCGGTCCGGTACCGGCTAGCTCGCACAGTGCCGGGCAGCACGGCTCAGCTCGCGAAACTGTCCGAGCCGCGCGCCCGGACCGCAGACCCCTTGTATATCGTCCAGCAGGCTCATGCCGATGCTGCGTCTACCCTGCGCTGGGCCGCTGACCTGCATCTTGCTCGGGTCGGTCTAGGGGAGCGGCCGATGGAGCTCTTGACTGCGAAGGCTGAGCTCGAGCTGCTCGGGCTGCTCGCGTGGCTGCCAGTGCGCGTAGCCGCGGCGGCCTGCCGGCACCGGCCGGACGAGGTGCCGCGGTATCTCGAGCAGGTGGCGGAGGCCTGGATGACGTGCCGGCAGGCGGCCCCGGCGCTGCCGTTCGGCGGCCGGGCCGCGCCAGACGAGCCCGAGCTGGCGAGCGCCCGGCTTGTGCTGGCCGACGCGGCGCGGGCGGCGCTCGCGGCTGGCCTGGCGCTGACAGGCATCACCGCTTCCGAGCGGATGTGACACAGGCAGTGCCGCCCGTCTGGCGCGCTGGACTTGAGAGAAACTCCAGGTTGAAGTAGTTTCGCGGGTCAACCACAGCTATGTAGCCGTATGGGGGCCGACGTTTTGTCAAGAGTGTGCGCGGATTCCGGAGCCTTCACCGTGAATCTGCGGTTCGATCGCCCGCGAAGCGGGTAACGGATGGGTTGTAAGCCCCCCTGGACGTACCCAGTTCACGCCCGCCCCGGTATTCCGTGTCAGCAA
>DATIOU010000188.1:0-27567 GCA_035472835.1 Streptosporangiaceae bacterium | reverse complement strand
CGAGAAGGGCGAGTTCGTCTTCCTGGTCGGACCGTCGGGCTCAGGCAAGTCGACCTTCTTGCGGCTGGTCCTCAAGGAGGAGCGGCCGACCTCAGGCCGGATCCACGTGGCGGGCAAGGATCTTGCCAGGCTCACGAACTGGAAAGTGCCCCACCTCCGTCGTCGCATCGGCTGCGTCTTCCAGGACTTCCGGCTGCTGCCCAACAAGAACGTCTATCAGAACATCGCCTTCGCCCTCGAGGTCATCGGCAAGCCGCGCCGGTTCATCCGGAAGGTCGTGCCGGAGGTCATCGACCTCGTCGGTCTCGAAGGCAAGCGGGACCGGATGCCCGACGAACTGTCTGGTGGCGAGCAGCAGCGGGTGGCGATGGCCAGGGCCTTCGTCAACCGCCCGATGATCTTGCTGGCCGACGAGCCGACAGGCAACATCGACCCGGCGACCTCGATCGGCATCATGAAGGTGCTGGACCGCATCAACCGGACCGGAACCACGGTGGTGATGGCCACTCACGATGCGGCGATCGTCGACTCCATGCGCAAGCGGGTGATCGAGCTGGAGTACGGCAAGGTCGTACGCGACCAGTCGCGTGGGGTCTACGGCCAGGCCTACTGACGGCCCCGCGACAAAACCCCAGAGGATTTCAGCCAATGCGTGCCCAGTTTGTCTTCTCCGAGGTATGGATCGGCCTCCGCCGGAACCTGACGATGACCGTCGCCCTGATCGTCGTCGTCGCGATCAGCCTGTCGCTGCTTGGCACCGGGCTCATGTTCGTCAAGCAGGTCGACAACACCAGGTCGTACTGGCAGAGCCGGGTCCAGCTCTCGGTCTACCTGTGCTCTCCCGGCACGCTCGGCGGGACATGCCAGAAGAACGGGTCGGTCACCCAGTCGGAGATCACGACCATTCAGCAGGAGCTGAATAACAACAAGGACATCATCAGCGCGAGGTTCGTACCGCAGGCCGAGGCCTACCGGCAGTTCCGGTCGATGTTCCACGACAACCAGCCGATCGTGAAGTACACCCAGGCTAACCAGATCCCGGCTTCCTTCCAGATCCGGCTGAAGAACACCGAGGCGGACGCGGGGCCGGTAAGCCAGGTGGTCAGTGGCTATCAGGGCGTGGCGTCGGTTGTCGATGACTCCGCTATCCTCGGCGGCTTCTACCGGCTGCTGGACGGCGCCCGGAATGCCGTCGTCATCATCGCCATCTTCCTGCTCGTCGCCGCCATCTTGCTCGTCGCGAACACGATCCGGCTGTCGGCGTTCAACCGGCGGCGAGAAACCAGCATCATGCGCCTGGTCGGCGCGTCGAACTTCTACGTGCAGCTGCCCTTCCTCGTCGAGGGCGTGATCGCCGGCCTCATCGGCTGGCTGGTCGCCTCGGGCCTGCTGATCCTGGTGAAGTCCGTCCTGCTCGGCAGCCTGCACAACATCTTCCCGACCGGGGTGTCACTGACCACGGCTGACCTGGTGGAGGTGATCATCGTCGCGATGATCACCGCGCTGCTCATCTGCGGTGCGACATCGTTCCTCACGCTCAGGCGTTACCTGCGCGTGTGAGGCTGGAATAAGCCTGCGGTGGCAGCAGAGCCAGGCAAGAAGATCATTGCCAGCAATCGCCGGGCACGGCACGAGTACACCGTCGAGGACACGGTGGAGGCGGGCCTTGTCCTGACCGGCACCGAGGTGAAGTCCCTCCGGGCGGGCCGGGCCACGCTGACCGACGGGTACGGTCAGATCACCGACAGCGAGGCCTGGCTGCATGGCGTCCACATCCCCGAGTACACGCAGGGCACCTGGACAAACCATGAGCCCCGGCGCACACGTAAGCTGCTGCTGCACCGCAGGGAGATCGACAGGCTCGCCAGCTCGATGCGCGAACGCGGCCTGACGCTGGTTCCGCTGTCGCTGTACTTCAAGGACGGGCGGGTCAAGATCGAACTCGGACTGGCCCGCGGCAAGCACACGTATGACAAGCGCCGCGATCTTGCCAAGCGGGATGCTGCCAGGGAAGTCGAGCGCGAGCTCCGGCGGCGGAGATAACGGGGTGAGCAACGACACTCGCTCTGGCGGCCGCTCGTCGCGCGCCGGGGCGCATCGGGCTCCGCGCGCGTCTGGATCGGCGCGCGCATTTCAGCCTGTCAGCTCCGGCTTGGGGAAGCGGGCCAGGTCAAGTGCTTTCGGCGGGCTATTTCGATCGCGGTCGATGCTCATACGCTCGTCGGTGGTAGTCGTCATCGCGGCCCTCGTCGGGGTCGGCCTGGCCCGGCCCGGCGTGCCGTCGCCCGAGCCGACGGTCTCGCAGTTCCTGCTCGCCTGGGAGTCGCAGCACTACCTGGAAGCCGCCGAGCTGACCACCGGGCCACCCAAGACGGTCGCCGCGGCGCTCGCTCGCGCCTACGAGCGCCTCGACGCCAGCAACGTCATCCTGTCGATCCACGGCATCAGCCAGCAGGCCGAGACCGCGCGCGCGCAGTTCGGCGCCTCGATCGACCTCGGGGGCACCGGGCTGGTCTGGACCTATCAGGGCGCCTTCGCCTTGCGGGACGGCAGCTCGGGCTGGCGCGTTGTCTGGAGCCCTTCGGTCATCGTGCCCGGCATGACCGACAAGGAGCAGCTCGCGGTCTACAGCGCGTTCTACCCTCGATCGCAGCTGCTCGACTCGGCCGGGCGACCGCTCGGCGTCCCGTCGAAGGTCGATGAGGTCGGCGTCGTTCCCGACACGCTGACCAACCCGGCGCGCACTGCGGCCGCGCTCGCCGCAATCACCCAGATACCCCAGGACCAGATCCAGGGGCAGATCGAGCAGACTCTGCAGGGCGACTTCCTCGAGCTGATCACGTACACCCCGGCGCAGTACGCCGCCCTGCGCGCCCGCCTCGCCACCGTCCCTGGCCTGCAGGTTCGGGAGCGGACCGAGCGCCTATTCAAGAGCATCGCACCGAACGTGGTGGGGACAGTCGGGAACGAGACGGCGGCGGTTCTCCGCAAGAACGGAGTCGAGTACCGGCCCGGGACGACAGTTGGCCTGTCCGGGCTCCAGCAGACGTTCCAGCGGCAGCTCACGGGGACTCCGCGCACCGAGGTTGTGCTGCAGCAGTCCGGCCAGGCGGCCGTGAAACTCCATACCTGGCCCGGCGCCGCAGGCACGCCGGTCCGCACGACGCTCAGCGCGCCGGTCCAGGTTGCCGCCGACAGGGCACTGGCTGGAATCCCGACCTCGGCGGCCATCGTCGCCGTGCAGTCTGGCACGGGCAAGATCCTGGCCGTGGCCAGCACAACGCCGAATGGCAGCCCGGCGCTCGATCCGCTGTCCGGCGCGTACGAGCCCGGCCAGGCATTCATGATCGTGTCGTCGGCCGCGATCTTGAGCAACGGGGGGCTAGCGCCCACGGACCCCGTTCCCTGTCCAAGCAGCAATACGGTCGGCGGGCAGACCTTCACCAACGATCCGCCGGAGCCCAACCTTGGCAGTGCTCCGTCGTTCCGGACGGACTTCGCGCATGGATGCGCGACAGCCTTCGCTGGCGGCCTGTCGCTGTCGCTGAATGCGTCGCAGCTCGCAAGTGCCAGCCATCAGTTCGGGCTAGGCGGCTGGCAGCTGCCAGTGAGCGGCTCGTTCGCCGGGCAGCTCGGGACGCCCGCCGGTCAGGGTGTGCTCGCCGCTGACATGATCGGCACCGGCGACGTGCGGGTGAGCCCGCTGGACATGGCGCTCGTCGCGTCCGTCGTGGACTCCGGTCGGTGGCAGGCGCCGTCCCTCGTGACGGGCCTGAGCGATCCGCGCTCAGCCGCGCGCGCCCCCATCAGCGCGCAGGTGCTGAGCTCGCTGCGCGGCCTGATGCGCGCCGCCATGTCGACGCCAACGAATCGGGTCGCGGATGTCGGCGGCAATGTGTACGGTCAGGCCGGCAGCGCGCCGTTTGGGTCGGGCCATGGGCGGCATATCTACTGGTTCGTCGGCTATCAGGGCAATATTGCGTTTGCTGTGGCCCTGCTCGGCTCGTCCGCGTCTGACTCGGCCGTGCCACTGGCAGGCAGCTTCCTGCATAACCTCAAGGCTGGATACTGACCAGTTCATTAACGATCTTTTGGTAATTCAGAGCAACCAAGCCATACCGCATCCGCGTCTTCTCTAGTGACTGGGGTGCCGCTTGGGGGGTTGCGCGCCCAGTCGTCGTGATGGGATCCGGGCCTCATCTCGGGGGAGGCCCGGCCTTTGGGACCGGCCCCGACCCTGCCGGTCAACGCCCCCGTGGACGCACTTTCGGCCACCGCCAGCGTCCGCGGGGGCATCTCATCACCTTCCGGTGGATGCCCGATGGGGACCGCGCTCTGCGGATCGCCCGTCGGGCATTCTGCGCTTTTCGCCCTTTTGGCCCGACGCAATTTCTCTGGCCCGGCTTGCGTTGAACGGGTAGCGTTGATCGGTACAACTCAAGAGGGGGTGACTGGCTTCGACTTTGGTAGTTGATCCAGGGGAAGCGGGTCGAGGACGGCGGACATAACCTCGTTAACACTGTGACCGCAAACAAACAAGTGCCAACACAACGCGCACTCGCGTCGCTCTCGCTGCTTAATAACCAGCAGAGCACATGACGCTGTCAGCCTGGGAGGGCCTCCGGCCCAGGACCTGGCATCAGCAAGGAGGATCCACCAACTGGCCCGGTCGCGGAGCTAGCTGGGACATTTAACAGCGACTGAGCCCGTCGGCAGCTTGCCTGCGTGACTGCCGGGGCCGAGAAAAGCACAGCAGGCTGCACCCGGAGAAGCCCTGGTGATGTACTGAAGGACGCGGGTTCGATTCCCGCCACCTCCACGAGCCGAAAAGCCGAGCCGCCTCCCGACGCCGTCGGGAGCCGGCTCGGCGTTTTGCGCCTTCTTCTGCACTGTCCAGGCACCCGACGCCCGGGCGTCGGGTGCCTGATCTGCTCGTCGTGATGTGCCTCGTCCTGGTGGCTAGCTCGTGATACCGCCGAGATCCTTGACGAGTTTGGCGTAGTCAGCCTCGGCATTCTTCAGGTCCTGCTGGAGGCTGTTGGTCCTGACAACGGTCATGTACTGGACATTGCTCTTCGCCGCGGTGAGCTGGTTCATCTCCTGGAGCGCGGCGTTGTCCTGCGGGACCAGCGCGGCCCTGTCGGAAGCCGCCTGGCGCGTCAGGCTGATGCCCTCGATCTGGTTGTTGAACGTCGCCAGATTCTGCGCCTGCGTGCGCAGCAGACCCGTCACGCAGGGGAGCTGGCCGCTGCACGCCTGCACGGCGGACTGGAAGCCCTCGGAGCTCTTGGTCAGCGCCTCGTCGGCCACCTCGACCTGGCGCAGGGCAAGCGCCTTGTTGAAGGAGGAGTTCCCACGGGTCAGGGCGTTCGCCAGGAGCAGGCCGCCGACCGCCACAGCCGCGATGGCTAGGAATGCGACGACGTTCTTTCTAGCTGCGCTGGGCTTTCGCGGCCGCGACCGCCCGCGTCGCGAGCGGAAGTCGAGCGCTGTGGCTCGGGCCGCGGCGAGGTGTCCGGAGGGCGGGCCGTAACCCCCGCCCGGCCAATTCTGGCCGCGGGGGTCGCTGGTCTTGCTCACTCGGTAGGCCCCCGTCGTGGGAATCCGCTCCGCTCCACTTCGATCCGCTGCACGATTGAGTACCGTCAGCGCGGCCACTAAATTATCGGATCTTACCGCAGATTTGAGAACAAGTGGGCTCCGAGCCGAGCGTCGAGACACCGTCGAGCCGACTGTGTAGACCTTGTTGAGCCGGACGTCTGGACACCCCTGGAACACGCATCTAGGATTGACTGTATGGTCAGTCAGTCTCGGTTCCCGATTGCTCCGCTCGACCAGGCCGGCGTCGCCGAGTCACTTCGCCCATTCGGCGAGAGTCGCATGCTGCCTCGGGCCGCGTATGTCGATCCGGCCGTCTTTGCGTGGGAGCAGAAGCACTTCTTTGATGGCGGTTGGACCTGCGTCGGGTTCTCGGCGGAGCTGGGGAACGCTGGTGACCAGCGCGCAGTGCCCGTCGGCGCAGGCAGCGTGCTGCTCAGTCGCGACGCGGACGGGGCGCTGCACGCGTTCGCCAACACGTGCCGACATCGCGGCCATGAACTACTGCCGTGTGGCGGCTCGACGGAGGGAAAGTCGATCGTCTGCCCATACCACTCCTGGACCTATGAGCTGGACGGCGACCTGAAGACCGCCAGGGGATTCAAGGGCATGCACGGTTTCGACGACAGCAAATGGGGCCTGATCGAGCTGCCGGTGACTGACTGGCACGGCCTCGTCTTCGTTGCCGGTTCGGGCCAGGCCAGCCCGATGAGGCCTGCGCTGGCCGAACTCGACGCGCTGGTCGCGCCCTATGAGCCGGAACGCCTGGTCATCGCGGGCCGCCACGCCTACGACGCGGCAGCCAACTGGAAGATCCTCACCGAGAACTACCACGAGTGCTATCACTGCCCGATGATCCATCCCGAGCTGTGCAGGGTAAGCCCGCCCAAAAGCGGCGAGAACTACGCCCCGAGCGGGCCCTGGGTCGGAGGCTGGATGGACTTGCGTCCGGGCATGAGCACCATGTCCCTCGACGGGACGAGCCTCGGCCTGCCGCTGCGCGGTCTCGATGCGGCCGGCCTGCGGACCGTGATCTACGTGAACATCTTCCCTAACGTGCTGCTCAGCCTCCACCCGGACTACGTGATGACTCACGTCCTGACTCCACTTGCCGCCGATCGCACCCTGATCGAGTGCACGTGGGGGTTCGCACCCGAGGCCGTGGCCAAGCCTGGTTTCGATCCCGCCTATGCGGCGGAGTTCTGGCACATCACCAACCAGCAGGACTGGGGTGCGTGCGAGTCCGTCCAGCGTGGCCTGAGTTCGGTCCACGCGGTGCCCGGCCCACTGTCGCCAGACGAGGACGCGGTCTATCAGTTCGTGACCCAGGTCGCCCGCGGCTACGCCGGTCAGCCGGTGTGGAGTCACGTAGTCGCAGCGGTCGCCAGCTGACGCGTGCGCGGCGGCATATCCGTGCACACTGGGACGTTGACAACCAGTGCTGCGGTGCTTCAGCTGCAGCGACCTTCGAGGGTGAGGATTCCACTAGTGACCTTGCGCGACATTCCCGTCAACACTCTCGCCGGCCAGCCGTCTTCTCTGGCCGCGCTGGATGGCAACACGCTGCTCATCGTCAACGTCGCCTCCAAGTGCGGCCTGACGCCGCAATACACCGGTCTCGAAGCGCTCCATGAGCGGTACGCCGACCGCGGTTTCTCGGTCGTCGGCTTCCCGTGCAACCAGTTCGGCGGGCAGGAGCCGGGGACCGCTGAAGAGATCGCCGGATTCTGCTCGATGACATACGGGGTCAGCTTTCCCATGTTCGAGAAGATCGAGGTCAACGGGTCGGGCCGGCATCCCATCTACGAGGAGCTGACCGCGACCGCCGACGCCGAGGGCAAGGCCGGCGATATCCAGTGGAACTTCGAGAAGTTCCTCGTCGGACCCGATGGCGCCGTGATCGCTCGGTTCCGCCCGCTGACGACGCCCGACGCACCGGAGCTCATCGACGCTATCGAGGCCAACCTGCCGGCCTAGCCGCCGACCCGGCTGGCGCCCGCTGAGTCAACCGGCATTGAGTCGGTGGCTGGCAGACTGGGCGCATCGCCACTGATCTGGGTGCACTTATTGCGCTGATGCCGTTCGCGGCGGATCTCGGGATCGAACTCGAGGAAGCCAGCCCGGACCGCGTCGTCGCGACCCTGCCGTAGGCGCCTCGCCTGTGCACGGCTGGCGCGATCTCGCACGGCGGCGCCCTGATGACACTCGCCGACAGCGCCGGAGCGCTAGTGGCATTCCTTGGCCTCGCCGAGGGAGCCAAGACGGCCACCACCACGTCGACCGCGCATATGTTCCGTTCGGTCCTCGCGGGACGGTCCGAGCCGTCGCGTTGCCGCTGCATCGCGGCCGCAGCACCGTCAGCGTGCAGACGCGCGTGTCCGGTCCGGATGGCACGCTCGTTGCCCAGACCACGCAGGTCCAGGCCATCCGGCCGGCTGCCTAGCCCGTGGCCCCTAGCCCTACCGTCTGGAGACCAGCGATCGCGCGAGCGCAGCGGGCGGAAGGCCCGCCAGCCTGGTTGTCTCCCGAGTCAGGTGTGCCTGGTCGGCGTAGCCGGTCCGCAGGGCCAGGCCGGCGAGGTCGTCGCCAAGTGGCGCCGCCGCCATCTGGTCGAGAACGCGGCGAAACCGCAGGATCCGCTGCATTGTCTTCGGCCCATAACCGGCCGCTAGGTCGAACCGCCGCCGTAGCTGGCGCTCGCTGACGGCCAGTGTCGCGCCGAGGTCGGCCACGCACGCCTGTCGCGACCTGAGCAACCGGGTGGCGGTCACGACGAGCATGTCCGGCGGCGCGCTCGCGACTAGCTCTGCCGAGAGCGTCACCACAGTCATCAGCGCATCGTCCGGCGTGAGCTCCGCTGGCAGCCGATCCGACAAGCGTGGCTGCAGTTCGGCGAGGTCGATGCGCTGGTCGCGAAGATCGGCCAGCGGCCAGCCGAGCGCAGGTCCGCCTGCGCCCGGGCGGAACCGCGCGCCAACGAAGATCGTGCCTGGGGCCATCTCGGCGGGCGCTGGCCCGGTATCAGGGCCAGCCACAAATGCGCCCCTGCCGTATTGCCAGATCAGGTCGGTGCAACCATCCGGCATAACGGCGGCAACGGACGCTCGAGCGTCCGGTGCTGTCACGGCCACCCACAAGCACGCGATCGCGTGGCGAACACCGGGATCGGGCAGCCACTCGCGATAGCCCGGCGCCCAGCGATCGCTGTCCAGGCCGAGGGTGGGGAAAGTACCCATGGCCGCAGTCTAGGTATCGCGTCTGACAGTCAGCGGGCGTCGAGGTCACGCCAGGGAGCGGGGCCCGCGCTTGATCATCTGGTCGGCGATAATCGAGCGCTGAACCTCGCTGGTGCCTTCCCAGATCCGCTCGACCCGCAGCTCCCGGAACAATCGTTCGGCGACGTTCTCGCGCATGTAGCCGCGGCCGCCGAACACCTGCACCGCCCGGTCGGCCACCCGGCCGGCCATCTCGGACGCGTATAGCTTGGCCATCGAGCACTGCGCGTGCTGTACCTTCACGTCGGCGCCCGCGTCGATGCCGCGCGCGGCCTCGTAGACGAGGGCGCGGGCGGCGAACAACTCGGTCAGGCTGTCGGCGAGCATGCCCTGGATGGCGCCGAGGCTGGCGATCGGCCTGCCCTGCACCTCGCGCTCCCTGGCGAACGCAGTCATTTCATCGACGAGGCGCTGCGCTCCGCCAAGGCAGCGAGCGGCCACCATCATGCGCTCGAACCTGAACCATTCGTAGGCGAAGCTCAGCCCATCGCCCTCGGCGCCGACAAGCTGCGTCGCCGGTACGCGCACATCGCTGAACCGCACGATCGGGTGGTGGTGGCTGATCGTGTGCGTATAGGCGGGTGTGCGGACCACTGTCACGCCCGGACTCGGCAGATCGACGATGAACATCGCGTGCTCCCCGTCATGCTCCCCGCCAACGAGCTTGCCCTGGAAAAACGCGTAGTCAGCACTGTTGTAGGAAGTGACATGCCATTTCTCGCCGTCCAGGACGTAGCCGTCGCCGTCGCGCCGGGCGGTCGCGACAATGCCGTCGACGTCCGATCCAGCGCCCTCCTCGGTGATGGCGTAGCACTCCTCCCGGTCGCCGCGGATCGTCGGCCGGACGAACTTGTCGAGCTGGTCAGGCGTGGCGACGCTGACCAGCCAGGACGGTGGGGTCGCGACGACCCAGGCGAGTGCGTTGGTGACGCGGCCGACCTGTTCTTGTACCAGGACCTGTTGCAGCGAGGTGCACCCGCCGCCGCCGAGTTCCGTGGGCATGTTCGTTGCGTACAGGCCGAGGTCGATGGCCAGCGCCTTGTGGCCCGCGACGACGTCTTTCGGCAGGTCGCCCCCGTTCAGCTCGGCTTCGACCTCGAACGGGATGAGCTCATCGGCAAACATCCGGGCGCGCCCTTGAATCCGGAGGTCCTCTTCTGACAAGCCGTACATCGCGCCGCGCCTCTCCTCGCCACATTCTATTGACTGAATGTTCAGTCTAGATGGGCGGTCAATTGTTGCCAATGGGCCGCTCAGGGCCGCCGGACGTGCCAATCGCCAGCAAGGTCGCGACTCGCGCGCCGGTCGCGTCGGCCCGTCGCGGTTTCTCCATTCGGTGAAAGGGGTAACAGCCAGGATGATCTACAGCACCCTCGTGCCGGCCGGGCGCCGCTCCGGCTCGGTGGACCTGCACGAACGGCGCCTGTAGCACACGGGGGAGGGAAATCGCCCATGCGCTTCATGAAGCCCGTCATGGCGATCGCCGCCATCTGCGCGACCATGCTCACGATGCGGGTCGTCATGCGCTCGAAGAAGAGCAGCAGAATGCCCAAGCGCCGCGGGATGTTGCGCCGGGGTCGTTAGCAGGCGCGCAGGCGCGTAAGGAGCGGCGGCCGCAAGTGCGGCCGCCGCTTCAGCCTGTCCTCGCCACGTGCGGCCCGGCACGGTGACGGCGCCTAACGACCGCGACGCCAACTACCCGGCCGACGCGGGCCGACCCCGTTCCCTCGATCCGACCCCGTTCCCTCGTTCCAAGGCCGTTCCCTCGTTCCAAGGCCGTTCCCTCGATCCGACCCCGTTCCCTCGATCCGACCCCGTTCCCTCGATCTTGACTGAATGTTCAGTTCATGTCATCATCGGCCCGGGCCTGGATGGTCGACGCCGACGTGGGTACGGGCACAATGGGACCAGCACGGATGGGTCGGTGCAGATGCAGGTGAGCGATACGGCGGATGCCGTCGTCGTTGGCGGCGGAACAGTGGGTGCCTGGTGCGCCTATTTCCTGCGCCGCAGCGGCGTCGGCCGCGTCGTCCTGCTAGAGAAGCGCACGCTCGGCCAGGGCGCGAGCAGTCGCGCGGCGGGCATCGTCCGCACGCAGGGCGGCACTCCCTGGGCGGTCCAGCTCGGCGAGTGGTCGCGTAAGTTCTACCTCAGCCAGCAAGACGAGATCGGCATCGACTCCGGCTTCACGCCGCAGGGATACGTGCTGCCGTGTTTCACGAACGCCGACGTCGTGGCGGCCCGAGCGCGGATGGAAATGCAGACTGCGCTCGGTCTGCACGTTCGGTGGCTCGAACCGGGCCAGCTCGACACGCTCAACCCAACGCTAGCGCCTGGACTGACGCTGGGCGGCACGTACTGCGCCGAGGACGGCTACCTCACGCCGCCGCGCAATGTGACCGCATACGCCGTGGCGCTCGCTGCCTCGGACGTGGTTGTGCGCGAGCACGTGACCTTCCTCGGCCTGGAAACCAGCGGCGACACCGTGACTGGCGTGCGTACATCCGAAGGTCCCATCAGCACGCCCTTGGTGGTGCTGACCGGGGGACCCGAACTGGCGGAAGTCGGCGGCCTGGTGGGCGTCCGCGTGCCGGCCGGCGGCGTTCGGCACCAGGTCGCGGTCACCGAGCCGCACCCGGACCTCTCGCCCGAGCGCGTGCCGATGGTCTTCGATCTGTCGGCCGGGCTCTACTGGCGACCGGAGGAAGGCGGCCTGCTGTTCGGCATGAGCAATCCCGACGAGCCGCCTGGCGTGACCGTCAGCGTCGATGAACCGTACCTGGCCCTGATGCGCCAGCGACTGGCCGAGCTGGTACCGGTGACCGCCGGGCTTGGACTGCGGCGCGTCTGGGCCGCGACCATCGACTACACGCCCGACCACCTCCCGATCATCGGACCCGCGATAACCGGAACGCACGTCATTGACGGCGCCACCATCGTCAGCGCGGGGGGTGCGGGGATGATGTGGGGCCCAGCGGTCGCTCGCGCGGCCGCTGACGTCGCGCTCACCGGCTCCTCCATCGTGGTCGACGTTGCCGACCTCGGGCTTGACCGGTTCGACGCCCTCGGCAACAGCCGGCTTGGCGTCGACCCGATCGCGCTGCCGTTCCCCGCTCACGCTCCGCAGGCGCCGGGCAAGCTCACGCTCTCTTAGCCGGTGTGCGTTGCGGTCGTCGTGAGCGGCCGAAGACTCGCTAGCCCTCGAACGTGCACCCCTCAAGAAAGGAATCAGCGGCCCCATGACCGACGTAACCCCTTACCTGGCAGCAGCGGCGAATGCGGAACTCGAGGACTGGGGCCCGCTCGAAGAGGCGACCGGCGAGCCCATGCAGACATCGGGACTCACTTTGTGGCAGGACGGCGACCAGGAGGTCGGCGTCTGGGAGTGCACGCCCGGGCCCTCGTACTGGAAGCTCGAGACGCACGAATTCGTGCACGTTGTCGTCGGCCGGATGACGGTGACTCCAGACGACGGCGAGCCAGTGGAGATTGCTGCTGGCGGCACGGCCGTGTTCCCGCGCGACTGGGCCGGCACGTGGCAGATCCACGAGACCATCCGCAAGGTCTACGTGATCTTCTAAGCCGTCGCCGCCGTACGAGCGACGTCGCTGCCTACCTACTGCGGATACAGCGGCAGTAGGTCGGCAGCGATGACCTGAGGGCGGTCGTGACGCAGCGTGCTGGCACCGGCAGGCGCGCGCTGAGCGCGACGGAAGCTAGCTCGCCTGGGGCATGACGTCGGGCTCGGCGACGGTGGCGCTGAGGTCCACGGCGGGCGTTCCGCCGCTCAGCACTCGCAGCGCGTCTGGCGCCAGGTACGCGTGCACCGGAGTGCCCTGGCCGAGCTCGGCCTGACCGCCGTCGTTCTGGAGCAGCGCCTGGATGCCGATGCCGGCCGCGAGCCGCAGGTAGACCTGTGTGGCCGAGCCGAGGTAGACGAGGCGCTCGACCATCGCCGGGACGCGGTTCGGCCCGGCCGAGCCGAATTCCTCGATCCGCACTCGCTCGGGCCGGATGACCGCGTGCGAGTGATCTTCCGCGTCAAGGCCGCCGTGATCGACCGTCAGGACCGATTCGCCGAGGCGAGCCTCGCACCGTGAACCGGGTCCGCGCGACACGATGTCGACCGGCATCAGGTTGGACACGCCGAGGAAGTCGGCGACGTAGGTGTCGGCCGGCGCTTCATAGACCTGCGTCGGCAAGCCGATCTGGACGATCTTGCCCTCGCGCATGACCGCGAGCCGGTCGGACATCGTCAGCGCTTCCTCCTGGTCGTGCGTCACGTAGAGGAAGGTGATGCCAACTTGCTCCTGAATCGCCTTGAGCTCAACCTTGAGCGAGCGGCGGAGCTTTGCATCCAGCGCGCCGAGTGGCTCGTCGAGCAGCAGCACCGAGGGCTGGAGCACGAGCGCCCTGGCGAGTGCCACCCGCTGCTGCTGGCCGCCAGACAACTGGCTCGGCCGGCGCTTCTCGAACGAGCGAAGCTTCACTAGGTCGAGCGTGTCGTAAACGCGCTTCTGGAGCTCGGCCTTGGACAGCCCCTTGTTGCGCAGGCCGAACGCTACGTTGTCGAAGACAGTCAGGAACGGGAAGAGGGCATAGCTCTGGAAGACCGTGTTCACGTTCCGGCGGTGCGGTGGCACAGCGGAGACGTCCTGGCCGTCGAGCAGGATCTTGCCGGCCGTCGGCTGCTCGAAGCCGGCGATCAGCCGCAGGGTGGTCGTCTTGCCGCAGCCCGAGGGTCCGAGGAGCGAGAAGAACTCGCCGCTCGCGATCTGCAGGTCGATGTTGTCGACGGCGACTTCGGCGAAGCGCTTGGTCAGCGAGACAAGCTCGATACGGCCACCTGTCACGTCGACTACCTACCCTTCGTCGATTGCCGCTGGCCGCCGCCAGCGCCGCGGCCCCGGTGATGCTGACCGACTCGGCTGCGTTCTGGCTTCCAGTCAAATCCCAGCTGATCGGCCACGAACTGCATGCTTAGTTCAAAAGCTCGCACCGAGTCAACTACCGGGTCGTTCAGTGCGATCTGGATGGTGAGCCCGTCCAGCAGCGAGGACAGGTAGAGCGCGAAGTTCGCGGTGTCGACCTGGCGGAACTCGCCGGCTTCCTGGCCCTCATTGACCAGCGTCGCGATCAGGTCGCGCCAGCGCTCGTCGGACTTCTGCCGGACGCCCGCGACCTCCGCGTTCCTGGCCGCCTGGGCCCAGAAGTCGAGCCACAGCTGCCACGAGCTCTCCGGCTTGGGGTCGGCTTCGTTCAGGCAGCTCATGGCGACGACTTCCTCGAGGCGCTCGGCGGCGGACCTCAGCTGCGCCAGCCGGGTCTGGCCGACCGCGTACCAGTTGTCTTCGTAGTACCTGATCGCCTCGGTAAGCAGCTGGTCCTTGGTCTTGAAGTAGTAAATGACCAGCGCCGGGCTGACCCCGGCCCGCTCGGCGACGTCAGCGATCCGCGTGTCGGCGTAGCCGCGCGCCGATATGACCTCGAGCGCGGCGTGGAGCATCTGCTCCCTCCGCTGGTCAGCGGTCCCCAGCGCCTCGGCGCCCTCGGCTGCGCCAACTGTCATCGCGGCAGTTCCTTCCATGACGGCAATGATGCCGGCTCGCGTGCCGTCTGTCTGCGTGTTGCCATCGTTGGTAGTTCGCCGTTATCTCGCTGTTTTCCTGTCTTGCCTATTTCGCCGGCGCCCGTGGGCGCGAGATCTGCCATCGCCGAATGCCAGTTCCTCTTGCCTACAGCCTCCATCATTTCTTAAACTGAACATTCAGTCAAACATTTGGCGCACACGGCAGCCGGCCCGCCGGGCCCCCCGGCCCGCTCGGGCCGCTCGCGCCGCTCGGGCACATGGCGGGCAGGGACATCACGAAAGGCTGGCACATGGCCGCAACATACGACGCCATCGTCATCGGCGGAGGACACAACGGGCTGGTGGCAGCCGCGTACCTGGCCCGATCCGGCGCGAAGACCGTCGTCCTCGAGGGACGTCACAAAACGGGCGGCGCGGCCACGACCGAGGCCGTCTGGCCGGACGCGCCCGAGTTCAAGGTGACGCGGCTGTCTTATGTGATGAGCCTCCTGCCACCGACGATCATCAAGGAACTCGACCTCGACCGGCACGGCTACAAGATCTACCCGATGGGGCCTTACTACCAGGCGTTCCCAGAAGGCGGTTCGATCAAGCTCTATGCGGACGATGCGCAGCGCAACTACGAGTCCGTGTCGCAGTGGTCCAAGCAGGACGCGGACGCCATGCCGAAGTGGGACGCCTGGCTAGCCGGCCTCGCCGATGTGCTCGGCCCGCTGCTGCTCACCGTGCCGCCCGCGCTCGGCTCGCGCAAGCCGCGCGACCTGGCCGGGACGCTGAGGCTCGCCTGGCGGCACCGCGGCCTCGACGTCCGGACGATCGCTGACGTCACCCGGCTGATGACTATGAGCATCGCCGACCTGCTCGACGACTGGTTCGAGTCGCCGCAGGTGAAGGGCGCGCTCGCAGTGAACGGCGTCATCGGCACCTGGGCCGGACCTTACGAGCCCGGAACCGCGTACGTGATGGCCCATCACTCGATCGGCGACGTGGGAGACGGGCACCTGGGCAACTGGGGTTTCCAGGAGGGCGGCATGGGCGCGGTTTCCAGCGCGATCGAGCGGGCCGCCCTGGAGAACGGCGCCGAGATCCGGATCAACGCCCCCGTCGCGCGCGTGCTCATCGAGGGCGGCAAGGCCGTCGGCGTCGCGCTGGCGAACGGCGACGAGATTCGGGCGCGAGTCGTCGTATCGACGTTGCACCCGAAGACCGCGTTCCTTGAGCAGGTCGGTCGTGAGCACCTGCCGGACGACTTTGCTACCGACATCGAGCGGTGGAAGAGCCGCAGCGGCGTCGTGAAGATCAACCTTGCCCTGGCCGAACTCCCTGACTTCGCCGCTGATCCCGGCACGGAGCTGCAGGAGCATCACACCGGGTCGGTGGAGATGGCGCCGACGATGGAGTACATCGAGCGCGCGTTTCAGGATGCGCGCGACGGCAAGGCGGCGGTGCGGCCGTTCAGCGACGGCGTCATCCCGACGGCGTTCGACAAGACGCTGAGCCCGGAAGGCACGCACATCATGTCGCTCTTCACGCAGTGGGTGCCGGCTGACTGGAACACCGAGCCGCACACCGCGGAGCTCGAGGCGTACGCCGACCGGATGATCGACTGCTACAACGAACTGGCGCCGAACTTCAAGGGCTCGATCCTGCACCGCGACGTCGTCGGCCCGTACCAGATGGAACACGAATACGGCCTCATCGGCGGCAACATCTTCCACGGTGAGCTCTCGCTCGAGCAACTGTTCCACATGCGGCCGGCGCCTGGTTACGCGGACTACCGCACGCCCGTCCGCGGCCTCTACTACGGCAGCTCGGCGACGCACGCCGGCGGTGGCGTCTGCGGCATCCCCGGCTGGCAGGCGGCCAAGGCCGCGATCGCCGACCGGAAGTCCGCCGTCCGCACCGCGACGGCCCGTAAGGCACTCCGGCGGTCATGACGACCCTCTCTGAAGGGAACGAAGTAGCTCAGCGCCCGGACCGCGGCGCCGGCCGCGCCGCGGCCGGCGCCGCGGTCCGGGCCATGCTCGAAGCGCGCTGCGTCGCGCTGGTAGGCGCGTCAGCGCGGCCCGGCAGCTTCGGCCGCCGCATGCTCGACGAGGTGCACAACAGCACCGCGCGGCCGCGCGTCTATCCGGTCAACCCGAGGTATGACGAGCTAGACGGCGCGCGGTGCTTTGGCACGCTGGCTGACCTGCCGGAGCCGCCTGAGCTAGCGCTGCTTGCTGTCCCCGACGGCGTACTCGAGCAGGAACTAGCCCTGGCCGCGGCGGTCGGCTGCCGCGGCGCCGTGATCTTCGGGAACGCGAACGAGGACCGCGCGCGGCGCGACGACCGGCCTGCGCTGCGGGACCGGCTGGCCGCGATCGCGCAAACGGCCGACATGGCCCTGTGCGGGGCCGGCTGCATGGGCTTCGTCAACGTCAGTTATGGCCTGCGTGCCGTCGGCTACACCGAGCCTGATCCGCTGCCGGCTGGGCCGATCGCGCTGGTGACGCATTCGGGCTCGGTGTTCTCCGCGCTGTTGCGGACCGCGCGGGGGATCGGCTTCACGCTGGCTGTGTCGTCCGGGCAGGAGCTCGTCACCGCGGCGCCCGCGTACCTGGAGTACGCGCTGAACCTGCCCGAGACGCGCGTCCTCGGACTTGTACTCGAGGCCATCCGCGACGGCGCCGGACTGCGGCGCGTGCTGGGCGCCGCTGCCGAGCGCGACATCCCGGTGGTCCTGCTCAGCGTCGGCGGCTCGGCTGCTGGCCGCCAGATGGTCGCGGCGCACTCGGGTGCGCTGGCCGGCTCCGACGGCGGCTGGGAAGCACTGGCCCGGGCTTATGAAGTGCATCGCGTCAGCGACCTGGCTGAGTTCACCGACACACTCGAGCTCTTTGCGGCCGGGCGCCGGGCGCGCGCTTGCGTTGGTCGTTCGCGCGCCGGAATCGCGACCGTGCATGACTCGGGGCTAGAGCGTGCGCATGTCGTCGACGTGGCCGAAGAAGTCGGCGTGCCGTTCGCGGAAGTCGGTCCGGCTACCATCGGGCGGCTCGCGAGATTGCTCGATCCGGGCCTCGTTCCGGCGAATCCGCTCGATGTTTGGGGGACCGGTGCCGATACCAGGGAGCTGTTTGCTGGCTCGCTGCTCGCGCTCGCCGATGACCCGGCTGTGCAGGCTGTCGCGCTCGCCGTCGACCTCGTGCATGAGCTCGACGGCGACCAGTCTTATCCGCTGGCGATGCTCGACGTTGCCGAGCGGACGGCCAAGCCGCTGGCCGTCCTCAGCAACCTCGCCAGCGCTATTGACCCGGATGTGGCGCGACGGCTGCGCGCCGCCGGCATTCCGGTCCTGGAGGGAACGCGGTCCGGCCTCCTCGCACGGCGGCAGCTCCTCGCGCATGCGCGGCGGACGGCCGCGGCCGAATCTGTCCGGGCCGGGCCCGACAGTGGGGCCGCTGCGGGCTGCGTCGGCACCGACGCGGCGGATCTCGGGGCCGTGTCGCCCGGCGTTGGCACGAGGAGGCCGGTCGCTGCTGTCCAGCCGCAGCGCCAGGCGCGGGGGATCGCGCTGTTGTCGTCGGGTCAGGCAACCGGGGCTGCGTTGCTCGAGCTTCTGGCCGAGTACGGGATCAGCGTCGCGGCCGCGCGGCCGGTTGCTGAGGCCGGCGCAGCGCTGGCCGCCGCCGACGAGATCGGTTACCCGGTCGCGCTGAAGACCGCCGAGCCGCAGATCCTGCACAAGTCCGACGTGGGCGGCGTGGTAATGGGCATCCGCGACCCAGGACAGCTCGCCGCGGCATACACGGACCTCGCTGCCCGCCTCGGGCCGCGTGTCCTCGTGTGCCAGGCGGTTCCAGCCGGCGTGGAGCTGGCCCTCGGAATCGTCGCCGATCCGGAGCTCGGCCCGCTCGTCGTGGTCGGCGCCGGCGGTGTGCTGGTCGAGCTGTTTGGCGATCGTCGCGTCGCGCTGCCGCCGGTTTCCGCGGACCAGGCTGCCGATCTACTGGCCGAGCTCCGCGTCCGTGCGCTGCTCGACGGCGCACGGGGCGCGCCACCCGCCGACCTCGGCTCGGTCATCCGGGCAGTCTGCGGTGTGTCTGAGGTGGCGATGGAGCTGGGGGACCAGCTCGAGGCGCTGGACGTGAACCCGCTGATCTGCGGCCCCGATGGCGCGGTCGCCGTAGACGCCCTCGCCATTCCCCGACCTCCGAAAACAGTATGAACAGGGCCACTACCGCTGAGCTGACGACTGGCTAACGACATTTCACGCCGGACGTGCAGTGCCGCGGGCGATTTCCACCCATTCGCGCGCACCGCAGCCGTGAAATGACGCTACGAACGAACCCTAAGGGCTTACTCGGTGCCGGTGATCGCGGTCAGCGCCTGCTGCCCGTCGACTCGCTGGCCCCTCGTCATCAGCCGGTACCCGACGTAGCCGAGGCCGGCCACGACGAACGACATCAGCAGCATGACCGTGGCGAGCGCGTTGAGCGCAGGGCCGCCATTACCACCGTGCTGCGTGGAGTAGATGATCACCGACATCGGTGTGTTGGTCGCGTTAGACGAGAGCAGGTCCACGATCACGAAGTCGTCGATGACGCCGGAGAAGACCAGGATCGCGCTTGCGAAGATGGCCGGCGTCAGGAGCGGCAGCATGACGCGCCGCATGGTCTGGAACTGCGTACAGCCGAGATCGGCCGCTGCTTCCTCATACTGCTTGCCGATCGTGACGAGCCTGGCCTGGACGAGAATTGCCGGCCAGCTGACGTTCCACGTGACAAGGCCCAGCACCTCTGCCCAGTTGCCGAGGCCGATCGTATCGAGGCCCGGCATCTTGGTGAAAACGAAGAACATCGCGACACCGAAGATCAGCTCCGGCACCACGAACGACAAGATCATGATGAAGTTGAAGCTCGACGGCAGGAAGCCGCGCCAGCGGTTGATTCCGAGGGCGAACGCGACGCCGATGGGCACCGCGATCAGCGTGGTGTACGCAGACAGCCTCAGCGTCTCGAACATGGCGCTGTGAAGGGCGGGGTTATGCCAGATCGAGTTGACCTTGTCGCCCCAGTACCACCGCCAGGTCAGCCCCTGATAGGTGGCCTGCGACCTGCCCTTGTTGAAGGAAAACAGGACTGCCAGCGCGATCGGCGCGAGCGACCAGATCAGGTACAGCCAGGTGAAGCCTTCCAGGAGCCAGGGGTGCCGCCACGGATTGCGGAAGAACCGCGGCGCGGACCTCGCAGCGGTCCTGGTAGTGACTGTCTCGGTAACGGCCGTGCTGCTCATGACGCCGCCTGTGAGGCCCGGTTCGTCTGTACCACGTAGTAGATCATCGGCAAGATCAGGACCAGCAGCACGATCAGCGACAAGATCGCGCCCTGGCCCGCGGATGGCGTCGCGAGCTGGCCCTGGATCAGGTTGCCGATCATCGAAGTGTCGCGGGCGCCGGACAGCAGCTGGTTGGTGTAGTAGTCACCGAGCATCGGCAGCACAGTGATCAGCATGCCGGTCAGGATCGGCTGTCGCGAGAGCCGCAGCGTGACTCGCCAGAACGTCCGCGCCCGGCTGAGGCCGAGGTCGCGGCCCGCCTCGATCAGCGATGGATCGATCCGGTCCAGGCCGGCGTAGAGGACCAGGATCAGGTACGGGATATAGCCATAGACAAGCCCGAGTATGACCGTATACGAATGCCCGCCGAGCCAGTTCGGCGAGCCGAGCCCGATGAAGGACAGGACCTTGTTGACGTACCCGTCGCTCTGGAGCAGGTCTATCCAGGCCAGCATCCGCATCATGTAGCTGATCCAGAACGGCGCGATCAGCAGCACCAGGAAGATGCCCTTCCGGCGGCCGGCGAACCTGGCCACGAAGTAGGCGGCCGGGTAGGCGATGAGGAGGCTCAGCAGCGCTGCGGCCGCGACGTACCAGATGGTGCGCCATGCAATCGCCCCCGCGAACGCGCCGGAGCCGAACAGGTCGTGCCAGACGTTCGAGAGGTTCGCGGAGCTCCACGTGAAGGGGTTGTAGACCGCCACGGGCGATTCGGTCTGGCGGTTGAGCTTGCCCTCGCCGATCGCGAGCACCGCATAGAACGGGATGATGAAGAGCACGGCCAGCCAGATCATGCCAGGGGCGGCGAGCAGTACCCAGAACAACTTGCTCTGCTGCGCCGGCCTACCGGCACCGCTGACGCGCGCCGCCGGTTCCGCGCCTGGTGCCCGCTCGAGCGATTCGGGGGGTAGGTGGGCCATGGCTAGATGCCGTTGCCAGCGACGAGCCAGGCCTGGTGCCACAGGGCGTCGGCATCCACCGGGAGCTGGAGTTCGGCGGCACCCTGGCGGAAGTCCGACGGCACCACCGCCGTCGACATGAGGCTTGGCGGCAAGAGCTGCTCCTTCACCAGCACCTCCGGCGTGATCGCGGTCACCGGCTGCATGTAGCCGTTAAAGCTGATGTTCTTGAGCACCACGGTCTCGTCGAGGAAGTAATTCAGGAACAGGTGCGCGAGAACCGGGTTGCTAGCCGACCGCAGCACTGCGTTCGTGTCGTTCGCGATGGGGCCCTTTGCCTTGGGGTGCCAGTAGCCGACGACCTCGACCGGCACGCCCTTGGGCATATAGCTCGGGGCCGCGGCCATGTCGCCCGACCAGGAGTGGTGGATCCAGGCTTGCCCGGCCGGGACATCGCTGTAATCGTTGTTGTTGATCTGCATGTCGACCGCGTCCGCGAGCTGCAGCAGCGTCTGGCGCGAGAGGTCGATCTGGTTCTTGGACGTGGTGTTGAGGTCGGAGATGCCGTTCATCATCAGCCCCAGGCTGATGCTCTCCCGGTAGTCGTCGAGGATGGCGATCTTGCCCTTGTACTTGGGCTGGAAGAACATCTCCTTCCACGGATTGCGCATCGCATACGGGTTCTCGTGCACCTTGTCCTTACGCCAGGCGATGCCCGTTGTGTAGATGGTGTACGGCACCGTGTACTGCCAGCCGCGGTCGTAGTACGGATCCAGGAAGTCCGGCCACGCTTGGGCGATGTTCGGGAGGTAGCTGTGGTTCAGCGGCTGGATCAGCTTGGACTCGATCAGATTGCCAAGCACGTCGACGGTTGCGCCCATCAGCACGTCGAACTTCAGCCCGCTGCGCAGCTTGGAGAGCGCCTCGTCCATGGTGTTGAAGGTGGTCACCTGGACCTTGCACTTGTACTTCTTGGCAAAGTCGTTGACGCAGGCCTGATTGACGTAGGCCACCCAGTTGTAGACCTGGAGTGTGGCTCCGGTCTCGGGCTGCAGGTTGCTCTTGATCGCGGCGTTGTTGGTGACCGGCCAGGTCACCGGGCGGCTGGGCCGCGGCAGCGGGATGTTAGTCGGCCCGACCAGGTACGGCGCGCAGGCGTCCAGGAGCGAGGCGCCGCCACCGGCAAGCAACGCGGCGGCGATGCCCCGCCGGAGCGCGTCGCGGCGGGAGAGTTCGGGCCGCCGGCGAGTGCCGTCCGGCTGCCAGCCCTCTCGTGGGTGCATCTACCGCCGCCTTCCGCCGGCCCGGGACCAGTAGAGCGCTAGCCGGGTTGAGGCCCGGCTGAACGTTCTGCCAGACTCGTCAGCCTGTCTAGTTACCTGCCCAGAATGTCCTGGTGCCTGCGCGGGCGCAAGGACTTCGCGTCACGGGACCGTATCTCTTTCGCTTCGCGAATTCCGTCGAATTATGGCCGGACCGCAGCCGCAAAGGTCGCGAAATTGTCGATGAACCTATCGATATCCGCCTCATCATGCTGGACCGACATGAGCCATTGCTCGATCTTGCCCCACGGCGGGAGGAAGACCCCGCCGTTGTGCTGGAACAGCCAGTGCGCGTGGCTGAACGAATCCCGGACGCTGAGGAAGTCGCGGAAATGGCGGACTGGCGCTGACGAAAACACCACGCAGCCCTTCGCGCCGACAGAGACCACCTGGGCGTTGAGCCTGTTGCGCGCGATCTCGCGCTCGAGCCCCGCGACGGCCCGGACCCGCAGTCTGTCGAGCCGCTCGTAGGCATCCGGCGTCACCACCTCGGTCAGCATGGCCTTGCACGCGGCCATGGCGAGCGGATTGCCGTTGAACGTGCCGACCATCTCGTAGTCGCCGTTCGCGACGTGGGACATCACCTCGGCCGTGCCGCCGACGGCGGCCACTGCGATGCCGCCGCCGATGGCCTTGGCGAGGCACACGATGTCGGGCGTGACGCCGGTGACGCCAGTCGCGCCGCTGGGCCCAGCTGTGAGCCCGGTCTTGACTTCGTCGAATGTCAGCAGCGCGCCGTGAGCATGCAGCAGCTCCTTCAGGCCAGCCAGGTAGCCAGGGTCCGGCTTGATGATGCCTGCGTTCATCATGATCGGCTCGAGGATCATGCCGGCGATCTCACCGGGGTGCTCCGTTAGCCTGGCGCGGACCGCGTCAAGGTCGTTGAAGCCCACGACCAGGGTCAGGTCGGTGATCGCCGTCGGAATGCCGCTGCTGGACGGCACCCTGTTCGGACTTTCGGCGGGGCCCCGGTCGTCGTCGGGTTCGTCCGGGCAGACCGACACCTGCACCGAGTCGTGGTGGCCGTGATAGCAGCCCTCTACCTTGATGATCTTGTCCCGCCCGGTGATGGCGCGCATAAGGTGAACGGCGTCCATGGTCGCCTCGGTGCCTGAATTGGCGAAGCGCCACTGCGGCAGGCCGAAGCGTTGGCTCAGGTTTTCGGCGACCGCAAGTGCCGTCTCGGTCGGCTGCGCGAAGTGAGTGCCGCGCTCGACCTGGGTCCGGACCGCCTGAACAATAGCCGGGTGGCCGTGGCCGGCGAGCGAGACGCCGTATCCGCCGTGCAGGTCGACGTACTCGTTCCCATCAACGTCATAAAGCTTGGAACCGTTGCCGTGGCTGAGCCAGACAGGTTGCGGACGGGAAATCTGCCAGCTCGAGACGACGCCACCCGCCAGGGAGGCGCCGGCCAGGGCCGCGAGCCGAGCCGACTTGGGCTGCCGGCGGACGAAAAACTCTTCTTGCTCCTCGATGATCTTGGTAAGCGATTGCTTCGCCAGCGAGGGCTTGGCTTGAGCGGAGGGCATTGGCCAGCTAGCCGGCTGGTGCCTCGGGTCTGGACCAACTTCGGCCGTCGTTGCTGAATTTGGATCGGTTGAGCTGGCCGGTATGCGGGCCATGAGTATCGCGCTCCCAACGCGGTTGACTGAATGTTCAGTCTAAGCGTGTGGCCGTAGGCGTGACAAGAACTGACTAGCGTGAAGGATCCGGCGTGCTCCGCCGCGCCGAATCCTTCGTGATCATGGAATGGGCGAGAGGCGCGGGATGCGGGCCGCGTCAGTCCGCAGGGTCGGTGTGGAGTTCTGTGCTGATGGGCCAGACGGGGATCTTGGGATGCGGCCGCGGGACAGGAACTGGCAGCGGTACGCCGCGGTCACCACCGTGCGCGGCGACAGCCCGCAGGTGATAGTCCTCAAGCTCGGCGAGGAAGTCTGTGTCCCGGTAAGGCCGGCCATCGACCACCGGGCCCTCCTCGCCGTTGATGATGGCGACGACGTCCTGGCCGCTGATCGTCTTGTGCATCTCGAGGGCGTGGCCGACCGCGAGCACGCTGGCCCGGTGCTCGGTCAGCAGCTGGCCGGTCTGCTGGGCGAGCGTGGCGAGATGTGCTTCAGCCCGCTGGCCGAGCGCGGTCTCCAGCACGTTCCGGTCATTGCCGTCGACGATCGGGTGCGCTTCGCGTGGTGCCCGGGTCGCCGCGTAGGAGCCGAGCTGACCGCCCATGCCCCACAGGCCTTCCATCGCCAGCGAGATCGTGGTGGCGTTCTGGAGGTCGCCCGAGACCCCGGAGCTGGAATCGCCGCCGAAGAACATCCGCTCGCCGACGAGCGAAGCCAGGCTCACCATGATGTCGGCCTCGTACTCGCTGCGCCACGAGGTGAACTGCTCCTCGATCGGGATCGGCTTCACGAAGCCGAGGTAGTCGGCGCCTTTCTGGATGGTGGCGGTGTCGATGACGTTGCGCTTCTGGACGATGTGGCTGACCACCGCGTGGCACGCCTCGTGCAAGGCGACCGCGTGCCGCTCGCGCTCGATGTACTCAACTCCCTCTGACGGCCCCACGCTCTTGGAGAGCTTGGCCTTCAGTACGTCGGCCCAGGTGATGGTCGTCCGGCCGTCCCGAAGCGCGACGATCAGTGACTCGTTCACCAGGTCCTTGATCGTGGCGCCGGTCGCATACGGCGTGATGATCGCGAGGTGATCGATCTGCTCGGCCGTGACCTCGTGGCTCACCTTGCGGAAGTAGCCCTCGTAGGTGCGCTTGCGGCCTTCCTTGGACGGATATCCGACCCGGTACATCCGGTCGATCCGGCCGGGCCTGAGCAGGGCCTCGTCCAGCGCGCTCGGCAAGTTGGTGGCCATCACGATGAGGATCCGGTACTTGGGCGGCGGCTTCGGCTTCATGCCCAGGGTGCGGCGCACCACCCGGTTGAGGAAGCCCCGCGGCTTTTTCAGGCCCGACATCTCGGTGAGCAGCGCCTGCAGCGTGCCCATGCCGCCGTAGTTCCCGCCCCCGCCGGTCGGCAGGATCTGCCGGAAGATGCCGGTCCGCCGCGGTCCTGGGTCTGCCTGCGCCAAATCGCTCTCGAGCAGTATGGACCGGCTGTCGGCCGACAAGTAGCTGAAGCCGTGGCAGCCGGCGAACGGGCTCGCTGGGCCTTGCCCGCCGCCGTGCCCATGCGCCAGCCCCGGCCGATGGCCCTGGACCCCCGGCTGGCCGCCGACGCTGCCGCCGCGGCTGCCGAGAGAGTCGGCCTCGTCGAAGAACACGATCACCCCGCCGTATCGCACGGAAAGCTTGCGGAGCTTACGGAACAGGCCCTTCACCTTCAGGATGCCTACGCCGAAGAACATGTTGATGAACGCGCCAGGATCCACGAACACGTACGGCTTGCCGGTCTCGCCGGCCATGGCCTCGGCCATCAGCGTCTTGCCCGTACCCGGCGGGCCCCAGAGCAGGATGCCGCCGGGCACGTAACCGCCATGCTCCTCGATCGACTCCGGGTCTTCGAGATACAGGATGTTTTCCTGGACACGCGCAAGCACGTGGTCCTGGCCCCAGACGTCGGCGAATCTGGTGGTGACGTCGCCCGGATAGTAGGTGTCGACGCCGCCGCGCGACATGAACCAGAAGATGAGCGCGAACTGGCCGATGCCGAGCACCAGGATGAACATGAAGTACAAGATCGTCGGCAAGTGCGAGAAGAAGGAACCTGGCGCCTTGAACACGCCTTCGACCGGGGACGTGTGGTAGGCGAGCCCGAGCAGCATCGCGACGACGGCGATCACGATCAGCCACCTGACGGCGCGCGCGATCCGGAACCGCGTGTAGTCACTCATCTGGTGCGAGATCTCATCGCCACGGCCGAATACTCCGGTAGAGAGCCGGAAGTACCGGTGCGAGCGCTCAGCCAGCAGGTAGCTCAGCTGCCGCAGTATTTCCAGGCCGATCAGGAGCACCAGCCACCGCCCGGTGCCGGACTGCACCTGGAACTGCTGCCGGGCCGCTTCGGTGAAGCCGAGGATGGGGTCCGACGACATCGAGTACCAGACGACGACGAACCACAGCGCGACAAACAGCAGGCTGAACTTAATCCGGTCCCAGAGCCCTTGCGGCTTGCGGGTCGGTCGATCGGTCCCGATCAGGCCGTAGTGCTGGCGCCACTCTCGTCGGGACGGCCGGTCGGCCTTGCTTCCGGACCTAGGCATCAGGAACCTCGCACGGTGAAGGACTGAACGACTGTCTTGATCTGCGGCAAATTCGAGCCGAAGCACTTCTGATCACACTCGACCAGCAGCAGGTACAGCTTTGTTGTCGAGCTGTTGGTCAAGGCCGTCTGGTCGAAATAGACAGGCTGGCCACGCACCGAGAACTCGTACAGCTCGTTGATGCCGCGCACTCCGTACTTGGTCGTGATCGTGCTGTTGATGAGCAGGTTGAAGCCAGTGAAAGTGACGCCAGCCGCCGCAGCCTGGTGCCTGGCTGCCGGCGTGACCGGGAAGAGCAGGTTGCGCATCTGGTCGAAGGACAGCGCGGCGCGCAGCGACGACTTCATGTCCTGGACGCTCGCGTACACCACCGGCGTCCGAGGGATCAGGAGACCAATCGGGGACGGATGAATCGCGGCGTCATAAGCGCGAACCCACGTGAAGGTGCCGTCCGTCCCGCTCGGGGTGATGCCCAGCACCAGCTGGACGTGCAACAGCTCCAGCGGACTGGCTTGCGGCCAGCTCGAGGGCACCTTGAAGTACGTCTGATCTGCGCTGTCAGTCGCGTAGGTATAGGCAGGCGTGCCGCAGGCGGTCAGCCCGGCCAGCATCGCCCCGGCCGCCACCAGCGCAACGGCCGACCGGCGGAGTTGCCGAATCACCCTGGCGCCTCCTGAGCGAGCTAGCCCTCAGCCCCGGGCCGACCGCAGGCCTTCTAAGGAGTATGCGTTGATGCCCAGCGGGGCAGTCAACCCCGCTGTTCACTCCTGCGCCTAGTGAGGCGGAAGTGACGGGCAACAACCGCCAGTGCCCGCCAGCCGATCAGAAACAGCGCGAGGAACGCGCACGCCACGGCGATGAACGCCGCAGCCGTGCCCTGCCCGGCCACCACCCTGATCAGCATCCCGGCGCCGGCCGCGCCGACCCACGCGCCGATCCCGGTAGGCACGATCGTGACCGGCCGCCGCCAGTATCGGCTCGCGGCCAGACCAGCGGCCAGGCCGGCGAGGAACGGCCACGCGGTGTGCCAGATGCCGGCCGCGGCGTCTCCGTTGTGATGGGCGTGCCGACCGATCGCGACGAACGCCAGCACGCAGCAGGCGTCCAGGCACGTACTGAGCGCAATCGTCGCTGCGTGCACTGGGGTGACCGGTCGGCGCATCCGGTTACGGTAGCCGACCGGGTCCAAAACCGGCAGGCCAGGGAACGGGGTCGCGTTCACACTCACCGCCACGCCAGGCCGCGGTCGACCAAGCGATTACGCTGCGTGGTCTAGGCTCGGCGTGATGCCCACGCTGCTCATCGTTCATCACACACCGTCGCCCGCACTCCAGGCGATGTTCGAGGCGGCCGCG
>DATIOU010000187.1:0-20907 GCA_035472835.1 Streptosporangiaceae bacterium | reverse complement strand
GGTAGAGCTCGGGGGCGTTGGTGGCCCAGACGATGTCGGCGGCTTCGTCGGGATCTACCCGCAAGGTAGTGACCGCGGCGAGGTCCGCCGCGAAGCGGCGCATGTTTGCCGCGCGGCGCTCGGCGATCTCATGCCACAGCGCCGCTAGTTCCGGCTCGGCTGGTCCGGCTTGCTGGATTATGCCCAGGACGGGGGCGAGGCGGCCGGCGATCATCCGCATTGCTGAGGCGTAGATGGCGATCTTTGTTTCGGCGTCGGGCGCGGCCTGGATCGCCTGAACGTAGTCCCGTTCCCTGGCGGGGATGGCCTGGTTGGTGCCGGAGATCGCGGTCTCGATCAGGAGGCGGGCGAGTTGAGGCTTGCGGCCGACTGAGGCGTAGACGGTGTCGAGTGCCACGCCCGCGCGTTCGGCGATCGCCGTCATAGGTGTCGCCGCATAGCCCTGGCCGGTGAACAGGTGCAGCGCGGCGTCCAGGATGGCCGTCCGGGTGCGCGCGGCGGCTTCACGGCGCCTGCTGGTGTCGTATCGCCGCTTGACGAGTGGCTGCACGGGGCCCATGATAGCAATATTCACCCGAAGTTACTTCGGATCAATATGAGGGGCTGGACACGTGACCTACGCATTCACCTACGAGGTGCCGATCACCCCGGATATCTACGCGCGCATCAAGGACGGCATCGGCCCGCAACGCCCGCCCGGCCTGATCGCGCACCTCGCCTACCGCACCGAGCAAGGACTGCGTTACGTCGAGGTATGGAAGGCAAAGGATGACTGGGAGGCCTTCGAGCATGACCGCATTCACCCCGTCGTGCACCCGATGCTGCAGGAGCTGCTCGGCTTCGTTCCCCCCGAGCCACCACGCACCATGCTCGACCTCGTCGACGCATGGACGACAGAGCACAGCCAGACGGCGTGACACCCGGCCACCCATCCACTGCGGAAGCACCGCGTATGCGCTCATGCGCGAGCGGGCGTCTGCGACCAGCGCCCATCATCCGGATCTGCACTCGGAGCGGGCTACACCTTCACGCCCGGATCGGCGCGGTGGAACAGCGGCTCTGCGGTCGAGAATTCGGATGCGCCCAGCCTGACTTCCTCAGACAGGTACTGATCTTCGGCCGGGCAGCGCCAGGGGCTTAGCCCGGGTCGTGTTCGCGGCCGATCCATGCGCTGGCGGCTGACTCTCGCCGGCGGGCCGTGCCACCAACATGAGACGTGCGCCCAGGCAGGTGTGCGCTGGGAGGTTGCAGTTCTGGTTGCAGTTCACGCTCGCCCAGCACTGTTCACTCATGTTCAGGGACGGCGGCGCACCCGCTCGCACCCGTCGGTTGTGCCTTTGACCGGCAATTCTCGGCGATCAAGTGATCTTCTGCCATCGCGCGTCGTGGCATGTTGCTCGCTTGCCGTGATCTTGGCAGGGAGCCATGATCTTGACGGACCCAGTTCGCTCCCTGCCCTGCCCGGGTCCGCGTCGGCATAGATTTCCCGGACTGCAGCGATGTGCCCGGATTCGTCGTCTTCGTGGTGGAGGTCGCGCAGCAGTTCGACAGCAGGCTGAATCTGGTTGACTCCAGCCAGCGTCGCCCTGTAGCGCGATCTGCGGAAGCCACGTGCGCAGCCTGCAGAGGCCGCTGATCACTCGAAGATGCGTCCCGGGTCTAACCTGAGGTTCAGGAGGCCGGATCGAGATGCTGTATGTGTCTCTCTTGGGGGAGCAAGCGATCACCGGCGACACGACTAACGACCGGACGAGTTCGTCTCGGGCGGTAGCCCTCGTCGCATTCCTTGCTGTGCATGCCGGGTCACCGCAGAGCAGGCAGCGGATCGCAGGCTTGTTCTGGCCAGATTCGACGGACTCGCAGGCGCTCACAAACCTGCGCCGCGAGCTCCATCACCTGCGACATCTCCTGGGTGAAGAGCCATCACTTGTCGTGACTTCCAGAGATCTGTGCTGGCGTGACGCCGCGACCTGCCGCGTCGACGTGCGCGTCTTCGATATCGAGCGCAACGCCACTCTGGCCGCTGCGGCGACTAAGGATGACGACCGGGTCCTGGAGCACGCCGCCCTCGCGATCGGCCATTACCGAGGCGACCTGTTGCCCGGCATGTATGACGACTGGGTACTCGACGCCAGGTCTGAGCTTGAGCGCCAGTGCGTCCACTTGTGTGATCTGCTCTGCGAGGCGCGCACCCGACGCGGCGACCTGACCGGCGCTGTAGATGTCACACGTCGCCGGATCCAACTGCAGCCACTCGAGGAAATGGGCTACCGCACCCTGATTCAGTTGCAGGCCGACTTGGGAGACCGCGCGGGCGGCGTCAGCACCTACCACCACTGCGCTTCGGTCCTGGAGCGCGAGCTCGGCATCAGCCCAGCCCCGGCTACCCAGCGCGTGTTCCAGCGCCTGGTGGCCCACGCAGACGGAGCCGGTACACCACACGAGCCGACCGAGCGGCCCGCCGGCCGCGCTGGCTTGGCCGCGACACGGCTCCTCGGCCGAAGGCACGAGCTTGGCTTGCTCCAGGACTTGTGGCGCGCCGCCGCGGCGCACAGTCCTGCCTTGGTCGTAGTACGCGGCGGTGCCGGTGTCGGCAAGACCCGCCTGGTCACCGAGATCGCGGATCTGGCCAGGCAGCAAGGCGCGGTAGTGGCGACCAGCCAGTGCTTCGGCTCATCGGGGCGGCTCGCGCTTGCGCCGGTTGCGGACTGGCTGCGACATCCGGCAGTCCAGGCGGCTAAGGCGACACTCGACCCTGCATGGCGTGAGGAGGTCGACAGGCTTGTGCCATCCGGGGAACGCGGCGCACAGCGCCCGGGCTCCAGGGCAATGGTCGACGCGTGGCAGCGTCTGAGATTCTTCGAGGGCCTCGCGCGGGCGCTGCTTGCCGTCGACCGTCCGATGCTGCTGGTCCTGGACAACATGCAATGGTGCGACCAGGAGACGCTGTCATTCCTGACGTTCTGCCTGGGACTGGCTTCCGATGCTCACCTCCTCGTGGCCGCGACACTTCGCAACGACAGTCCCGATGAAGATCCCGTCCTCCTGGAATGGACCGACCGGATGCGTGCCACCGGTCTGCTAACCGAGTTGTCGCTGAGCCCGTTCGAGACCGCCGACACAGCACGCCTCGCCGAAGCGATTTCCGGGCGGCCCGTCCCCGAGGCCGATGCAGACTTGCTCCAGGCGACGACGGGGGGATTCCCGTTGTACGTCATCGAGGCAGTACGAAGCGCCGCCGATCCCAGCCGGGCACCCGTCCCGGCCGGTGATCTGACCGCAGTGCTGCGCAGCCGACTCGGGCAGGCGACCCCAGCCGCACGCGAAGTGGCAGAGCTCGCCGCCGCCGTCGGGACCGACTTCACCCTCGATCTGCTCACCGAAGCCAGTGACCTGGAAGCAGACGTCGTCGTGAGGGCGGTCGACGAACTCTGGCGTCGCAGGATCATGCACGAGTTCCGCGATGGCTACGACTTCTCCCACGATCTGCTGCGCGAAACGGCATACGCGCAAGTCAGCCCGCCAAAACGCTGGCTGCTGCACCGGCGCATCGCCCAAGGACTCGAGCTGCTGCATGCCGACGAAACTGACATGGTCTCGGCTCGGCTGGCTGAGCAGTACGCCCGCGGCGGGCGAGCTGACCGAGCTGTGGCCTACTACCAGCGCGCAGCCGATGTCGCAGCCGGAATGTTCGCCCACACCGAGGCGATCCGGCTGCACAAGGAAGCGCTGGCGATCGTCAGTAAGCTGCCTGCAGGCAGAGGCCGCGACAGGCAAGAACTCGCCGTCCTCGAGGCCATGGCAGCACCGCTCTGTGCCAAGTACGGTTACTCCTCCCCCGAGGTCCAGCAGGCGGTCGAGCGCACCGTCGACCTGGCCGAGTCGCTTGGCCGCAAGGACTCGATGCTCACCGGGCTGGTGGCGCTCTGGACATCACGATTTGTCCAAGGCCGAACGCTCGACGGAAAAAAGGCAGCCAACCAGGCGCTGGACCTCGTCGACCCCGGCTCCGAGCAGAGCGGTCCCGCGCACTTCGCCGTCGGCGGCTCGGCAGTCAGCCTCGGAATGCCCGCCAAGGGACTGCATCACCTCGAGCTCGCCGCCAAGCAGGCGAGCGGAGCAGTTTCCCTGACCATCGGCACCCGGCCAGACGTGCACGGCACAGCCTGGGCCGCCCATGCGCACTGGCTGCTCGGCCACGACCAGGAAAGCATCTACAGCTGCCAGGGCGCCATCAAGCTGGCTCGAGCGATCGACCACCCGTTCAGCCTGGCTGTTGCCCTGGCATACGGCGGTATCACTCATCAGATGCACGGTGACGTGTCCGGGCTGCAGGGCATTGTCGGCGAGCTGCGCGGGCTGTGCGACCGGTATGGCTTCGCCTACTACCGCGAGTGGGGACTGATTCTGGACGGCTGGTCGCGCGCGGACGAGTCCGGCCTCGGCCTCGCCCAGCAAGGCATCAGTAACCTCAAGTCGCAGGGCTCGTTCGCCCGAATGCCGTACTGGCTGTCGCTGCTTGCCGACCTCTCTGCGCGTACCGGCGATCTCGGCGCTACACGCGCGACCCTCGATGCCGCGCTGGTCACAGCCAAGGCACGCGAGGACGTGTGGTGGCTACCGGAAGTGCTGCGCATGCGGGCTGCCTACGACGACGAACAAGCAGCAGTCCAACGGCTACGTTCCGGCGCCCTAATGGCATCTGAACACGGCAGCGTGGCCCTGATTCGGCGCTGCGAGGTAGATCTTATGGGGCGGGGCATTCCTCCCATAGCTACCAGCGTTCCCCCGGTTACCTGACGCGAGCGCCAATGCGCGAACGCTGCGCGAACGGTCCAGGTCCTAGCTTCGGTGTGCCATGAGATTCGAGCACGAGGGGGAACCCAGATGACGACCACAGCAGCCGACACCAAGACCGCGGCCTTCGAGGAGCTAGCGGCAGCCCTGCGCGGCGACCTGATCGTGCCGGGCGATGCCGCATATGACGAGGCGCGTACGGTCTACAACGCGATGATCAGCAAACGCCCGGCAGCCATCGCGCGCTGCCGCGATGTCGCTGATGTCATCAACTGCGTGCGCTTCGCCCGCGATCACGACATCGAGATCGCCGTCCGCGGCGGCGGACACAACGCGGGCGGCCTCGCGGTCTGGGACGACGCCCTTGTCGTCGATCTGTCGCAGCTGCGCAGCACCACGGTCAGCCCGCAGAATCACACCGTTCGCGTCGACGCGGGCTGCACCTGGGGCGACGTCGACCACGCGACCGTAGCCTTCGGAATGGCCACTCCGTCCGGCTTCATCGCCTCCACGGGGGTAGCCGGGCTGACCCTCGGAGGAGGCATCGGCTACCTCTCGCGGCGCTTCGGCCTCACCGTCGACAACCTACTCGCCGCTGATGTTGTACTCGCCGACGGCAGGTTCGTGACGGCCAGCGAGAGCTCCCACGCCGACCTGTTCTGGGCCCTACGCGGTGGCGGCGGCAACTTCGGCGTCGTCACGTCGTTCACCTTCCGCTGCAACGACATCGGCGAAGGCGGCACGATCATCGGCGGACCAGTGCTGTACGACTTCGAGGACACCGCCGAGGTGATGCGCTGGTACCGGGAACTGCTGCCATCACTACCGGAAGAGCTGAGCGGGTGGATCGGTCTCATCACCATCCCCCCGGCACCGCCCTTCCCCGAGACGCTCTGGGGCCGCAAATCGTGCGTCATACTCTGGTGCTACACCGGATCGCATGACAAAGCTGACGAGATCCTCGAGCCTGTGAAGTCGTTCGGCTCGCCGCTCCTGGTCGGCCTGCAACCCATGCCATTCAACGTGCTGCAAAGCGCGTTCGATGCCCTCTACCCGGCCGGACTGCAGTGGTACTGGCGAGCCGACTTCTTCAACGAGATCTCCGACACCGCGATTGACGTGCACAGAAAGTACGGCGCGCAGCTGCCAACGGGCCATTCGACGATGCACATGTACCCGATCGACGGCGCCTCCAGACGCGTGCCCGCCGATGCGACAGCCTTCGCCTACCGGGACGGCGGCTGGGCCGGCGTCATCGTGGGTGTCGACCCGGACCCGGCAAATGCCGAGCGCATCTCCCAATGGGCCAGAAACTACTGGAAGGAACTGCACCCGACCTCAGCCGGCGGAGCCTACGTCAACTTCCTGATGAGCGAAGGCCAAGACAGGGTCAAGGCGTCCTACCGCGGCAACTACGACCGACTCGCCCAGGTCAAGGCCCGCTACGACCCGGACAACGCATTCCACATCAACCAGAACATCCAGCCGGCCAGCAAGGCCGACCGGTAGGCGGCGAGCACCCGCCAGGCACAGTCCCACGCCGACGGCCAAGCGCCGAGCTCGAACGTGATCGCGGCCGATGGGCCGGCGAGGGTGCTGGCCCATCGGCCGCGCGAATTGGCCGGCCCTAGACCGCCGCATCTTGGCGACCCGCGGAACGCGCCCACGCTGTGAGCTGGACGAGGAACGCCGGAGCCGCGGCCCGGCTACGTCAGCGGTATCAGGTTGTAAGCGGGGTTCCGGTCCGGTTTGCGCTGGCTCGCCGACACCGACTGGCCAGACGCGCTGGCCGGCTGCAGCGTCGCGGTCCCGGTCATCCTGCTCGGCTACGTCACCGCGGGCCGGCTGCATGGCGGGCTGGCCGGATTCCTACCCGGCTAGACCGGCCCGCTGCACTGGCACGTGGAGCGCGGCCTTACCTGGCGCTGCGGCAGACCGGGAGCGTGCTCGGCGTAGCGCTGTTCGGCCCGCTGATTGCCGATCACCATCGGTTCTTCGCCGGCTGCACGCCGCGGTGCTGATCTCGATCGCCGCGCTTGCCATGGCCGCCGCGCTGACGCTCCTGCCAGACGCAGCCCTGCGGTCCGTCTGGCGTCGAGGCCGACCGGGTATCAAAACGCGGTCAGTAAGGACACACGACTCGTCCTGAGGGGATGTCCAGATGAACGCGGGACTGATGGCGGTGCTGACCGACAACGAGCGGATGCTAGTCGCTGAGACCGAGCCGGCCGAACTCGCTAGGCTCGACGAGGACGCAGCGGTCGCGATTGAAACCAGGATCCGGCGGGCTCGTGACAAGTACACAGGCCAGTACCGCCGGACCGCCGCCGGGCGGGTGGCGGAGCAAGGCGGGCGCGGCATAGCCCGGCCGCAGAGTCAGCGGGCGGCAATGAAGGCTGAGGCCTTCGAGACAGCACTGGCGCGAGCCAGCCGCCGAGTTTCTGTCCTCTCCCGCCAGGCGGCGCGTGACCTGCGAGCGCAGCGGCTAGCTACCGCTCGCCGTGATCGTGGCGTTGCCTCACCTGGCGTCACCATCGCGAGCCCGGGCGTGGGCGTGACTGTCCCCCGCCAGGCTCAGGTCGACGACCGTACCTTCCGTGCTCCGGTCACCGAGAAGCGGCGGGCGTCCACGCGGGCGCGCGGAGCGCGCCAGCAGGCAAAACGCGACGCTCGGTGAGGCTTGCTGCGGGGGTCGTTCTCGGTTTATCTGGAGATCTTCCGCCGGTGACCGTGTCTATGTTTGCTCGATGTCCGCTTGAGGACGGCTGCTCAAGGTCATCGGTCGACTCGCGGACCTCAGTATTCGCTGGTCTCGGCGGCACGGTCTGGGTGGCAGAGACCGGCATCGGCGCGGTCGCGCGAATCATGACGCGGCCCCGGTGACGACCGCCGCAATCTTCGAGTTCGGATGTGTCCTGGGACGCGGTCGGTATTCGCGTCCCGGTGCCGCATCAGCGCGAGTGCGGGCAGCGCATGGAAGCGTTGTTCGGTGCGCCCGAGCGCGGTTCGCCGCCCTTTCGGCCGCGCTCATCGTCACGCCGGTCAAGCTGCATACCTGAGCTCACGGCGCGTCAGAGCCATGACAGGGTGGCGCCAGTCGACGGTCCGCCGCCACCCTCGCCGACGAGTCGCTCGGTCGCGATCTCCAGGTCGTCGGCTGGACCAGACCGTCAGACCCCGAAGCTAGCTTGGCAACGGCGGTTAAACCGCTCGACTTCGGAAGCGGCGGGCAGCGAGGCTGAGAACGTGGCGATGACCCGGATACCGCAGCCGGCGAAGATTCTGATCGCGGGCGACGCGGTCGCGGCACTCGGCACGGGGCTGATATTGCCGCTGACCCTGATCTACCTGCACCAGGTGCGCGGCATTCGGCTGCCGACCGTCGGCGCGTTGCTCGCGATGGAAGCCGCGGTCGGGCTGGTTGCTGTCCCGTTGTCAGGCGCCCTCATGGACCGCATCGGGGCGCGTAAGGTACTGGCCGGCACCCTGATTGGCCAGGTGGTTGGCTCGGCCGGCCTCGCCTGGACGCACAGCGTGCTGACGGCGATTCCGGTTATGGTCATCTTCGGCAGCTCGATGGCACCGAGATTCCCGGCGTTCATGACACTGCTGGCCGGACTGAGCCCGCGACCTGATGAGCAGCAGCGTTCGTTCGCTGTGAACTTCACCGTTCTCAACGCGGGGATCGGCATTGGCGGCGGGATCGGGGCCGCAGTGGCATCCGTGCACCACCCAGTTACGTTCCAGGCGATGTTCCTCGGCAACGCGGTGTGCTGCCTGCTGTTCACACTGGTGCTCACGAGCCTGCCAGACATCCGACCGCCGCATTCACCGCAAGACGCCAAGGTGGGCTACCGCGATGTGCTGGCCAACCGGCCGCTGCGTGCGGTCGTGATCGCAACCCTCGTCCTGGCGTTCACCGGATACGCGGCGCTGGACGCAGGACTCCCGGCATTTGCCACGGTAGAGGCGCACGCGCCGGTACGCGTGGTGGCGCTGGCGCTGACCGCGAACACCGCCCTGATAGTGGTGGCCCAGCTTTCGTGCTGCGCCTGGTTCGGGTGTTGCGGCGAAGTCGGGCACTAGCGATGATCGGGCTGATCTGGGCAGTGTCGTGGGCGGTACTCGGGCTCTCCGGGCTTGCTCTGCCCCATGCCGTACGGGTCGCCTGCATCTTGGGCTTCGCCGCCGTGTTCGGGCTGGGCGAGACATTCATGGCGCCGACCATTTCCCCGTTGGTGAATAGCCTTGCCGACGACCGGACACCCAGACTGTGGCCGCCAGCACATGCAGGAATAGCCGGACGGTGTCTCAGGTGACGCCGAGCATGCAGTCGCTTCCCAGGTTCGGGTTCTAGGCACGAGCTTGGTTTGACGCATTGTCATCTTTATGGCACTCTTCGTAGCTGAACAGTGCGCGGATTCACCTGCTTAGCTGCGTTTTACCCCTGAATACCGGAAACGTACTAGCCGGCCGCTGATCCAAGTCTCCCCGAGGGCCCCATTCATGAGGTTGCGTCACACATCCATCCGCCTGCGGATGCTTCTGCTCGTCCTGGTCCCGCTAGCCGCCCTGATCCTGGTCTACGGCTACTCGGTCGCAGGTCAAGTCAGCACCGCTATCGGCCTAGCGAATGCCGGGAAGATCAGCGGCACGACCATCACGCCGATTACTGATGCCCTGGTCGCACTCAATAAGGAACGCAGCGGTGCGACTCAGTACCTGGTCGCTCACTCGCCTCAGTCCATAGGCGCTTTCCAGCAGGACCAGGCGGCGACGGATCGACGATTCGAACTCGTCAAGACGATCACCAAATCCGGCCCGGTGGTCGCCAACGCGAGCCGCCTCGACAAGGCGGCCGCAGCGACGTTCGTACGCGACGACAGCGGCGCGCTACAGGCGTTGCGCCGCCAGGTCGCGAGCGGCAGCATCGGCCGGACGGCCGCCATCAACGCCTACAGCGCCGTGATGGCCGACGGCCTCAAGGTCGCCGAGCAGTCGCTCCAGGAGACCTTCGTCAGCCAGTCGCTGGCCACGACGGCGCGGCAGGAAGTGAACCTTTATGCGGCCGAGATGCTCGCGCTCCAGGAGAACGACATCTACTCCGGCGACGTCATGGCCGGCCGGATGCCAGCCGCCGATCAGAAGGAGTTCGCTCAGCTAGCTGGCCTTCGCCAGTACCTAGTGCGGGACGCGGTACCGCAGCTTGACACCGAGGCCAGCACCCTGCTGCACCAGCAAGTGCCGGACTCGTTGTCGGCCGCCATGACCAGCCAGGAGAACGCGATCATCGCTGGTCCAGCCGACAGCACGAAGCCAGCCGTGCCGCTGAATGTCTGGCAGAGCACGGCGGGCACCTACGCGAGCCACATGGACGTCGTGCTGACGAAGAGCCCGGCCTGGATCCAGTCGCAGGTAACGTCCTCCGCCCGCAAAGCCCTGACGATGCTTATCGTCGCAGCCAGCGTGGGCCTGCTGGCGGTTATCGCATCGGTCGTCTTCTCGCTCCTCATGGGCCGCCGCCTCATGCGCAGGCTGAGCGGCTTGCGGGAGGCGGCCCTGGAGCTTGCTCACGATCGCCTGCCTGCGGTCATGGCCAGGCTTCGGGACGGCGAGACTGTGGATGTCGATGCCGAAGCGCCACCAGCCGGGGCCGCAGCGGATGAGATCGATCAGGTCCGCGAGGCCTTCAACACAGTCCATCGCGCCGCTGTCGCCTCCGCTGTTGACGAGACGAGCCTGCGGCGTGGCATCAACCAGGTGTTCCGCAACCTGGCCAGGCGCAGCCAGGTCCTGCTGCACCGGCAGCTCGGCCTGCTCGACGGCATGGAACGAAAGGCCGAGGAGCCGGACCTGCTCGAGGACCTGTTCCGCATCGACCATCTGACGACTCGGATGCGGCGCCACGCTGAGGGCCTCATCGTGCTGGCGGGTGATTCCGCTGGCCGTGGCTGGAGCCAGCCCGTCACCTTTATCGACGTGCTCCGCGCGGCCGTGGCCGAGGTCGAGGATTACTCCAGGGTCCGCGTCGAGGTGCGCTCCAAGGCGGCACTGGCCGGCCCGGCAGTCGCCGACGTCGTCCACCTGCTGGCCGAGCTCATCGAGAACGCGGCGGTCTACTCGCCCCCGGCCACCGTGGTCCGCGTGCAAGGCGAGGTCGTTGGCCGCGGATTCTGCGTAGAGGTCGAGGACCGTGGCCTTGGCATGTCCGAGGACCAACTGGCCGAGATCAACAACACGCTGGCCAGCCTTCCGGCCTTCGATCCGGCTGGCAGCGACAGGCTGGGACTGTTCGTCGCCGGGCGCCTAGCGCACCGGCACGGCATCAGCGTAGCCCTCCGGTCGTCGGTCTACGGCGGCACGACTGCCGTCGTCATCATCCCGACCGACCTGGTCATCACTGACGACGGCCAGGTACCGGCCGTTACGGCGACTCGCTACGCGCTGCGGCACGACGCGCCGGTACCTGCCCTGAGCGGAGCCAGCGGGAACGGCTCGAACGGGCACGCGGTGAACGGAAACGGCAGCCAACTCAGCAACGGGCACGGCTCGAACGGGCACGGCTCGAACGAGCACAGCTCGAACGGGCATGCGCGTCCGGCTGCCGCCCCGCTGGCTGAGACCAGCGGCTGGACCGATCCGGTAGGCATTCCGCCAGTCCAGGACAAGACAGTCCAGGACAAGACTGGTGACGCCGCGCCGGCGGCGATGTCCGACGACTCCGGCTGGTGGACCAGGCCAACTTTGGCAAGCGACGTGACGGCTGAGTCCATCCAGGCAAGCCACGTGATCAGCAGCGCGACGGAGCTCGTGTCTGACCCCAATGGCAATCCGCCGACCGCGATCGGAGACGACGGTGAACTGCCCGTCCGCGTCCGGCAGGCGAATCTGGCGCCGGAGCTCCGGAACGGTAACGGCGCGAACGGGGGACCCGCAGCGGCTGCCACCTCGGCCGAGGAAGTCCGGAACACGATGTCCGCGATCCAGCGCGGCTGGGAGCGCGGCCGGTCTATCGCCGCCGGGTCGACCGACGACGCAGCCACCAGCTACCCAGGCACCCCGAAGCACCGCGCCAACCGTGAGGAAGCTTGATATGCGGCAATCAGGCCAGCTCGACTGGCTACTTGACGATCTGGTCGCACGCGTGGCCAATGTGACGAAGGCGGTCATCCTGTCCCGGGACGGCCTGGCGGTTGGGTCATCGGACACCATGACCCGCGAGGACTCGGAGTACCTGTGCGCCGCCGCAGCCGCCTTCCAGAGCCTGGCCAAGGGTACTAGCGAGCACTTCGGCGGCGGGGTCGTCAGGCAGACCGTGATCGAGATGGAGTCGGCGTTCCTGTTCGTGGTGGCGGCGGGCGAGGGCAGCTGCCTGGCGGTGCTGGCGGAGCAGGGTGCGGATGTGGGCATGGTCGCGTATGAAATGGCCCTTCTGGTCACCCGGGTGGGACAGCACCTTGGCGTCGGCCGGCGGGCGACGGCCGAGGTGGCGTGACAGCGGTGCAGCCATTCGACGCCGAGTGGCTCGACCAGGATGCCGGTCCGGTCGTCCGCCCGTACGCGCTGACAGGCGGTTTGACGCGGCCGACGGGACAGCGATTCGACCTCCTGGACATGGTGGGCGTGGTGAGGCGCGCCACCCAGGACATGCAGCAGCTCGCCCCTGAGCAGGCCGAGGTACTAGAGCGCTGCCAGATACCGGCGCCGCTGATCGATCTCGCAGCCGACCTGGATCTGCCTGTCGGCGTAATCCGGATCCTCGTGTCCGACCTGCGCGAACGCGGCCTGGTGGCGATTCACCGGGCGCAGCCCGTCGGGTTTGGCGATCTCAAGATCCTTCAGGAGGTGGTCGATGGCCTCCGACGTATCTGAGCGCGATGTGGCAGCCGATTCCCTGACGGCCATCAAGATCCTGGTCGCGGGCGGTTTCGGCGCGGGCAAGACGACGCTCGTGGGCTCGGTTAGCGAGATCAAGCCCCTGCGGACTGAGGAAACGCTGAGTGAGCGCAGCGAACTCGTCGACTCGCTCCACGGAGTGGAGCAGAAGTCCACGACCACGGTTGCCATGGACTTCGGCCGGATCACCCTCCGAAAAGACCTCGTCGTGTACCTGTTTGGCACGCCAGGTCAGCAGCGATTCTGGTTCATGTGGGATGACCTGGCCTATGGCGCCCTTGGCGCCGTCGTCATGGCAGACGAGCGGCGGCTCGCCGACTGCTTTCCGTCCGTGGACTACTTCGAGGCCAAGGGAATCCCCTTTGTGGTGGCCGTGAACTGCTTCGACGGCAAGCGTCGTCATTCGCTCGAAGCGATTAGCCAGGCGCTGAACCTCAACGCAGACGTCCCGGTCATCGCCTGTGATGCGCGCCGCCGCGAATCAAGCCGCGACGTTCTGGTCGCCCTGGCCCAGCACGCGATTGCCCGGCGCCACGGACGCCGCGCCGCATAACGCCTGGATGCAGCTAGCCCGGCCGGAAGCTGGGTAGTTCGTTAAGGGTGGCGGTGGCGACGTCTGGGGGGAGAGCCGATGAGTTCGGTTGGAAGCGACCTGGTCGGCAACGCCCGGGTGAACGAGCCGACTCTCGCCGACGTCTGGCACTCCATGTCCGGCGAGCCCATCAGCCCTGAGCTGCTCGAATGGCCTCCCGACCTATTTGCCCTCACGAATGTGATCCTGGAGCGGTCGGAAGCATTTCGCTTCGCCCTCCCACCGAATGTCGACTGGCCTCCGCCCGCCCATCCCAACTGGGCGATGGCGGTCGAGGAAGCCGGAAGGCAATGGAGCGCGTGGGCCCAGAGTCCGCGCGGGGCGATTCCCGATCTGGTGCAAGAGCAGTGGACCGTAACCAGGGAGGGCGCCGACACTCCGCTCGATGAGGTGGCGAGGGGCAGCGACTGGGGACTGTGCGAGGCCCTCCTGACGCTCCACGCCGTTGCCGACGAAGCGTGCGCTGGACTGGGCGTCGCGCTTGACAGTTCCGACGGAACTGCCTGCGTATATCGCGCGCGCGGGCGTGAGCTGCTGGGCCGAACCGGAACGCTAGCTCGCGTCAGTCCCCGCTTCCTGCGCGTGCTGCCTAAGGTCTGCACCCCGCCCACCGGACGGGCGGCATTCTCCCGCTACGCATGTGTCCAGGGTCCGGGCATCGACGCTCGCTGGCGAAAGGTGCCTGCTCGTCACCGCGGCACCGACGTCACTTCCGAGTACGCGACGATGCTGCTGCTGCCGTGGCCGATGCAGGTACGTGCCTCCGACTTCCAGCCGGTCGAGGGGTCGGTTGCCAGGCCGGCCAAGGACCCATACGGCTTCTTCGAGTTCGCGCCAGCCGAGCGACTCGATTTCGATCTCCTGGATCGCGTACTGGTGGCTGCACGGCAGGAAGTGAACAGCGTCGACGTGGTGATCCTGCCGGAGTCCGCTGTCGACGAGGACGAGATCAGCACGCTAGAAGACCTTTTGCACTCCCACGGCGCGATCACTCTCATGGCTGGCGTGCGCCAGAAGCCGCAGCAACCAGGTCGGCTGCCGGGCAACTGGATCCACATGGGCTTCAATCCGCAGCTCGAGAAGGGCAGCGAAGTCGTACAGGCCGCGGGAGCGCCGTGGTTTCACGTCCGCCAGAACAAGCACCACCGGTGGTCTCTCGATAAGAGCCAGATTTTGCAGTACCACCTGGGCGGCGTCCTGCACCCAGACGTGCTCTGGTGGGAAGCGATGGACGTGCCGCGCCTCGGCGTCGAGTTCATCGAGGTCGCCGAGCTCACGATGGTGTCGTCGGTCTGTGAAGACCTAGCGCAGAATGACAACGTCGCAGCTGTCATGCGGTCGGTTGGACCGACGGTCGTAATTACCGTACTGCTCGACGGGCCACAACTGAGCTCTCGCTGGGCCGCGCGGTACGCAAGTGTGCTGGCCGACGATCCCGGCTCGGCTGTGCTGACGCTTACCTCGGTGGGCATGGCCGGACGCTCCCGGCCTCCTGGCCGGGAGGCGTCGCCGGTGATCGCTCTCTGGAAAGACCCCAGCGGCGGTATCCGCGAGATACCGCTTGAGCGCGGCGCGCATGCCGTCGTTCTCTCTGTGTGCATGGACCGTGCTACCCGGAGAAGCGCTGACGGTCGGTGGCCGGTTGACAACGGAACCTCCTGCTACGACGTAGCAGTCCAGCAACTTCATGCCGCGAGCGCGGGGTCAGGATTCCATCCTCAGGCGGTCGCGGAGTCAGTGTCGCCCCTCCTGACCGTCGAGGAACTGACTATCCTCACGGCCTGGGCGGAGGGTGTGGCGGAGACTCTATGCCACGCCCCGGCGGCGACCGCCTGGCTGCTCGCCGAGGCACTTCCTGGGGCATCGTGGCGGGACGTGTTCGGGCTCGCACCTCCCTCTGCTCGGCTAGGGCAGGCGATCGACCTGATGCGCCAGCATGTTCTGACCTGCGCGACTGTAGGTGGTACGCCAGGTTTCGTTGCCGTGCTTGACGCGTGCGAAGAGGACAGGCCGGATGAAACCCAGCTCGACGCTCTCGTGAGACGGGTGCTACGGGCAATGCTCGAGGAACGGCGCACCCGGCAACCTTCAGGCAGACCTTCCGCCGGGATTTAGGATGACCGCGCGTACTGGCAGGCCATCTGCACCTGCCTCAACGGCGACACGGTCACCAAGTCAGTCCCGGCTAGCCAGGTTCCCGGCGGAGGGTGAGGCTCCGCAGCCACCTCATCGGCTTGCCTCGGTCTCCTGCTCGCTCTTCTGCCGCGCGATCCTGGCCCGGATGTCGTCCATATCGAGTTCCCGGACCGCCTGGATGACCTGCTCGAGTGCGGCCGAAGGCAGAGCGCCGGGCTGCGAGAACACCAGGATTCCGTCGCGGAAGATCATCAGCGTCGGTATCGAGGTGATCCCGGCGGCTGCAGAGATTGCATGCTGGTCCTCTGTGTCGACCTTGCCGAACGTGATGTCCGGATGGTTGTCGCTGGCGGCCTCGAAAACCGGTGCGAACATCCGGCACGGGCCACACCACGATGCCCACCAGTCGACGAGCGTGATGCCGGGCTGGGTGACCGCTTCTTCGAAGTTGTCCTGGGTCAGCGCGATGGTGCTCATGTAGCTCCTTTGGTGGTCATTGGCGGCATACCCCTGTGGGTATAACGCCGACCCGAGCCGAGCATTCCCGCATTCAGTCCTCTGCGCTGACATGGGGTTTGCGGCGAGCCGGAATTCTGGCTAGCCTCGTGGCCGTTCAATACCCCATGGGGTATCTGACAAGAGCTGGAGGCAACTGCGTGACCGCTCCCGACTCGGCTGTGGCCGGACATTCTGGCCATGGGTGGCCAGAGAACGCCGCGCCTCGCCCCGTTCGGCTGGGCCTGCGGCCGAACCTGGCCCAGTTCCTGCTACTGGTGGCCGTCAACGCGCTGGTCGGCGGCACACTCGGCCAGGAACGCACGGTGGTGCCGCTCCTGGCGAACCACGTCTTCCAGCTCGCCGCCCTCACCAGCGCGCTCACGTTCATCCTCGCGTTTGGCGCGGTCAAGGCCGTCACCAACTTCCTGGCCGGCACTATGTCGGACCGGTTCGGCCGCAAGCCCGTGCTCGTCGCCGGCTGGCTGGTTGCCCTGCCTGTCCCGCTTCTGCTGATATGGGCTCCCAATTGGGGCTGGGTGGTTGCGGCCAACGTGCTGCTCGGCATCAACCAGGGCCTGACCTGGTCCACCACCGTGATCATGAAAATCGACCTGGTCGGCTCCGCCCGGCGGGGTCTGGCCATGGGCCTGAATGAGGCCGCCGGTTACGGCGCCGTCGCCATCACCGCGCTGGCCACCGGGTACCTCGCCAGTGCCTACGGGCTCCGTCCGGCGCCCTTCCTGCTCGGCGCCAGCTACATCGCGCTGGGTCTGGGCCTGTCGGCAGCCGCGGTGCGAGAAACCCGCGACCACGCCCGCCGCGAGGCCGCGAGCCACGTCCAGCCTGCTGGCCAACCGGGTGAGCACCTGACGACCGGCCAGATCGCCTGGCTGACAAGCTTCCGCGAGAAGGCTCTGTCGGCCGCCTCGCAGGCCGGAATGGTGAATAACCTCAACGACGGGCTGGCGTGGGGCGTGTTTCCCGTCTTGTTCGCCCGGCACGGGCTGAGCGTCGCCCAGATCGGCATACTCGCCGCGCTCTACCCGGCCGTCTGGGGTGCGGGGCAGCCAGGCACAGGTGCGCTGTCGGACCGGATCGGCCGCAAGTGGCTCATCGCGACCGGGATGCTGGTGCAAGCGGCGGCGATCGGGATAGTAGCGCTCGGCACCACATTCACGACCTGGGCACTGGCCGCGATCCTGCTGGGCGCCGGCACCGCCATGGTGTATCCGACCCTGCTCGCCGCCATCGGGGATGTCGCGCATCCGGCCTGGCGTGCCCGATCGGTTGGTGTCTACCGGCTCTGGCGTGACGGCGGATTCGCCATCGGCGCACTGCTGGCAGGGGGCATCGCCGACGCGTTCGGCTTGTCGGCCGCCATCTGGGTGGTCGCGGCCCTCACCGCCGCTTCCGGGATCGTCGTCGCGATCCGCATGTACGAGACCCGGCCTGCCCAGTCAACCGCCGCAGCTACGAAGTGATCCGCCGCGCAGCACGAAAGGAATCGGACATGACAGGCACCACCGCTATCTCGGTGATACCCCTCGATACGCCCACGCTGGGTGACCGCAGCTATCTCGTCCACGACGGCCGGGTCGCATTCGCGGTCGATCCGCAGCGGGACATCGACCGGGTCCTGGCACTGCTCGGCGAGCACGGCGTGCAGCTAACGCACATCTTCGAGTCCCATATCCACAACGACTACGTAACCGGCGGTCTGGCCCTAGCCCGCCGGACCGGCGCTGCATACCTGGTTAACGCGAAGGACCAGGTGTCATTCGAGCGGACCCCGGTGCGCGACGGCGAGGTGCTCGAGATCGGCCGGCGAATGCAGGTCGCCGCCGTAGCCACGCCCGGTCACACATTCACTCACCTGTCTTACCTTCTCACTGACACGGACACCGGCCAGCGAACTGCAGTCTTCTCCGGCGGCTCGTTGCTGTACGGATCGGCCGGCCGGCCCGACTTGCTCGGCGCGCAGCACACCGGCGATCTGGCCCGGGCCCAGCACGCGTCAGCCCGCAAGCTGGCCGAGATGCTGCCCGACGCCGCCGAGCTGTTTCCCACCCATGGATTCGGGTCCTTCTGCTCCTCGACCCAGTCCGAGGCGCCAAACTCAACCATCGGACGGGAGAAGATCGCCAATCCGGTGCTCAGCCAGGACGAAGAGACTTACGTTACTGAGCTGGTGGCCGGACTGAACGCCTACCCGGCCTACTACGCTCACATGGCCCCCGCCAACTCGGCTGGCCCGTCCGAGCCGGACCTGTCACTGCCTGGCAAGGCTGACCCGGCCGAGATCCGGCGCCGCATTGAGGCCGGGGAGTGGGTGGTCGATCTGCGCAACCGCACGGTGTTCGCCGCTGGGCACGTGCCTGGCTCGCTGAACTTCGGGCTCGACGGGAGTCTCGCCACCTACCTCGGCTGGCTCATACAGTGGGGCGCCCCGCTGACCCTGCTCGGCGAGACCGCAGGCGACGTCGCTACGGCTCGACGAGAGCTGGTCCGGATCGGCATAGACCGAATAGCCGCGGCCGCCATCGGCAACCCCGCTGACTGGGTCGCTGGTACCGGCCGAGCGCTGGCCTCGTTTGCTACTGGCACGTTTGCCGACCTCGCCGACGTGCGGCACCACAGGCCGGTGACCGTGCTCGACGTGCGTCGCACCGACGAGTTCGACGCGTCCCGGATCCAAGGTGCCGTGAACATCCCGCTCCACGAGCTACCCAGGCGCCTGGACGAGGTACCCGCTGGGGAGGTATGGGTGCACTGCGCAGCCGGCTACCGCGCGTCGATCGCCGCATCGTTCCTGGCTGGGGTCGGACGTCAGCTCACCGCGATCGACGATGAGTTCGACAACGCGCGGGAGGCCGGCCTGCCTTTCGCTTCCCGAGGCGCCGCGTGATTATCGCGGTCATCGTCGCTGCCGGTGCCCTCATCGGACTCAGCGTAGGCGCCCTCGGTGGCGGCGGCTCAGTCCTCGCGGTGCCGGTGCTTGTCTACGGCCTCGGGCAGTCAGCGGCGCAGGCGACCACCGGTTCGCTTCTCGTCGTTGGCGTCACCGCGCTCGTCGGTGCCGTCACGGCCTACCGGGCCGGCAACATGCTGCTGATGAGGGGCCTGGTGTTCGGCGTTGTAGCGATCGGCGGCGCAGCTGCGGGCGCTCAAGCATCCAGCCTCGTTGCCCAGCCGGTGCTGCTGACCGCGTTCGCCGCGCTGCTGCTCGTGGTAGCGGTGATGATGGCCGCGCGCCAGCTGCGAGCCCGGAGCGGGCAGCCAGTCGCAAGCCTGGCAAGCCACCCAGACGTTCCGATCGTCAGCTTCAGCCCCGCGTTTACTTGCCACTGTTCGCGCGCGATCAAAGTGGTTGTCACCGCCACGGTCGTGGGCCTGCTCACCGGGTTCCTCGGCGTAGGCGGCGGCTTCCTCGTCGTACCTGCACTCGTCATCGTCCTCGGGCTGCCGATGGCGTACGCCGCGGGCACCTCTCTAGTGGTCATCACGATCACATCGGCGTCCGCGCTCGTGGTGCGTGCAAGCACGGGCGTGCACCCGAACTGGGGATTGGTGGCCCTGCTCACCGGCGTGGCCGTTCTTGGCGGCTGGGCCGGCGCCCGGCTTACAGCACGAGCCGACACAAGCAAGCTTCAGGCCGCGTTCACCGTCCTACTCCTGCTGGTCGCCGGCTATACGGCCTGGCGCGCCATGCCTGCAATTGCTTGATTCAACAGTTCGTCGCCCGCACAACACCCAGAGGTTAAGGAGATCCACTATGTGCCGAGCAGTCGCCTGTAGGAAATGCGGCAAGACCACCTGGGCTGGCTGCGGCCAGCACGTCAATCAGGTGCTAGCCGGCGTTCCGGCGGTCCAGCGTTGCGCCGGTCACGCCGGCGACCCCGCCGCCAGTGGCACCGGCTGGCTGCGAAAGCTTTTCGGTCGCACCTGAATCGCCAACCAGATCATCAGCGCGCATCTGTCGGTGAATACCCCTGCGGGTATAGTCAATTCAATGCAGTGCGGCACCCGGCTTTAGTGCCTTGGGTGCCAGACCAGGGAGTCGGCATGGAAATAGACAGCGAGACGATGACAGGCGTGATCAAGCGGCTGCGCCGTGCTCAGGGCCAGATCGGCGGCGTCATCAAGATGATCGAGGACGGGCGCGACTGCGCCGACGTGGTGACACAGCTTGCCGCCGCGTCCCGGGCTCTCGACCGCGCCGGCTTCAAGATCATCGCGTCCGGTCTGGAACAGTGCGGGGTCGACGGCGAGGGCACGGCCGATGCCGACCGCGCCCAACTTGAGCGGCTCTTCCTGTCCCTCGCCTGACCCGCACTCAGCCTGAGCAGGTCACCGAGCGAGCCGTTGGTCGGGGTCGTGCGTGACTCGGCCGCCAGTCATGGTGAACGAAGGGGTCAGGTCGGCCAGTGCGGAGGTGTATGCAGAGGCCGGGTCCATTCGGTAGGCAACCAGGTCAGCGAGCTTGCCCGGCGCGATGCTGCCCAATCGGTCCTGCTCGTGGTTGAGAGCCGCGGTACCCATCGTGTACAGGCGCAGCGCCGTGGCAACGTCGATGCCATGCTCGGGCCCTTGGATTCCGGCCGACTTAGTGCCCCTGGTCACCATGCCCCAGACGTTGGTCATCGGGTTGAAAGGCCGGACGATATCGGTGCCAGCGGCCAGCTCAGCGCCGGCTGCCAGCCACAGGTCGAGCGGGCTGACCCGCCTGGTCCGCTCCGGTCCCCAAGTGTTCAGCATCTCGCTGGCCATGTTCCAGAGGAGCGGGTATTGCACCGTCACGCTGAACCCCGCCCGAACGGCCCGGTCTCGCAACGCCGCATCGGTGAGCATGCCGTGCTCGATGACCAGCGTCCACGGCGGCACGGGGCCCGTCTGACTCACGACAGCCTCGTACACATCCAGCAGCGTGCGCACAGCACGGTCGCCAACAGCGTGCGTGCCGATCCGCCAGCCCAGCCGGACAGCCTCGG
>DATIOU010000186.1:0-14962 GCA_035472835.1 Streptosporangiaceae bacterium | reverse complement strand
GCCGAGGAACCGGATCAGGATGCACCCGGTCGTGTGGTACCGGGCGATGCCTGGCACCACAGAGACCATGCCGTCTGAGCGCACCGACGGAGCGGCCGGTGCCGAGGCGCTGTCCCCGGTTGAGGCCTCGTCGTGAGCGCTGTCGGGGGCGGCTCGAGCCCCTGGGACAACAGGCGCCAGTGCCGGGCTCTCGGTCGCCGGGCTCTGGGCCGCCGGGCTCTGGGCCGCCGGGCTCTGGGTCGCCGGGCTCTGGGTCGCCGGGCTCTCGGCCGCCGGACTCTGGGTCGCCGGGCTCTGGGTCGCCGGGCTCTCGGCCGCCGGGCTCTCGGCCGCCTTTGCCGGGCTGACCGTGGCCGAGGAGCTAACCGACCTCGGGGAGGCGGGTGCGGAGCTCGCCGGAGGCCGGCCCGCGGTTGATGGCAGGCTCGTCGCCGGTCCACCCGCCGATCCCGTGCCTTCCTGGCCGGCCTGCTTCGTAGTGGCTGGCACTGCCTGTGCGGCCGTCGATGCTGGTCGGGCACGTTCGTCGCGCGCAGGCCTGCCGGTAGGGCTTGCAGCCTGGCCAGGCGAGGCTTCGCCTGCGGGAGTGAAGAACGGCGACGGCTCGGCACCTGCGGAGCTGGACGTCGACTTGGCATCCGGAGCACGCTCCGAAGGCCCCGAACGTTCAGGTCGCTCAGCGGGCCGCGAGCGAACCTCGGCCTCCGAGGTCATGCCGCCAGCGGCCGCCGCGTACGGCCGGACGGCGGCTGGCTGGTCGGGCAGAGCCCGCGTCATGCCAGGCTGGGCTTGGGCCGGCTGCTGCCCGCGGGGCGGCTGCTGCGTGGCGGCAGGAGTATCTGCGGCTGGCGCCGGCCGTGGCCAGTCGCGCTGGCTACGCGTGCGCTGATCCCGCTCACTCTGGCCACGGTTGCGCTGATCCCGCTCACTCTGGCCACGGTCGCGCTGATCCCGCTCACTCTGGCCACGGTCGCGCTGATCACGATCACTCTGGCCACGGTGGTGCTGATCACGATCACGCCCCTGCGCATCACGGTCGCGCTGATCACGCTCGCGCTGCTCCCGGTCGGCGAGGGCGCCGAGTACAGGACCAACGCGCGTGTCGCCTGGACGCGCCGGACGGCCGGCCGACCGCTGGGCGGCCTGCGCTGCCGGGGGGCGCTCTGCCGCAGCGCGCTCAGCCGGGGCGTCGGCGCTTGCGCCGCCCCTGCCCCTACGGGCAGACTGACGGCCCGGCGCGGGACGGCCGCGAGGGCGCTCGGCTCGAGCGGCGCTTCCGGCTGACCTGCCTGCGCTGACCAGGTCTGGCTCGGCCGCTGTCGCTTTCGCTGTGGTCGAGCCGGACGTCGCCTGCGCGGTCCCGCTTGCGCCAAACAGTTCATCCCGCCAGATGACCACGCCCGCGATCAGCATGAGCAGCGCCACCGCGGCCAGGCCGATCGACACGTACACCAGCGTCAGGTCGCCCGCGACGGCGCCCGCGATCAGCAAGCCCATCGCGACAGCCACGACCGAGACGATTGCGCCGAACCGCATCACCTGATGGGCTCCATTAATCGGCAAGCCGGGCCAGGCGGCCGCTGGCGCTAACGACGGTCGTGCTGGCCTGCGTCAGACGGGTGGAAACCGCCATTGTGCGCGACCGGCTCGGGCATCCCCTGGTAGCCGCCACCCTGGCTGCCGTTGCGCATGTCCATGCGGCCAACCCCGACGCCCACGGGCGACTGCTGCTGGCCCGATCCCACGGCGGGGAACACCCCGCTGTCGGCGGCACCGGCCTCCAGGTCGCGAAGCTGACCCTCGAGGTATGCCTTCAGGCGGCTGCGGTACTCCCGCTCGAACGCGCGCAGGTCGTCGACCCGGCGCTCAAGCTCCTCGCGGGACTGGACGAGCGAGCCCATGGCCTGACGGTGCCGCTCCTGCGCGTCGCGCTCGAGGCTCTCGGCCCTGGCGCGCGCGTCGCTGGTGACCTGCTCGGCCTGCCGGCGTGCCTTCGTCAGGATGTCGTCGGCCTCGCGGCGGGCGCGGCCAAGCGTCTCGTCGGCCTCGCGGCGGGCATCGGCGATCGCCTGGTCGGCGGTCTGCTGCGCGAGGGCGAGCACTCTGGCAGCGGTGTCCATGTTGTCCTCGGCCGGCCGAGGCGGACTGATCATCACCGGCTCGGGACGGCGCTCGGGCTCGGAGCGGCGCTCGGGTTGCATCATCTCGGGGACCTCGGCCTGCGGGGTCAGCGAGACAGGCGGCTTGCCGCGCAGCACTTCAGCCAGCTTGGCCCGGAGCTCCTCGTTGTCCTGGATGAGCTCGTCTAGCGCTGCTTCTACCTCGTCGAGGAAGGCATCGACTTCCTCTTCGTCGTAGCCCGGCCTGAGCCTGGTAGTGCTGAACTGCTTGTTCCGCACATCCGCGGGCGTCAGTGGCATCTCTTCTCCCTGGAGCTTTGTCCCTTATGGACGCTACCTGTTGACCTTACCGTCACCGTGCGACTTCCCAGAGCACGTAGACCACCAGGAACAGCAGCATGAAGCTGAGGTCAAGGGCCACACTACCGAGCCGGACCGAGGGAATGTAGCGCCTTAGAAATCTCAGTGGCGGGTCCGTGGCGGAGTAAACACCCTCAGCTACCACAAGAAGGACGCCACTCGGGCTCCAGGACCTGGCGTAGACCTGAATCCAGCTGAAGATCATCCTGGCGATGAGCAGAACAAGGTAGACCGACAGCAGATAGAAGCACACTTCTTTGAATATGTTCACGCGCGGTATACCTATCGGTCGTGCAGGTAACGCATCCTGCCCTGGCCTCCAGCCGGGTGGCTGCAGGCTCAGCTCTGGTTGAAGAAGCCCCGCTCCGCGATCCGGGCCTTGTCCTCGGCCGCCACCTCAACGTTGGCCGGGGACAGCAGGAACACCTTGTTCGTAACGCGCTCGATGCTCCCGCGCAGTCCGAAGATCAGCCCGGCCGAGAAGTCGACCAGACGCTTGGCGTCGCTGTCGACCATCTCGGTCAGATTCATGATCACCGGAGTGCCCTCACGGAAGTGCTCTCCGATCGTACGAGCCTCATTGTACGTGCGCGGATGCAAGGTCGTGATCCTCGCCAAATCGGTCGTCTGCACCTGGCCGACAGCGCGCCGATCACTGACCCGGCCGCCAGCGGGAGCCTCGGGCAGGTACTCCTGTGGGTCTTCGCCCTGGACCAGTTCGGCGCCGTACTCGTCGTAGCCGTCGGCGAACTCGTCCTGGTACTGATCCTCGAAGTGGTGGTCGTCCTCTACCAGCCCGAGATAGACCGCCATCTTGCGCATAGCGCTGGCCATCTTCTGTCCTCCGTCGTGCAAGCCAGGCGGCCCAGCTCAGTGACCGGGTCACACGCGTCGGACATTACCTGACGAAGGCGCGCCGGCCGCCGAGCAACGCCGTACCGATTCGCACATGTGTCGCGCCTTCCGCAATGGCATCGCCCAGGTCACCGCTCATGCCAGCCGAAATCACCTGCGCGCCGGGATGGGCTGACCGCACCATTTCGGCAATCTCACGGAGTCGCCCATAGGCCGGGCGGGCTGGCTCGCCCAGCGGCGCGATCGCCATGACGCCAGCCAGCTCGAGGCCGTCGCGCAGGGCGATCGCGTCAGCCAGATCCAGCACTTGGCCCGGCTCGGCACCTCCCCGGCCTGGTTTGGCGTCCAGCCTTACCTGGACCAGGCAGCGAATCTGGCGGCCGGCCGATACAGCCCGGCGGCTGAGCGCGTCGACCAGGCGGATGCGGTCTACCGAATGCACCATGTAGGCGTAGCTGGCGACGCTGGCCGCCTTGTTCACTTGCAGCTGGCCGACGAAGTGCCAGCGCACATCCACGCCCGCGGCGGCGCACTCCGCGACCTTCGGTGCGGCTTCCTGGTCCTTGTTCTCGCCGATGTCGGCCACGCCGAGCTGATGCAGCAGCATGATGTCGGGAACCGGGAACGTTTTCGTCACGGCGATTAGCTGGACCTCGGCCGGGCTCCGGCCCGCCGCCGCGCAGGAAGCGGCGATTGCGGCCCGCACCGCCGCGAGGTTCGCGGTCAGTTCCGCGAGTCGGTCGCCACCACCGCAATCGCTCATCGAGGCGACAGCCAGATCAGGCCGGCGAACCTGCCGGTGAGGCCGTCTCGCCGGTAGGAAAACAGGTCGTCGGACTCGCGCGTACACCGGCCGTCCGTCGTGATGTTGGCCACGCCGGTGGCCGCGAGCTGGGCGCGAATCCCAGCCGCGATGTCAAGGCCGGACGTGCCAGCGATCGTGTCGCACCGCGCGGCTGGCACGACTGTGCTTACCCTCGCCTGGAGGTCCGGCGGCACCTCATAACAGCCCCCGCAGATGGAGGGTCCGGTTACCGCGCAGGTGCGGGCCGGGCTCGCCCCCGCCGCCACCATCGCCGCGAGCAGCGCCGGCACGACGCCCGCGGCCATGCCCTCGCGGCCCGCATGTGCGGCGCCCACGATCCCGGCGACCGGATCGGCAATAAGAACGGGCGCGCAATCGGCCACGAGCACGCAGAGCGCCTGGCCCGGCACGTCAGTGAACATCGCGTCCACTGGTCCGGGCGGCTCGTGCGCTCCCGGCCCGGCGTACCAGACATCGGCGCTGTGAATCTGCCGCATGAAGATCATGCGGTCTGGCTGCAGGCCGCAGGCCCGCGCCAGCGCGGCTCGGTTCGCCTGCACGGCTGCCGGGTCGTCGCTGACTCCGAGGCCGAGGTTCAGGCTGTGGTACGGCGGCCTGCTGACGCCGCCGACCCGGCCTGAGAACGCCGACAGCACGCCGTCGCCAAGATCGGGCCCGGAGGTGATCAGGGCATCGCACGCATCAGTGCTCACAACAGGATGTTAGGGCTCGGCAGGCCGCCAGCGTCCGGCAGGATGCCCGCGCTCACTTCAGGAAGTCGGGCACGTCAAGCTCGTCGTCTTCCTCGAAGACGACTGACTTCCGCCGGGTGCCGACGGAGTCCGGTGGCCGTGCGGCGCCGTTGGTCCGCGCGCCGTTCGGCGATCCGTCCTGGCTGCCGGCGCCCTCCGAGCTGCCGGGTCGCGGCGCCGGGATGCCGTCGATCTTGCCGGTGTCGCCCCCGGTGCCGACGCCCGCAGCCGCACGCGTGTCGCCGCCGGTCGCAGTGCCGCTGCCGGTCGCCTCGCCGGATCCGCTCATGCCCGGACCCCACCCGGCACTGGCTCCGGCAGTACCCGCGGCCGCAGCGCTCGGCGCCTTGGACTCGGTTAGCTGGAACGGCCGCCAGTCACCGGCAGTCGCGGGCGCCGACGCCACTCCGCTCGCGGCCACCTCAGTTGCCGACCGGACGCCGCTGTACGCGGTTGTCCGGGGCCGCGTGCGGCCAGACTGGGGCTCGTCAAAGCCAGCAGCGATGACGGTCACGCGGACCTCGTCTCCGAGCGCATCGTCAATGACGGCGCCGAAAATAATGTTCGCGTCGGGCGCGGCCGAGTTCGCGACGAGCTGGGCGGCCTCGTTGATCTCGAACAGGCCGAGATCAGAACCGCCCTGGATTGACAGCAGCACACCGTGGGCGCCGTCAATGCTCGCCTCGAGTAGCGGGCTCGAGATCGCCATCTCAGCGGCGGCGACGGCCCGGTCGTCGCCGCGGGCGGTGCCGATGCCCATGAGCGCCGAGCCTGCCCCGGACATCACGGATTTCACGTCGGCGAAGTCCAGGTTGATGAGCCCCGGCGTCGTGATCAGGTCGGTGATGCCCTGGACACCCGACAAGAGCACCTGATCGGCGGCCTTGAACGCGTCCAGCACGCTGACGTGGCGATCCGAGATCGACAGCAGCCGGTCGTTCGGGATGACAATGAGGGTGTCGACCTCGCTGCGGAGCTTTTCGATGCCGAGGTCAGCCTGCGCTGCTCGACGCTTGCCCTCGAATCCGAACGGCCTGGTCACCACCCCGATGGTCAGCGCGCCTAGGGCCCGCGCGACCTCCGCCACGATCGGCGCTCCGCCCGTCCCGGTGCCACCGCCTTCACCGGCGGTGACAAAGACCATGTCGGCGCCCTTGATTACCTCTTCGATCTCCTCGCGGTGGTCCTGCGCGGCCTTCGAGCCGATGTCGGGATTCGCGCCGGCGCCAAGTCCCCTGGTCAACTCCCGGCCGACGTCCAGCTTGACGTCGGCGTCGCTCATCAGCAGCGCCTGGGCATCGGTGTTGATCGCGATGAATTCGACGCCGCGCAGTCCCTCTTCGATCATCCGGTTTACGGCGTTGACGCCGCCCCCACCGATACCGACGACCTTGATGACCGCCAGATAGTTCTGCGGTGCTGCCACGAGGAGCAAACCCTTCCGCTCGTACGATGTGCCGCGGACGCGCGCCGCCGCCGACGGCTACTTTCCGGCCGCCGGGAACGAGGCCGCCCCGGTCTCGGTCCTCCTGCCCGCGAACTCCCCCGAATACCATCGGCCCGGGCCGACCAGAGCCGTCGCGACCTGCCGGGCGCTCAGATAGTGGCTCGTCAACTCTCACCCTCAACTTGAGATTTAGAGTTATGTCAAGCTGCCGACTGTTAGGGACAGTAGGGTTGTGCGCCTGGCCAGGTCAACCACTGTCCGCATCCAGGGCCGGCGTGTCGCGCCGCCGTCCGTGCGCCGTTGCCCCCGCTATCACTTTTGCGCCACTGCCGTGCTCGGATCGCTGATGTCATAGGCGCGCGCGTGCGTCTTGAACAGCAGTTCCAGTTCGGCCGACTTCTGAGCTGCATGCCCGGCCCCGCCCCACAACACAGTGATGCCGCCGCTGAGATGCAGAGTGACTGAAGAGGCCGATGGTGCCGAGACAGACCTGATTCGCGCGCTTAGCGCGGGCGGTAGCTGTCGCAAGACTACGGCCGCGGCCCGGACGCCGCCGTTGCCTCGCAGCACCGCGGGCGGGTCGCTGAGCAGCGGCATCCCGGCGGGCTGGCGAGCGGCCCAGCGGACCGTGACGCCCGCCTCGTCGATGAGGTCGTATCCGCCTCTAGCCCGGACCGCGAGCTGCGGAGTCCGCTCGGATACCGTGATGACGATCGTGTCCGGCCACGACCGGCTGACAGCGGCCGACTGCACAGCGGCGATCTGCTCCACCCTGTGCGCCGCGGCCGAGGTGTTCACCCGCGCGAGCGGCTGCCCAGCGCGAATTCGAGCCACCGCGCGCACCTGGCTGGCGGAGACAAGCTGGTTGCCCGTTACCTTGACATGCCGGACAACCAGCAGGCTCGAGCCGAGAACCGCCCACGCGGCCCCGGCCAGGATCATGAGGATGAGCACCGCAAAGAAAGCCGCGCGCACTGGATCGGCACGCCGGCGCGCCGGTTCCGGGGCGCCGCCCGCCGGTTCTCCTGGGCGGGCCAGCGGCTCAGCAGCGGGCAGCCGCCTCACAGCCCCGCCGCCCGCTCGTGCAGCGCCTGGACGATCTGCGGTCCGAGTGCCGTAACGTCACCGGCTCCCATGGTCAGCACCAGGTCGCCAGGTTTGGCCAGGCCCGCGACCGCCGCCGGGACCGCGGCCAGGTCAGGCATGAAGAGCGCGCCGCCACCAGGGACAGCGTCGGCGACCAGCTTGCCGGTGACGCCGGGCTCGGGATCTTCACGGGCGGCATAGACCTCGAGGACGATCACCTCGTGGGCCTGGCCAAGCGCCACGCCGAAATCCGAAGCGAAGATCCTGGTCCGGCTGAACAGATGCGGCTGAAAGATCGCGATCAGCCTGCCGCCGGCCGCGATATCGCGCGCGGCCGCGAGGTCAGCGGCTAGCTCTGTCGGGTGATGCGCGTAGCTGTCGATGACCTGGACGCCATCCGCCTCGCCCTTGAGCTCCATCCGGCGGCGCGCACCGCGATAGGCGGCGAGGCCAGCGATGGCGTCAGCCACCGACACGCCCAGCTGCACGGTCAGCGCGAATGCCGCAGCTGCGTTAAGGGCGTTGTGCCGGCCGGGTACGGCGATCTCCACCTGGATTGGCCCTGCCCCCGCGAGGACTGTGCCACGTCCGCCGGTGACGCTGAACTCGGCGCGCATCCCGCGCGCCCGGAAGTCGGTCACGCGGTAGCCGGCGTCGGGCGCGACGCCATACGTGACGACCGTCACCGTGGGCGGGGCGGCCGCGGCGAGCGAGCGGGCACCGGGGTCGTCGGCGCACGCAATCAGAACCCCGCCAGCCGAGATTCGAGCGACGAAGCCTGCGAAGGCCGCCTCGATCGCCGCGAGCGTGCCGTAGTTATCGAGGTGATCGGCCTCGACCGAAGTCACCACGGCCGCATCCGGGGCGAGCATCAGGAACGAGCCGTCGCTCTCGTCGGCCTCGACCACGACAGCCGGACCTGCTCCCTCGGCGGCGCCGAGCCCCGTTTCGGCCAGGACGCCGCCGATGACGTAGGACGGCTCGGCTCCGCTGTGCAGCAGCACGGTGGTGATCATCGACGTCGTTGTCGTCTTCCCGTGCGTGCCGGCGACTGCGATGCCCTGGTGGCCGAGCATGACGCTGGCGAGCGCCGCGGCCCGGTGCAGGACCCGGAGCCCGCGCCGCCGAGCCTCGAGCAGCTCAGCGTTGTCGGGCCGGATGGCGGTCGAGATCACGACGGTGTCGGCGTCGCCGAGGTTGCCGGGCGCGTGGCCGACCGCCACCCGGGCGCCGGCGGCGGCTAGCTCAGCCAGCAGCGGCGAAGCCGCCGAGTCACTGCCGGAGACGGTGACGCCGCGGGCCAGCATGATCCTCGCGATGCCGGACATCCCCGCGCCGCCGATGGCAATGAAGTGCACATTGCCTAGCTCAGCGACCGGAACCGGTTCGACCGGAGTGACCAGGCCCACCACCCTGCTGCCTCCCTGTCCGCGGCTAACAGCCGCTATGAGCGCGGCCGCCGCCGCCGTCCTGGCCGCCGCCGCCCGACCGACAGGACAAGCGTGGCCAGATGGGTGGCCGCGTCTTTGTGTCCGCTCGCGGCAGCGGCCTCAGCCATGGCGCCGACGCGCGCGTCATCCTGCACGATGGGCACCAGCGTCGAGATGATCCAGTCCGCCGACAGGTCGGCGTCGTCGACGATTAGCCCACCACCGGCCTGCTCGATCGGCTCGGCATTGAGCCGCTGCTCGCCGTTGCCGTGCGGCAGCGGCACATACGCAGCCGGCAGGCCGACTGCAGTTAGCTCGGCACACGTCATCGCGCCCGCTCGGCACAGTGCGAAATCAGCCGCCGCGTACCCGAGGTCCATCCGGTCCAGGTACGGCAGCACGACATAGGGCACCGGACCGGCGGGCACCTCGACCTCGCCAGCCTTCGGGCCGACGACGTGGAGCACCTGGATCCCGGCCGCCCGCAGCGCGGCCGCGGCCGCTAGGACGGCCTTGTTGAGCGAAGCCGCCCCCTGCGAGCCGCCAGTAACGAGCAGGACCGGCAAGTTGGGCTGCAAGCCGAAATGCGCACGCGCCTTGTCGGCCAGCGAGCCCCGGTCCAGGCCCGCGATCTGCGGCCGGATCGGGATGCCGACGTACTGCGCGTGCGGCAACGTCGTTCCCGGCTGACCCGTGCATACGTTCTTGGTGAGGCGGGCACCGATCCGGTTCGCCAGACCCGGCTTGGCGTTCGCCTCATGCACGACGATCGGGATCTTGCGGCGGCGGGCGGCGAGATAGCCAGGAGTCGCGACGTAGCCACCGAAGCCAACGAGGACGTCGGCCCTCGTCCGGCCCAGGATCTCGGCGGTCGCGGCCACCGCGCGAAGCATCCGGCTCGGCACGGACAGCAGCGCAGGTGTCAGCTTCCTGGGCAGGGGGACTGGCGGGATCAGCGCCAGGTCATACCCGCGCAGCGGAACCAGCCTGGTCTCCAGGCCCCGCTCGGTGCCCAGGCACGTGATCGCGACGTCCGGATCGGCCTGGCGCAGCGCGTCCGCGAGCGCAAGGGCAGGCTCGATGTGCCCGCCTGTGCCGCCGCCCGCTATCACGACGCTGACGCTCATTTCTCTTCACCTTCCTTGCCCGGCCACACTACTTCGGCCGCGCCGACCCTACCCGCCGACCGGTCTCAGCGGGGCCGGTACCCGATCCCGAGCCACCCGGTCAGCCGCCGCCCGAGGCCCGGCCCCGCCGCTGCGAGCGCGCTCGCCGCGCCTGGCTCGGACCTGGCGAAGGACATCAGCATCCCGATCGCGGCCATGGTGACGATCAAGGAAGACACGCCGGCCGAGATCAGCGGCAGTGGCACGCCGGTTATGGGCAGCAGGCCGAGGACAGCGCCCATGTTCACCAGCGCCTGCGCCGTCAGCCACACCGTTATCGCGCCCGCGCCGAGGCGGGCGAAGGTGTCTTGGACCCGGCGGGCTACCCGCAACCCGGCAAAGGCCAGCCCGCCGTACAAGACGACCACGCACAGGGTGCCGACCAGCCCGAGTTCTTCGCCGAGTATCGCGAAGATAAAGTCCGTCGGGCTATTGGGCACCCAGCCCCACTTCCCGCGGCTGGCGCCGCTGCCCACGCCGAACAGGCCCCCCGACCCGAGTGCATCCTTGCCCTGGGCTAGCTGGTAGCACGTCACGCTGCGGCAGCTCGGCGACTGCGACGACAGGAAGCCGCTCAGCCGGGCCCATTCGTACGGGTGCACGGCGATGAGCATGAGCAGCGCGAACAGCATGAGGGCCACCATGCCGACCATCAGCTTTCCCGGCGCCCCGATGACCCAGAGCAAGGCCAGAAAGATGATCGACAGCAAGAACGTGGTGCCCAGGTCTTTGCCGATCATCACCAGCATGGACATCAGCGCGGCGCCTGGCAGCAGCGGAACGAGGATGTGCCGCCAGTCGGTAAGCTGGTTGAGCTTCTCCTTCCTGGTCAGCAGGTCGGCTCCCCACAGCACGAGGGCCAGCTTGGCGAACTCCGACGGCTGCACCTGGGTGCCCCCGACGTTGAGCCAGCGCTTGGCACCGTCGACTTCGTGCCCGAACAGCAGCACCAGCACGAGCCCGCCGATGGCGGCGAGCAGCAGGGGGTACGCGAACGCGCGGAAGAGCCGCGGTGGCGACTTCGCCGCCAGCCACATCAGCGCCAGGCCGACCGCGGCGCCGAGCAACTGCTTCTCGAACATCGAATACGGCGGCAGCCCGTGGTCCAGGTCGTAGGCCGTCGAGGTCGAAAGCACCATCATGAGGCCGACGCCGAGCAGCAGGAGCGCGCAGCCCAGCACGAGGTAGTAGGAGGCTAGCGGGCGATCGAGCAACGCCGTGAACCGCTGCGTCCCGGCGCGCCGGCTCCAGGCCCGGTCGACGGCGCCCGGCAAGGTCGCGTCCCGGCCCGGCCTGGCGCTGTCGGCGAGTGCCGCGTCATCGTCATCGCCAGACCACGCGCGCGGACTGCCCAGCCCCGTGTCCGCGGACCCGGCGCCTGCCGCCCGCGGGCTCACTGCGAATCCGCCAGCCTGCGGACCGCTGCGGCAAACGCATCCCCGCGCGCCGGATAATCGCGGTACATATCCCACGACTGCGCCGCCGGGGCCAGCAGCACCGTATCCCCGCGCCGTGCCGCCGCCGCGGCGAACGCCACCGCCTCGTCCATGACTCCAGTGTCGGTGCTGCTCAGCTCCGTAACGGGGACATCCGGCGCGTGTCGCGCCAGGGCACGGGCGAATGTGGCCCGATCGGTACCGATCAGGACGGCGGCGCGCAGCCGTGGTGCCGCGGCCGCTACGACGGCATCCAGGTCGGCGTCACTGCCACGGAACAGCCCGCCTGCCACCCACACGATGGACCGGAACGTGGCCAGGGATGCGGCCGCCGCCGCTGGATTGCTCGCCTTCGAGTCGTCGATGAACGTCACGCCGTCTCGCTCAGCCACCAGGCTGATGCGATGCGGCTCGGGCACGAACCCGGCCAGCCCGGCCGCAATCGAGGCCGGCTCGTCGCCGTACGCGCGGGCGAGCGCAGCAGCCGCCAGGGCGTCGGCGACGTTGTGCGGCGCGGCGGGCCTGACGAGGTCCTGCGGTGCGAGGCGGACGTCGCTGCCGAAGGCGTTGTCGACCAGCCATCCCCCGATCACGCCGAGCTCGCCGGGAGCTGGCGCCCCCAGCCGGAAGCCGGTCATGCGCGTCGCGCCGCGCGCCACCGCCTGCTCGGCCATGGCGACCGACCGTGCGTCCTCGGCGTTGCAGATCGCGATCGTCGCTGGCCCGAAGATCCTGGCTTTCGCGGCGGCGTAGGACTCGATGTCGTCGTGCCAGTCCAGGTGGTGCGCGGCGACGTTGAGTACGACGGCGGCCAGCGGCGCTAGCGTGGCGCTCCAGTACAGCTGGAAGCTGGACAGCTCGACTGCGACGACCGGATAGGGCTCCGGGTCGGTGACGACGTCCAGGATCGGGGTGCCGACGTTTCCGGCCGCGATGCTGCGGTGGCCGGCGGCGGCGAGCATGGCGGCCAGCATCCGGACGGTGGTTGTCTTGCCGTTCGTGCCGGTCACGGCCAACCACTGCTGGCGGCCACCGCTAGCCAGCGCCGGGCGCAGCCGCCAGGCCAGTTCGACATCGCCGATCACGTCGATCCCGGCGCGCGCCGCGGCGGCCAGCAGGGGCGTATCCGGGCGCAGCCCAGGCGACGCGACGACCAGCGCCGTGCCAGCCGGAACGGTCGCGTCAGGCCCCAGTGCGCTGTCGCCGAGCCGGACCGACACCCCGTCCTTCGCCAGCCGGCCGGCAAGGTCTATACGCACGGGGTCGTCGCGCGAGTCCGCGGCGATGACGTGCGCGCCGCGGCTGACCAGGAGCGGGATTACCGACTGGCCGGTGATACCAAGGCCGGCAACGAGCACCTGCCGCCCGGCGAGGCTGCCCGGCTGCATCGTGTCGCGCGTCGCCGTCATGGCCTAAGTCTGGAGCCACTCGGCGTAGAAAAGGCCGAGACCGAGTGCGACACACAGGCCGGAGATCAGCCAGAACCTGATCACGATCGTGGTCTCGGCCCAGCCGATCATCTCGAAGTGGTGCTGCAAGGGTGCCATCTTGAACACCCGGCGTCTCGTCAGCTTGAAGAAGCCGACCTGGATGACGTCGGACATCGTGATGATCACGAACAGGCCGCCCAGAATGATGAGGAGCAGGTCGGTCTTCGTGCAGATGGCGAGTCCGGCAAGCGCGCCGCCGAGGGCGAGCGACCCGGTGTCGCCCATGAAGATCCGGGCCGGCGGCGCGTTCCACCACAAGAAGCCGAAGCAAGCGCCGAGCACGGCGGCGGCCACTACCGCCAGGTCAAGCGGGTCGCGGATGATGTAGCACTGGCGGGAAAAGAACAGCGTGCAGTCGTTGCGCTGCTGCCAGATGCCGATCAGGACGTACGCGGCCAGCACGAGGATCGTCGCGCCGGTGGCGAGCCCGTCCAGGCCATCGGTGAGGTTCACGGCGTTGGACGTGCCGGCGATCATGATCACGGCCCAGATCACGAACGGCAGCGTCCCGATAGCGGGCCCGATGTCGCGCAGGAAAGAGATGTGCGCATCGGCTGGCGTGATGGAGAGCGCATCCGGGTGCTGGATGACCTCGACGGCGAACACCGCGCCGATGACGGCCTGCCCAGCGAGCTTGGTGCCACTGCGGAGGCCGAGGCTGGTCTGCCGGAAGATCTTGATGAAGTCGTCGATGAACCCGACCAGGCCCAGGCCCGCCATCAGCAGCAAGATCAGCACGCCCGAGGACGTCATCGGATCGTGCGTCACGAGGTGCCCGACGAAGTAGCCGATGAGCGCTGCGAGGACGATGGCGGCGCCGCCCATGGTGGGCGTGCCGCGCTTCGTCTCGTGCGACTTAGGGCCTTCCACCCTGATCGGCTGACCGTACCCTTGCCTGCGCAGCAGGCGGATGATCAGCGGCGTGCCAAACAGGGCGAGCAGGAGCGACACGGCCCCGGTCACCAGGATGGTCTTCAACTGCGCGGCACCTCGTGGCCCGTCGGCTGCTCGCCGGTCAGGGCTAGCGCGACCCGCTCGAGGCCGATGGAATGCGAGGCCTTCACCAAGACGACGTCGCCGTCCCGTAGCCGGTCGCGGGCCGCGCGCACCGCGGCGGCAACGTCGGGGACATAGACAGGCTCGCCCTGCCACGACGGCGCTGACTTAGCCCCGACCAAGATCGGCGCCGCCTCCTCGCCGACTACGATCAGTCCCGCCAGGCCGGCCGCCGCTGCGGCCGCGCCGACCTCCTCGTGCAGCTGCTCGGCGTCCTCACCGAGCTCGGTCATGTGCCCGAGCACGGCGAACCCGCGCCGCCCGCGCGACATGGCGGCGAGCGCGGCCAGCGCTGCCCGCACTGAGTCAGGGTTGGCGTTATAGGCGTCGTTGATGACGGTGACGCCGCTGGGCAGCCGGGTGACCTCCATCCGCCACCGGCTGCGGGCCACGGCCGCCGACAGGCCCGTGGCAATGTCGGCCACCGGCAGGCCGAGCTCCGCGGCGATGGCGGCAGCGGCCAGGGCATTCTGCACGTGGTGCTCGCCATACAGCTGAAGCTGGACTGGCGCCGCCTCGTCGCGCATCACGAGCCTGAAACCTGGCCTTCCGAGCGTGTCCGTGGTGACGTGCTCCGCCCGCACGTCGGCCTCCCCCGACCGTCCGAACGTGACGACCCGCGCGCTGGTCCGGACGGCCATGGCGACGACGCGGTGGTCGTCGGCGTTGAGGATGGCCACGCCGTCCGCTGGCAACGCGGCCGGCAGTTCACCCTTGGCCGCCGCGATCGCCGCCAGGCTGCCGAACTCCCCCGCGTGCGCATGTCCGACGCACAGCACAGCGCCGATCCGAGGTGGCGCGATCGCGCACAGGTCCGTGATGTGCCCGAGCCCGCGAGCGGCCAGTTCCGATATCAGGTAGCGCGTCTGGCCGGTGATCTTCAGGACCGTCAGCGGGTGGCCGATCTCGTTGTTAAACGATCCGGGCGGCGCGACGGTGGGGCCGAGCGTCTCGATTAG
>DATIOU010000185.1:0-18627 GCA_035472835.1 Streptosporangiaceae bacterium | reverse complement strand
CACTCACGGTCGCAGCAGCGCTCGCGGTATCGATGGTCTATCAGGCCATCAGGAGGCCGGCGTCGCGGCCCGCGGCTCACACGGCCGCCAGCGTGCCCGAACTCGCGAAGCGGCGCTCATAGAGCTCACGCCCAGCTCGCCGCTAAGGAGTGCCGCGTCCGCGCTTGGGGTAAGCGGCTATCTGTGGCGCGACGAGGTCCGGCGCACGTGGATGCAGCGCGCGTAGGTGCGGCGCCCGAAGATGATCTGCGACTCCTGCGAGACTATGAACCCGTCCTGGCCTTTACCCAGGGCGAGCTTTTCTTGCCGATGCCGGTGGAGCGCTATCTGGCGAAGTGCAGCCTGTGGCGATCGGCGGTGTCCGCACGGCCGCCGGCGCCCAAGGCAGCGGAGCGCGTCTTCGCACCGGGCGAGATCACGCCCGATCTGCTGGCAGAGGTTGGCGTGTCGTCCCATCAGGGTCTGTGGCTTCGGTTCGTCGACCGTGCACTCGGGCGCAGCGAGTTCCGCGCGTGGCGTCGTGATGCCGGTCGCACGCGACTAGCGGCCGGAACGAGCCGTTTCGCGGCCGTCGGCCTGCTTGGCAGGCTCATCGACGCCGTGCTTCGGCTGTCACTCGTGCTGCGGGGGCGGGTGCCGGGCGGCACAGCGGCGGCAGCCGAGCAGGCTTACCGCGCAGACGCCGACCCGACCAGCTGCCCGTACTACGGGCGAGTAACCCGCGACGGGGGGTTCGTCGTCCTTCAGTACTGGTTCTTCTATGCGATGAACGACTGGAGATCGACTTTTGGCGGTGTGAACGATCACGAAGCCGACTGGGAACAGGTGACGGTCTTTCTGCCCGATCCGCCGGAACCTGGCAAACGCCCGGCCTGGATCGCCTTCTCGTCCCACGATGAAGTCGGCGACGATCTGCGGCGACGGACAGACGATCCAGACATCCGATGGCGGGATACCCATCCTGTTGTATTTGCCGGCGCCGGCTCGCATTCCGGCGCTTACCTGCCCGGCGATTACCTGGTGACGGTCGAGCCTCCCGCCATCGGTCGGCTCACGAGCATGCTGCGCCACCTCAGCCGGCTGTTGCTCCCCTGGAGGCGCGCTCAGACCGGCACTGCATTTGGCATCCCGTTCATCGATTACCACCGCGGCGACGGGCCGAGCGTGGGACCAGGCGAGGCGATCGTATGGTCTCCCGTACTTGTAGACGACGAGACGCCATGGCTGCGTGACTTCCGCGGATTGTGGGGCCTCGACACCGGCGATCCTTTCGGCGGGGAACGCGCGCCGGCCGGCCCGCGTTACGAGCGCGAGGGAGCGGTGCGGCTGTCTTGGTCCGAACCGGTTAGCTGGGCGGGCCTGGATAAGGAGACGCCGCCATCCCCAACGGCCGAGGGGCAGGTAATTGCCGACCGGATGGCCGAGCTCGACTCTCAGATCGACGACGCCGCGACCGCACTGGCTGCTTATGGCGATGAACTGCGCCGCGTCCGGATCGGCGACCGTGCACTCGGCGCACCCCGCAACCTGGACGCGCTCGAGCACGCCGTCCAGGAGGCGCGGGTCCGTCGGCTTGCGCTCACCGAAGAACATGCCGCCCTGGCACGCACGGCCAGCCACGGGCTCCCGCGTGATGACCCGCACGCGCACTTGCACCGCCGGGCATTGCCCAACGTCGACCCCGTACGGACGCGCGGCCGACTGCTGGCGATCTGGTCCACCGTATCCGCGTCCGTCTTGCTCGCCGGGCTGGCCGTGGCCATCCTTGGTCACTTCGGCGCGGTGCTGCCAGCGATCGGCGGTCTCGCTTTCGTCATGCTCTGTGTCGAAGCATTCGCTCGAGGCCATCTCTTCCAGTTCATCGTCGGCATCGTCGGTGCTGCTCTCGTAGGTACCGCAGCCTGGCTCACCACGCTGGCCGTTGTGGGCAACTGGCGGCTGGCCATCGCCGTTTTGCTGATCCTGGCCGCCTTCGTCTTGCTGCTCGCCAACATCCGCGACTTCTTCCGGAAACGATGACGTGTTAGGTCATACGCGGCGCCGGCGGCCTAAGGGCGTCCTGGTGCCAGATAGCGTGCAGCGACGCCCTTCGGCACGCACATGCGCCACGCGTCGAGCACAAGCTCTTCCATCTCGGCCTGGTCGATAGCGGCCAGGCGCACCTGCACCCAGTGATACCGCAGATCGGATTGACCAGGCATGAGGAACTTAGCTGGCTCCGCGGCGACAAGAGCCTCGCGCTCCTCCTTCGGGAAGCCGAAGCCCATGATCTGCTCGTCGCGCGAGAAGGCCAGGAAGACGATCCGCCCGACACGGAACTTGACGCGATCGCTGACCAGCGCTTCATAAGCGCGTGGCAGCTGGCCGGCGAACTCCCGGACGTCTTCGATGGTGACCACCAGATCAGCCTGCCGCATGCCACCGACAGCCACGCGCCGCGCTGGGGGCGGCCACACGGGCGGGTCGCGGTTTCGGGGGGTGCACGGATCGCTTGCAGCCGTGGGTCGCAATAGTCTCGAATCATGAGCACCACGCTGCCGCTGTTCCCGCTTGGCAGCGTGCTGTATCCGGGCCTGGTGCTGCCGCTGCATATCTTCGAGGAGCGATACCGACAGCTCGTTGCGGATCTCGTGGACGGACCGGAGCCGCGGGAGTTCGGCGTGATCGCCATCCGGCACGGCCGGGAAACCGGCGTCGACGGCGTCTCCGCGCTGTACGACACGGGGTGTACCGCTGTCGTGCGGCAGGTCGAGGCGTACGAGGACGGCCGTTTCGACCTGATAACGGTCGGCGCGCGGCGGTTCATGCTGGTCGCGCTCGGCGACCAGGCGCCGTACTTCAGCGGCGAAGTCGACTTCCTGCCCGATGATCCAGACGAGGCGGGAGAGGCTGCGCTGGTGGTCCCCGTAGTGCGGCAGTCGTTCCGGTCCTACCTGGACCTGCTCGCTGAGCGCGGTGGCGCGCAAATCACGGTCCCCGACATTCCGGACGAGCCCATCCTGCTTTCCTACCTGGTCGCAGCCGCGGTTGTCGTGGACGTGCCCGAAAAGCAGCAGCTACTCGAGGAGCCTGACGCGCACCGTCGCCTGCTGGCGGAGCGGCGCCTGCTCGCGCGGGAAATGAAGATGCTCCGGTCGCTTACCGCGACGCCCGCACCAGACCTGCGCTACTCGCCGTACAGCCAGAACTAGCCCGTACAGCCAGAACTAGCCCGGCAGCCAGAACTAGCCCGGCGGCCAGCGCTACGCCCCGACGCCGGCCGACGTCGCCAGCGGGACCGCCGCTTCGGCCGTCACAAGCTGGAACGTGAAGCTTTCCTGCAGGTACAGGACGACGTCGTCGTCATTGTGGGACAGATAGCCGATCGACAGGTCCTGACCGAGGTGCAGGATGAAGTCGCCGCCACGGGAAGTCAGCACGATCGCGCCGGTGATGGCCGGCGCCCAGATCAGCTCGCCGTCCAGGACGTTACGCAGATGGCGGATGATCGGATAGCCGTGGTCGCTGGCCTCGCTGACTGCCGTGTAAGCCTCGGCCGACAAGACAGCTGTATACGGCCCGTCCACCCCGGCCGATCGCAGCTGGCCAACGGCCTGCGCGAACGCCATCGGGTAGTCGGCGAGGGCCGCGGGCAGGATGAGCGGTGCGTTACTCGCGCCCGGCACGATGCCGCCGATCCCACCTGCTGAATATCCGGCGAAGATCGCCTGGTCCTCGGCCGCAGCGATTACCCGCGCAGCCTCCCTGGCCGGCTGCCAGTCGGAGTCCACCGCGCCGCGCGCTACGTCATCGATCTGCTGCCTGCTTAGCGTGAACGGCACGCGGAGTTCGACCAGCGGCATCACCTGGCGTCGCCTGGCCAGCACGCCGTCGCCTGGCGGCTCGATGCCAGCCAGGTGGCCGGTGCCCACGGCCGACAGCGTTGATCCGGCCGGGCCGTTGACATCCACGACGCGGCGCCCCGCGAGGTAGCGCTTCAGCGTTCGCGTCGTCTCCTGCTCGATCTCGCCCCAGGCCTCGTCCGAAATCGGCGCGAGCTCGCGGTGCAGGTTGTTCATGTCTATGCATCTCCTCGGAGGCTGCCGATGTTGAGTGAGCCGTCGCCAGCTAGCTCGGCTGGCTGGATCATCGTTGCTGTATCCGCGTTGTCGCCATCTCCGTCGGCGAGGCTGTCCAGAAGCGTCTGAGACGGGACGAAGAACAGGCATCCTGTCACCGCGGTGCTGACATCCAGGATCCTGTCGTAATTACCCGGCGGCGAGCCGACGAACATGTTGGTCAGCATCTGCTCGGTGGTCGCGGGCGACCGTGCATAGCCGATGAAGTATGTGCCGTATTCGCCGGCGCCGACGTGGCCGAACGCCATGTTGTCCCGGACGATGTCTATTTCCTCGCCGTCCACGACGATCGTTGTGAGCGCGTTGTGCGCTGAGGTCGGCTTCACCGAGTCGTCGAGTTCGATGTCGGATAGCTTCGCCCGCCCGATGACTTTCTCCTGCTCCTCGACGGGGAGCGCGTTCCAGCGGACGAGGTCGTGAATGTACTTCTGCACGATCACGTAACTTCCGCCGGCGTAGGCGGGCTCTTCGCCGCCGATGATCGCGGCCGCAACGGCGGCCGGTCCAGTCGGGTTCTCGGTGCCGTCGACAAACCCGAGCAGATCTCGCTCGTCAAAGTAAATGAAGCCGTGCACTTCATCGACGATTGTGGCGACGCCATCTAGCCTCGTCATGATCTGACTGGCGAGCTCGAAGCACAAGTCCATCCGGGCGGCGCGGATGTGGAACAGCAGATCGCCTGGCGTGCTCACGGCGTGCCGGCTGCCCGCCAGGATCTCGCGGAACGGATGCAAGCGCGCCGGCCGCGGCAGCCCGGTCAGCCTGTCCCACGCCGATGCGCCGAACCCGGTCACGCACGTGAGCCGGCCGTTCAGGTCCCGGAAGCCCACAGCCTTGACCAGGCTGGCGACATCGGCGCACAGTGTGACGGCGGCGGCTTCGCTGCCGCAGTCCTGGTTGACGACCGCGACCAGGAAGATCGCCGCTTTGGTCAGCGGCGAGAGGACAGCTTGCGGCTCGACGGGCTCGGCCGGCTCCGCCGGCGGGGCCGGGACGGCTGCGATGGCCGAGGCGTCAGTACTCACGCGCTCATCTTTCCCCACGCCACTCCGGCACTTCCTTGGACCCGGCCGGAATTGCCTCGCCGCGGCTGCGGTTGCTGCCGACAGGCCCACGAGGGAGGTCCGATGACGACTGCCACGCACGCCAGTGGCGCGAGCCCGGTGGACTTCGCGACATTCGGCGATTACGGCGACTTCAGGCCGAAGAAGACAACTCCGCCGGCGGGTACCAAACCGGGGGAGTTCGTCCGCGCTGCCTATCCGTTCCAAGGCAGGATCACTGCCGACGGGTCCAGCGGCTATAAGGCCGAGCCCGGCCGCTATCACCTATACATCTCCTGGGCGTGCCCGTGGGCGCATCGCTCGGCCATCGTGCGCGAACTCCTTGGACTCACCGATGTCATCTCGCTGTCCGCAGTCGATCCGGTGCGCGACGGGCGGGGGTGGGCATTCCGGGCCGGTGACGGCTACGACCTCGACCCCGTGAACGGCTTCGCCCTGCTCCGCGAGGCCTACGAGGCCACTGAGCCCGGGTACGCGGGGCACATCTCGGTGCCAGTCCTGTGGGACCGGAAGACCAGGCGCATCGTCAGTAACAACTTCCCCGACATCACGCTCGATCTTGACACTCAGTTCAGTGCCTGGGCCAATCCGGCCTACGACCTGTATCCCGAGCACTTGCGGCCAGAGATCGACGAGCTGAACGCGCTGGTGTACGCGACGGTCAACAACGGCGTCTACCGCTCAGGGTTCGCGACCAGCCAGGAGAGCTATCACGAGGCCGTCACCCAGCTGTTCGCGACCCTCGACATCCTGGAGGCCCGCCTGTCCGGGCACCGCTACCTGCTCGGCGACGCGATCACGGAGGCCGACGTGCGGCTATTGGTGACGCTGGCCCGTTTCGACGCCGTCTACTACTCGCACTTCAAGTGCAACCTGCGCCGGATCACTGACTACCCGAACCTGTGGGCGTATGCGCGGGACCTCCACTCGCTGCCTGCCTTCCGGGACACCACGAGATTCGACCAGATCAAGCGGCACTACTACACGACCCATCCGAACCTGAACCCGTCCCGGATCGTCCCCGACGGGCCGGTGCTCGACTGGAGCGCGCCGGCCGGCCGCGACCAGCTTCCGAGCCAATGACGCTCGGCGGCTGCCAGCGCAGACGCGCGGTAACGTGACTGTTATGAACCAGTACGGAGACGCGGCGGGGCTGGTCGAGCGATCAGCAGCCGCGTTGATCAGCGGCATCCCTGAGTCGCCCGCCGATGACGGGTACTTCGGCCCCGCGAGCGTCTCCTGGCGCATCAGCGGCGACTTGTCCGCGCCTGTCGCGGGGCTGCGGGCGCTCATGATTCAGGCGTTGCACCCGCTCGCCATGGCCGGCGTTGATCAGCACAGCGACTGGCGGGCCGACCCTGTCGGACGGCTCGCCGCGACCTCCGCCTACCTGGCAACGATCACATTCGGGGAACGTGCTGCGGCGGAGCGCGCCGCCGCTCGGGTGCGGCGGATTCATAAGCAGGTCACCGGCGTCGACGGGGAGACAGGTGAGCGTTATGCCGCGACAGATCCTGCGCTACTCCTATGGGTCCACGCCGCGCTGGTGGATTCGAACATCGCGGCCAGGCAGAAGTTCGGTAACCCGCTGACCGCGGAGGAGGCTGACAGCTACGCCGAGGAGATGGTCCTCGCGGCAGAGCTTGTCGGCGTGCCCGCCGAGGTCGTGCCTGATAGCGTCGCCGCGCTTGAGCACTACCTGAGCGGGATGCGGCCGCGGCTGCTGTGCACTCCGGCCGCCAGGGAGTCGATGGCCTACTTGCTTGACCCGCCCGGACTCGACCCCGAGGTGGCCGAGATCTGGCAGGACATCAGGGAGGCGACGCTGATGTCGCTGCCGGAGTGGGCGAGTCAGATGTACGGCTACGCCGTGCCGGAGCTGACCAGCGCCCGCCGGGATGAGATCCGCCAGGCGCTGGGCGTGCTCGACGCGGTCTTCCTCGGCGAGCCCGGCGTGTTGGAGGCCAGGCAGCGCGTCACCTTGCGAATGCGCGCCGCCGTGCACGCATGAGGAATCCGTGGCGCGCGCTGTTCGCGCTGTCTGCCAGCGCCATCGCGGCGGCTGTTGGAGTGGCACTCGTCCGGCGACGGGTCGGACGGCTGCGGTTCGAGCGCGGCGTGGCGGCCGCCCAGCTCGCCGTTCGCGGTGGCCTCCGGTACGCGGGCAGCGCGCCGCGCCTGTTCATCACCGCGGGCGAGAACCGCGAGAAGCTGCGCAACGACCTCGCCATGCAGACCGCCGATGACGTGACGGCCACTCTCGGCACCATGAAAGGTGTGATGGTCAAGCTTGGCCAGATGGCGAGCTACGTCGACGAGGGCCTGGCGCCGTCGGTCCGCCGCACCCTGAGCCGCCTGCAGGACAGCGTTCCGCCCATGAGTCCCGATCTCGCGGCTGGCGTGATCGAGGCGGAACTGGGTCAGCCACCCGAGCGCCTCTTCGCTCGCTGGGACCCCGAGCCCATCGCGGCGGCGTCGATCGGTCAGGTCCACCGCGCTATTACTAACGACGGACTCGCCGTCGCAGTCAAGGTGCAATATCCGGGGATCGCCGAGATGATGGCGGCCGACCTCGACAACGTCTCGCTTCTGCGGCGGATGCTTCGCGTGACGGCGCCGAGCCAGGATGTCGAGGCCCTCATCGCCGAACTCCGGGAGCGCGTGCTCGAGGAGCTCGACTACCGCCGCGAGGCCGTCAATCAGCAGGCGCTGCATGGGTATTTCGCCGGGCACCCGACGATCAGCGTGCCCGCGATCGTCCCTGACCTGTCCGCCCGGCGGGTGGTCACCAGCGAGCTCGTGACCGGGGCAAGATTCGCCGACGTTCTCGGCTGGTCACAGGAGGAGCGTGACCGGGCGGGGGAGACCCTCTACCGGTTCGTCTTCCGCAGCCTCTACGAGGTGCACGCGTTCAACGGTGATCCGCACCCCGGCAACTACATCTTCCACGGCGACGGGAAGATCACCTTCCTGGACTTCGGGATGGTGAAGCATTTCACCGATTCCGACATTCTCCCGCTCATGCAGATGGCCCGCACCCTCTGCGTTGATCATGACCCGGCCCGGTTCCGCACCAGCCTGGAGGAGGCGGGATTCCTAGTTCCGGGTGCTGCGCTGACTGACGACGAGATCGCCGACCATCTGGCGGTGTTCTACCAGCTGATCCGGGAGTCGAAGACGGTGCGAGTGACCGGGGATTATGCCTCGGCCGTGGTCCGCCGCTTCTTCGATGTGCGCAGCCCGGTCGCACAGTACGCCCGGATACCCCGTTCCTATGTGGTCTTGCAGCGGATCAACCTGGGTCTGTTCGCATTGCTTGGCGAGATGAAGGCGACGGCCAACTGGCGCGCTATCGCCGAGGAGATCTGGCCATTCATGCAGGCACCGCCGACCACGCCGATGGGTGTCGCCGAGGGGCCATGGCTCGCCAGCCGCCCGCGGCCTGCCGCCTTGCTAGCCTGAGCCAGTGTCGCGGGGAGCGCAGGGGGCGATCGGCTCGGCTGTGATTGCCGACCGACAAATAGGTAGCTAACGGCCATAGGGAGCAGCGTGAAGGTCATGATCACCGGCGGCGCCGGGTTCATCGGCAGCACCGTCGCCTCGGCTTGCGACGAGGCCGGCATCACGCCGGTCATCCTGGACAGCCTCGTGACCGGCCAGCGCAAGTTTGGCCGCGGGCGGCACTTCTACGAAGGTGACATAGCCGACGGCACAGTCCTCGACAAGATCTTCGGCGAGCACCCCGACATCGCCGCTGTCGTCCACTGCGCGGCCGTCATCGTCGTCCCCGACTCGGTCCTCGATCCCGTGCGGTACTACGAGGCCAACGTCGCCAAGAGCCTGGAGCTGGTGCAGCATCTGCTGCGCAACGGCTGCAGCCGGCTGCTATTCAGCTCGACCGGATCCTTCTACCAGCCTGGACTAGACGGCAGCGTCAATGAGGACTCGGCGATCGCGCCGGAAAGTCCGTATGCACGAACCAAGGCAGTGTGCGAGGGGATGTTCGCTGACATCGCGGCAGGCACCCCGCTGCGCGTGGTGTCGTTGCGGTATTTCAACCCGATCGGTGCCGACCCGAAGCTGCGCACGGGCCTGCAGACTCGGTATCCCACGCACGCGCTCGGCAAGCTGATCGAGGCTCACGAGACGGGGGAGCCGTTCCAGGTCACGGGGACGGACTACGCGACCAGGGACGGCTCCGGGATCAGGGACTACATTCACGTCTGGGACCTTGCCTCGGCGCATGTCACCGCGCTGACTGCGTTCGACGAGATCGTCGGCCACGCCACCTCTCTCGCCATCAACCTGGGCACCGGGACAGGGACGACGGTCCGCGAGCTCGTTGCGGCGTTCAACAGCGTGGTCGAGGATCCGGTCACGACCGTCGATGCGCCGCGCCGGCCCGGCGACGTGATCGGCGCGTTCTCGCGCAGCGACCGGGCGAAGCGGCTGCTGGACTGGGAGCCCCGCTACACCGTCGCGGACGGAATCGCGGATTCGCTGCGGTGGTCAGCGGTCCGCGATTCCGTCCTGGCCGACTGAGCGGCTGACAAAACGGCGGTGAGCACTGCCTTGCGGATAGCGGAGGGCGCAGGACCATGTCTATCAATCGTCAGGTACGGGCGGCGATCGGGACCGCCGCGTTCTTAGTTGTCGCGCCGGGCGTGGTCACCGGGCTCGTCCCATGGCTGATGACCGGCTGGCGGCAGGGGAGCGCCCGGCCCGCGGCGATGGTGGCGGCCGGGGCTGTGCTGACGGCAGCGGGCTGCTTGGTCCTGCTCCAGGCCTTCGGGCGCTTCGCACTGGAGGGCGTTGGCACGCCCGCGCCGCCAGCGCCAACCGACCGACTGGTTGTCGGTGGCCTCTACCGCTACGTCCGTAACCCCATGTACCTGGCGCTCCAGGCCGTCATCATCGGCCAGGTCCTGCTGCTGGACAGGCCCGTGCTCCTGTACTACGCAGCAGCCGTGCTGGCGCTGACCGTCGCGTTCGTGCGGCTCTACGAGGAACCCGCGCTCGCTCGCAAGTACGGCGAGCAGTATGCGGCCTATCGGCGGGCCGTCCCTGGGTGGCTGCCACGGTGGCCGTCGAAACGCTGACCCCGCCCGCAACTGCTCGGGGCAAGACAGCAGACCGCTGCCAAACGGTTATCGTCTCGGCACGAATATCTCGGCCTGAGGGCTAGCGGACCGGATGATCTATACGCCACCATCACGTTAATCATTTCCGGCATGGTTTTCGCGGGCTCGAGCGGCCAGGAAGGCGGTGGCCGTCTCGATGACCGGGGCACCAGCACAGGTCCTGGCCGTCGGCTTCGCGATCGCCGGCGCTTTCAGCTACGCGATCGCTTCCGTCACCCAGCAGCGGACTGCCTCGCAGCTGACATCGTCGGCCGCGTTCGACCCGGCGCTGCTGCTCAGGCTGGCGCGCCGCCGCCGCTGGCTCCTGAGCCTCATCGCGGTGATCTGCGGATACGGCTTCCAGGCCGCTGCGCTCGGCCTTGGCCGGCTCGTCGTCGTCGAGCCGATCTTTCCGCTCGGGTTGCTGTTCGCCCTGCTTCTCGCCGCCCGAGCCGAGGGACGAAAGCTGGGCCATAGCCAGTGGACCGCGGCTGTCGCAGCGGTGGGCGGCCTGGCCGTCTTCCTTGTCGCGGCGATGCCCTCTGGCGGACATCGCACGGCGCCAGCCGGCTCACTCGGCTTGACTGCCGGCGGAGCGGTCATCATCGCGCTGCTAAGCTGCCTGGCGGCCGTCAAGGTGGCGCCCGGGCACCGGGCGCTGCTGCTCAGCGTCGGTGGCGGCATCGGAGCCGGAGTCACCGATGCGCTGACCAAAACGGTGGCCGCGCTGCTCGGGACTGAGCGCCTCGGGCTTTTCGGCGACGTTCGGCTGTACCTGCTCCTCGTGGTGGGGCTCATGACGTTCACGCTGCAGCAGAACGCGTTCCGCGCGGCCGGGCTGGCCGCCTCGCTCCCTGCCTTCGCGGTCCTCGAGCCGGTCGTCGGCGCGCTGCTAGGACTCTTCATCTATCAGGAACACCTGGGCGGGGGCGGCGCGCGGATCGCGGTCGAGGTACTCGCCGTGATGGCGGCCCTCTGGGGGATCGCGCGCCTGGCTAACTCGGTCATCGAGGAACTGGCCCGTCTTGCCGCGGTGACCACGCCGCCCGCTGATCCCGCCGGATAGCCGCGCCCGAGCGGACCGCCCTCGGATTGCTTCCTCAGCCGGCCGACGACGTCGACGCCGGCGTTCTCCCGTTGCTCGAGTAAGAAAGAAGGCGCATGTGCCCAGATACGTGCTGACCGGCGCGCCGGGCGCCGGCAAGACCGCGATGTTGCGACTGCTTGAGCGGGCCGGGTACCAGGTGGTCGAGGAGGCCGCGACGGATGTGATCGCGCTCGAGCAAGCGCTCGGCCAGCCGCAACCGTGGACGTCGCCGGGATTCGCGGACGCGATCGTGGCGCTGCAGGGCCAACGCGAACAGCGCGCCGCGGCCGCTACGGCCGACGGTGCGATCTTCGTTGACCGGTCGCCGGTCTGCACGCTGGCCCTGTGCAGGCACCTCGGGGCGCCAGTGTCGGCGCTCCTGGCAGCCGAGGTGGACCGGGCGGTGACAGAGCGCGCCTACGCAGGGGTGTTCTTCATCCGGAACCTGGGCTATGCCGAGCCGACGGCGGCCCGGCGGATCAGCTTCGAAGACTCGCTGGCGTTTGAAGACCTACACGATCGGACCTATCGAGAGCTTGGGTTCGAACCGATCGACGTGCCTTCCGGGCCATTGCGGGAGCGTGTGGCCGTTGTCTGTGCGGCCGCGGGCCTGCCGTTCGCCGAATGATTGCCCTGGATCCGAGGTTATTGGAGTTCAACGGGCAAATCGCCGCGTGGTTGGGGTTCAGCGGGGACAACTTAGGCCAAACCGGACGCAAAACCCGCCGAACTCCGGCAGTGCCGTGCAACTCCGACTATCTCGAGTCTGCGGTGGTCGACGGCGCCGCTACGACACGGGGCGAAGACGCGCCGCCCGCCGGCGATGTAGGTGTTGAGTGGCCAAATCGGACGGTCGTAGGTCTTCGGTTGGCATGAACCAGTACGAATCGGACGGGGAAACCCACCTAACACCTACACGCAGCCCGGGGAGGCGCGCTTATGGCGTCCCGCCGGTCCTGGCGGCCGTGCGGACCTTGTCCTGGGGGACGGGGATCAGACGAAAGCGCCGAGGCCGGTGATGGCGCGGCCGACGATGAGCGTGTTGATCTCCCTGGTGCCCTCGTATGAGTAGATGGCCTCGGCGTCGGCGACGAACCGGCCGACCTGATATTCCAGCAAGATGCCGTTGCCGCCCAGGAGCTCGCGGGCCCAGCCGACGGTCTCGCGCATCCGGACCGTGCAGAACGCCTTGGCCAGCGCCGAGTGATGATCCTTGGCCAGGTCGGCGTCCTGGAGCTGGGACAGCCGGACGCAGAGGCAGGCCGACGCCGTGACGTTCGACAGCATGCGGACGAGAAGGTCCTGCACGAGCTGGAACCCGGCGATCGGCCGGCCGAACTGCTCGCGCTGCTTGGAGTAGGCGAGGGCGTACTCGTAGGCGCCGCGCGCGCATCCGGTGGCCATCCAGGCCACGCCGGCCCTGGTCAGCCGCAGCACCTTCGCCGTGTCGCGGAACGTTGTCGCCTGCTGGAGCCGGTTCTCCTCGCGGACGCGGACGTTGTCCAGGGTGATCTCAGCATTCTGGACGACGCGCAGCGCGATCTTGTGCCGGATCTTCGTCGGCGTGAAGCCTTCGGCGCCGGCTTCCACAACGAACCCCTTGACCTGGTTGTCGGCGACGTCGCGGGCCCAGACGATGATCAGGTCGGCGAACGTGGCGTTGCCGATCCACTTCTTCTGGCCGTTAAGCACCCAGACGTCACCGTCGCGCTGCGCGGTGGTCGTCAGTCCGCCGGCGACGCCCGAACCGACGTCAGGCTCCGTCAGCGCGAACGCGCCGATTTTCTCCATCCGGGCCATGGCCGGCAGCCAGCGCTGCTTCTGTTCCTCTGAGCCGCAAAGGTAGATCGAGCCCATCGCCAGGCCGCCATGGACACCCATGAAGGTGGCGATGGACGGGTCGACCCTAGCCAGCTCGAGCGCGATCATGCCGTCGAGCAGGCTGCTGCCGCCAGGGCAGTTGTAGCCGGAGCAAGCCAGGCCGGCAATGCCGAGCTCAGCGAGGCCCGGGATCAGGTCGTGCGGGAACTCCTCCCTCGTCCAGTAGTGATTGATCACCGGAGCGACGGACTTCTCCATGAAGTCCCGCACCTTCATGACCTGTTCGTGCCCGCCGGCATCCAGTAGCTGCTCGAGCGCGTAAAAGTCAGCGTCGATGGCCGGATCCATGTCAGCCTTCCCTTCGGACTCGGGCTAGCCGGGCGCGCCACGCACGCCAGGCGAGCTTGAATAAACCAGCTGAAGTGGCCGACTCGCTCGGCGCGGCTGAGCCATTCGCCGGCGTCACTGACCCGGCCGGGGCAGGGTCGGTGAGGAACTGACCGACCACGGGCGCAAGCTCCGCGGCTTCGGTAACAAGGCCGAGATGACCGCCCTTGAACACGTGCAGCGATGAGTTCGGGATCAGCCGGTGCATGATGCGGGCATTGGCCAGCGGGATGATGGGGTCGTCGTCGCCGCACAAGATCAGCGTCGGCTGCACGACCAGTGGCAGGAAGGGCACGCTGGTCCAGCCCGCGCCGGCGGCGAGCTGATAGAGGTAACCCCGCGGCGACCCGACCCGGTTGTGGGCATTCATGGCCGCGGTGACGCTGGCCGGGTCGGTCCGCGCGCTGCCGCCATACAGGCTGCCGGCGACCTGCGCCAGGTACTCGCGACTGGTGTAGCGGCGCGGCGTGATCATCTTGGCCAGCACGCCCGGCCTGGCTGGCACCATCAGCGCGCCGGTCGCGGTACTGACGAGCACCAGCCGCCGGCACCGCGGACGCTGGACCGCAGCGAAGTGCTGCGCCACCCCGCCACCCCAGGAGATGCCGAGCACGTCGACGGCGTCGTAGCCTAGCTCGGTCAGCATCCGGGCGATGAGCGCGCACAAGCCAGTGAACCGGTACGGCCGCGTCGGCAGCGGCGAGCCGCCGACGCCGGGCACGTCGAACCTGATCACCTCGATCGCCGGGTCAAGGGCGTCCACGAACGGCTCGAGCAGTTCCAGGCTGGCGCCGATGCCGTTGATGAGCAGCAGCGGCGTACGGTCTTGCGCACCGAACCGCCGGACCCGGCGCCGTCGAATCGACGCCCGCAGTACCTGGTCGCCGACAGCGACCGACCGGAGGCTATCGGTCGTGAACATATGTACCGGGTGCTGCGGCGAGTACCTCGTAGCCCTTGCGGCCGAGTCTCGGCCGGCTCTTGCGGTCCTGACCGCTGCGCGCAGCGAGCCAGTCAGAGTAGTGCGGCCACCAGCTGCCGCTGATCGTCTGCGCGTTAGCCAGCCATTCACGCGGATCAGGCGGATTGTCGTCCGCGGTCTGGAACGTCGCCTTGGGGTTGCCGGGGGGGTTGACCATGGACGCAATGTGGCCGCTGGTCGACAGCACGAACGTCGACGGGCCGCCGAGGAGCTGCGTCGAGCGATAGCAGCACTGCCAGGGGCACAGGTGGTCGGCGATGCCGGCGATGACGTACGTCTCTGTGTCCACCTTCCCGAGGTCGACAGGTGAGCCGAGCATCCGCGCGGCGCCGGGTTTGATCAGGGCGTTGCCGAGGGCCAGGGTGATGAAGTCGCGGTGCAACGCGGCGGGCAGCCTGGTCGTGTCCGCGTTCCAGTAGAGGATGTCGAACGGCGGCGGCTTGCGCCCCTGCAGGTAGTTGTTGACCCAGTAATTCCAGATCAGGTCGTCGGGCCGCAGCCAGGCGAACACCTCGGCGAGGGCACGGCCATCGAGGTAGCCGCGGGCCCTCGACGCGGCGACCGCCGCCGCCGCAGTTGCCTCGTCGATCATCGCCCCGGCGGTGCCAGCCCGGTCTTGATCGAGTACGGTCACGCCGAGGCACAAGCTGGCGACGCGGTCGAGCTGGCCAATGTCGCTGAGGTGCGCGGCCACCATGGACGAGACGATGCCGCCCGAGCACAGCGCGCAGATACTGGCCTTGTCGGCGCGGCTGACCGCGATCGCCGCGTCCAGCGCCTGGATGATGGCGCCGCCGTAGCTGTCGAGGTCCCAGTCCCGGTGCCGCCTGTCCGGATTGCGCCAGCTAATCGCGAAGACCTGATGACGCTGGCCGACGAGGTACTCGATCATGCTGCGGCCAGGCCCGAGGTCCGTGATGTAGAACTTGTTGATCATCGGCGGCACGATCAGGAGCGGGTACTCAAGTACCTGCTCGGTGACTGGCGCGTACTGGATCAGCTCGAACATCTCGGTGCGGAAGATCACCGAACCCGCCGTCACGGCTAGGTCGCGGCCGACCTCGAATGCACCAGGCTCGACCATGGCCGGCACGCGGGGCGGCTCGGCGAGGTCCGACAGCAGCGCCCGCAGACCGCGCAGAGCGCTCAGGCCGCCGGTGTCAACGAGCGTCTTGACCGCCGCGGGGTTGAGCAGGGGATTGTTGCTTGGCGCGGCGGCAGCGATGAGGTTTGCGAGCACGAATCGCAGCCGCTCGTCATCTCGCCAATCGAGCTCTGCGCCCGCCAGCAGGCTGGTCGCCGCCTGGCTGGCTGCCAGGTACGACTGAAGTACGCGCCTCAAGACGGGGTTCTCGCTCCAGGCCGGATCGGCGAACCGGCGGTCCTTACGATTGGGGGCAAGCTCCGAAGACCCCCTGGCGATCTGGGCCAGTTCGGCGCCGAGAAGGGCGACTTGCTGGCTGACCAGTTGCGGCCGATGGGCCAGGTTCGCCGCCAGCCGCAGAATTGCGCTATCTGGCCGGAATCTGCGCAAGACGCCTAGGGCGCCGTCGGCGAGCAGCATATCCAGCGCGCCGGCAAGATCCCCGGCAGCCTCCTGAGCTGGCTGGCCCGGCGATTTCTGGTCCGTCATCACGACCCCCAGGGACGAGTGCGTCGTCGCAGGGTTCCAGTATCTGTGCGGGCGAGGACATTGGCCAGGGCAGCCCGAGCCCGAGCCGGCGGGCGCCGGCGCCGGCCAGGGCAAGCCGGGCTGGGATGCGATCGGCCGGGTAAAGCGTTGGCACAGCGGGCCGCCCGTCGGTCATCCTTGACCGGCCAGACCATAGCCGCTGCGCAGCCAGGCCGGCCGCCCGCTACCCACTGGAAGAGAGTCTGCCGTGACCGCCACGCTCGCCGCGTTGCGAGCCCGCCTGCCTGCGCTGATGCTGCGCGATCAGCACCGGCTGGCACGGCGCGCGGACCGGGCGGCGGCCATGCCAGATGCGGCCGCCAGGGAACGAGCTGTAGCCGAGCTGACGGCTGAGGTGGTCGCCGCCGAGCAGCGCGTCCAGTCGCGACGCGGCGCGGTGCCGGTCATCACCTACCCAGCCGACCTGCCGGTCAGCCAGCGCAAGGACGAACTGGCCGCGGCGATCCGCGATAACCAGGTCGTGATCATCGCCGGTGAGACAGGCTCCGGGAAGACCACCCAGCTCCCGAAGATCTGCCTGGAGCTCGGCCGCGGCATCAGCGGGCAGATCGGCCACACGCAGCCGCGCAGGATCGCGGCCCGCACCGTGGCCGACCGGATCGCCGCCGAACTGGGTACCGAACTCGGCGCGGCCGTCGGCTACAAGGTCCGGTTCGCGGACACGAGCAGCGACGACACGTTCGTCAAGGTCATGACCGACGGCATCCTGCTGACCGAGATGCAGCGGGATCGGCTGCTGGGGAAGTACGACACGCTCATCATCGACGAGGCGCACGAGCGCAGCCTCAACATCGACTTCATCCTGGGCTACCTGAAGCAGCTCTTGCCGCGCCGACCGGATCTCAAGGTCATCATTACCTCCGCCACGATCGACCCAGAACGGTTCTCCGATCATTTTGCCGGAGGCGAAACGAGCGAGCCGGGCGCCGGAGGCGAACCGAGCAAGCACGGCGCCGGAGGCGAATCAGGTCAGCCCGGTGGCGGCGCGCCGGTGATCGAGGTCTCCGGCCGCACCTATCCCGTCGAGGTTCGCTACCGCCCGCTGGCCGCGGACGCCGAGGCCGGCGCCGAGGCTCGCGATCAGGTGCAGGCCATCACGGACGCGGTCGGCGAGCTCCGTCGCGAAGGGCCCGGCGACATCCTGGTCTTCCAGTCGGGGGAGCGCGAGATCCGCGACACAGCGGACGCCCTAGCCGACGAGCCGGGCCTGGAGGTGCTGCCGCTGTACGCGCGGCTGTCGGCCGCGGAGCAGTACCGGGTGTTCCAGCCGCACCCGGGCACGCGCGTCGTCTTGGCCACCAACGTAGCCGAGACCTCTCTGACGGTCCCCGGCATCAAGTACGTGGTCGACCCGGGCACCGCCCGGATCTCCCGGTACAGCCAGCGGACCAAGGTGCAGCGCCTGCCCATCGAGCCCATCTCGCGCGCGTCGGCCGATCAGCGCAAGGGCCGCTGCGGCCGCACGTCCGACGGCATCTGCATCCGCCTGTACGCCGAGGACGACTTCCAGGCGCGGCCTGAGTTCACCGATCCGGAGATCCTGCGCACCAACCTCGCGTCTGTCATCCTGCGGATGGCGGCCCTGGACCTGGGCGCCGTCGCGGACTTCCCCTTTGTCGACCCGCCCGATTCACGGAACGTGGCCGACGGACTGCGCCTGCTCGAAGAGCTCGGCGCGATCGCGCCCGGCGACGCCGGCCGCGGCGGGCCCGCGGGCGTCACGAGGCTCACCGACATCGGCCGCAAGCTGTCTGAGCTGCCGGTCGACCCGCGTCTCGGCCGCATGATCCTCGCGGCCGGCGACAACGGCTGCGCCCGCGAGGTGCTCATCATCACGGCGGCCCTGGCGATCCAGGATCCGCGCGAACGGCCAGCCGACGCCAGGGACGCGGCCGACGCCATGCATCGCCGGTTCGCCGAGCCGGGCTCGGACTTCCTGGCGTTCCTGACCTTGTGGGATTACCTGCGCGAGCAACAGCGCGAGCTGTCGTCGTCTGCGTTCCGTCGGCTGTGCCGGCGTGAGTACCTGCACTACCTGCGCGTGCGCGAATGGCAGGACGTGTACGGGCAGCTCCAGCAGGCGGCGCGTGAGGTGGGCATTCTCATCGGCCGCCACGGCCGCGACGCCGGTCGCGATCGCTCGGCCAGGGCGGATCAGCCACGCCGCAGGCCCGATAAACGTGGCGGCCAGGAGGCCCCGGAAACAGGCGGCCGGTACCCAGCTGAACTCGCCGACCGCGTGCACCAGTCGCTCCTGGCCGGGCTGCTCTCGCACATCGGCATGCAAGAGGCCGACCGCAAGCCAGCGGGCCGCACGGCGACCGACCGCGCCGCTGCTGGCGGGCGCCGCCGCGG
>DATIOU010000184.1:0-3522 GCA_035472835.1 Streptosporangiaceae bacterium | reverse complement strand
CACCCGGCGCGAATCGGCCCCGCCCTTGCAGTCCAGCACCACCAGCAGCGGCCGGTGCCCGGCCCCGGCCGCATGCAACTGCAGGCCCTGGGCGAGGAACCCCGCCCACAGCCTCAACAGCAGCGTGGTCTTCCCGAGATTCCAAGTAAAGCCCTATCAACTTGCCTCACTGCCAGCGGGCTCATGCGGGAGGCTGGCCAGTCCTCCCGGTGGCCAGTCGCGCCTGCCGAGTATGTGCTGCATGTCGATGGTGAGGTCGGTGGGTCCAGTGGGTGCAGAATGGCCAGTGCTGTGTCGTCCTGCGAATGTACCTTCCGCAGGATTCGGTGAGCGCGCCGGCGCTTGTTGCCTTGGCGTGATGGGCCGGTTGGTTGGCAGCTGCTTGAAAGGGTTCTGTTACTGGGAGGTCAGCTGTTCACTAGGCCTCGCCGGCGTCGTGCGCGAGCAGGGCGATCTGGATGCGGTTGTTGAATTCGAGTTTCTCGAGGAGGCGCGAGACGTGCGCCTTCACGGTTGCGATGCTCATATAGAGTTCGCGGCTGATTTCGGCGTTGGACTTGCCGCCTCCGATGGCGGTGGCAACCTCGCGCTCGCGTTCGGTGAGGAGGTCGAGCTGCTCGCGGGCGTGGCGGCGGCGGCGCTCGCCGCCCTCGCTTCCCGTCACGTGCCCGATCAGCCGGCGGGTGATCGTGGGGGAGAGCATCGGCTCGCCGGCAGCGACGGCTCGGATTGCATGGATGATGCCAGCGGGTGGTGTGTCTTTGAGCAGGAAGCCGCTGGCGCCGGCGCGCAGGGCGCTGAGGACGTGATCGTCGGCGTCGAAGGTGGTGAGGACGATGACCTCAGGCGAGTGGACGCGCGCGCGCACGATTTCGGTGGCCGCGAGGCCGTCCATCCCCGGCATGCGGATGTCCATCAGCACGACGTCGGGCTGGTGTTCAGCGACGGCATGCTCGACTTCGCTGCCATCAGCGGCCTCGCCGACGATCTCGATGTCGTCGACGCCCGCGAGAAGCATGGTGAGCCCAGCGCGGACCAATGCGTCGTCGTCGACGACCAGCACGCGGATCTGCTCGCTCACTTCGGCCACGGCAGCCACGCACGCAGCCTGAAATAGCCGTGCTCGTCGAGCCCGTGCTCGAGGCGCCCGCCGGAGAGCGTCGCCCGCTCGGCGAGGCCGAGCAGGCCCGTGCCGGTGCCGGGAATCTTCGATTCTCCGGTGGCGAGCACAGGTGATGGGTTGCGCACTTCGATCGCGAGACCGTGCCCGGGGGCGCCTTCAAGGCGCAGCTCGACCGGGGCCGAGGCTGCGTGTTTGCGCGCGTTTGTCAGCGCCTCCTGGGCGATCCTTAGCGCGTGGCGCCCGATCGTGTCTGGGACGGCGGCCAGGTCTGGCAAGCGGACCTCGACGTGGATAAGCATGCCGGCGGCGCGTGATTCCTCGAGCAGTCCCGGTAGCGCCGCGAGCGTCGGCTGGGGCGGCTGCGGTCCTTGGCCGTCGGTCCTGTCTCGCAGCACGCCGATCACGGCGCGCAGGTCGTCCAGCGCTTGGTGCGCGCTGGCGCGGATCACCGCAGCTGCGCGCGCGACCTCCTCGGGCGGCGCGTCCGGCCGGAACTCGAGTACGCCGGCGTGCAGGCTGAGCAGCGAGATCCGGTGCGCGAGCACGTCGTGCATCTCACGCGCGATGCGCGTGCGCTCCGCGTAGCGGATCTGCTCGATGCGCAACTGCTCCTCTGCCCCGGCGCGGCGTACGCGTTCGCGCTGCGCCTGGCGGCGGCTGCGGCGGAACATGCCCCAGGCGACCACCACCGTCAGGCCGAGCGTGCCCGTGAGGTAGTACACCGTCAGCGAGTTGCCTTGGGGATGGATCGCCCGCTCGAGCGGCAGCAGCACGACCTGTGCCGCGGCGACGAGGACCGCCAGCTGCCAGCGACGGTAGGCGGCGACGGTATAGAGGATGATTACGCCGGCCGGCCCGGCCGAGGACGAAACGACAAGGACCGGCAGCGAAGCGAGCCCGAGTCCCAGCGGCCAGCGCCGCCGCCACCACAGGGCCAGGCAGAGCACCACCCCGCCGATCGCGTCGATGGCGAGCAGCAGACCATGCAGCCCCTGCCGGGCGCCGCTCACGCCGGTGGTGATGGCGAGCACGGCCGCGAAGAGGAACAGGGCACTGTCGACGATCCAGTCGCGCCGCGAACGCGCCGTGACCGGCGTGTCGTCTTCCTCTAGGCGAAAGACCTCCCTGAGGACAGGACGGACGGCGGACATATCGGCAGCCTAGGTGGCAGAGGACGCGGCTGAACAGCCGACCGAAGTCGATCGAATCACCGACTTTGGGCGCTCGCTGATCACCCGACAGCCGATTGTCCGGGAACCGCTCGCCGCCAATCGTGTTATCCGTGATCAATCCCAACGGCAGCGATCCGCGAGCGATGTCGCCGCGACCCGCCGTCCGCAGCCGGCCATCAAGGATTCGCCCGCGGCGCGGCCCGGCCCGCCGTCACCTGCAACCGGCACCCTCGCCGGTGCCGCCCGACAACCCGGAGAGATTTCGCCATGCATAGGTTCTTCGCCGCCACGGGGCGGTTCGCGGTCCGCTTCCGCTGGGTCATCGTCGCCGCCTGGGTGGCTGCGGCCGTTCTGGCCAGCCTGTTCTTTCCGTCACTGGCCAGTGCCGCCAGGCAGAGTAATACCGATCTGTTGCCGGCCAGCAGCCCTAGCCTGCACGCCGCCCGGCTGGCCACCCCGTTCCAGAGCCTGAACCAGACACCGGTCTCCGTCGTCATCGCCCGTGGCAGCGGGCCGATTACCGGCGCGGACATCACCGTCGTCGGGCGGCTGGCCGGCACCCTCGCGAAGGTCGCGGACGTGCAGCAGGTCAAGGACCTCGGCGTCAGCGCCGACCATCGGGCGGTGCAACTGGAGGTCCTGGCAGGCATCGACCTCGCCACCCCGGGCCCCGCCGGCCATCTGGTCGCGGGCCTGCGCCACGCCATCCGGGCCAGCGCGCTGTCCGGTGACTTGCACGCCCATCTGGCCGGCCCGGTGGCCGCCCAGGCCGACGCGAGCCAGTCCGGCCAGCGAGCGATCAACCTGGGCCAGGATCTGTCGATCTTGTTCATCGTGGCCCTGCTGCTTGTCGTCTTCCGCTCGGTCCTGGCCCCGTTGCTGACCATTGCCCCCGCCGTGCTCGTCACCCAGGTCGCCGGGCCGGTCATCGCCGAGGCCAGCAAGGCCGGTCTGCAGGTGACGTCGCTCACCCAGATCATGCTGCTCATCTTGACCCTGGGCGCGGGCACCGACTACGGCCTGTTCCTGGTCTTCCGGGTCCGGGAAGAACTCCGGGCCGGCCGGGCTCCGCACGACGCGGTCTCGTACGCCCTGTCCCGGGTCGGGGAGTCGATCACCTTCTCCGCGGCCACCGTCATCGCCTCGCTGCTGACCCTGCTGCTCGCCGTCTTCGGGCTGTACTCCAGCCTCGGCGCCCCGCTGGCCATCGCGATCGGGCTCATGCTG
>DATIOU010000183.1:0-83029 GCA_035472835.1 Streptosporangiaceae bacterium | reverse complement strand
CGCGAGCCAGCCGCCATGGCGCGACAGCCGCTCGAGTAGCCGGCGCCCACGCGGCGGCGTCCCGCAACGCCCGGCGGAGTCGGGGGCGGGCTAACCGCGGGACCGGACCGCGTCGCCCGTAGCCCAGTCGTCGGCGAGCATGGCCCACCGTTCGTGGTCACGCCACTGCCCGTCGATCAGCAGGTACCTAGGTGACAAACCCTCGCGCCGGAAACCGAGCCGCCGGACCAGGTTCAGTGACAGCGTGTTGGCTGGCTGGATGTTCGCTTCGAGCCGGTGCAGCCCGAGTCGGCTGAAGGCATCGGTGACGACGGCTGTCAGGCCCGCCGTCATCAGCCCGCGGCCCGCGTGGGAGCGGAACGCAGCGTAACCCAGGTACCCGGACCGGAGCGCACCGCGGACGATGTTGTTGATGTTGACGTAGCCGATGAGGCCGCCGCAGGCGGTGTGCCGGATCAGGTAACTGGCCTGGTCCTCACGCGCGGCCCGGCTGAGAAACGCAGTGAAGCGATCGCCGGTGTCCGGCGCGGACAACCAGGGGCCATGCAACGACACACTGTCAATCGCAGCCGCGATGAACTCGTCAGCGTCTGCGGGCGACGGAGGTGCCAGCGCTATTTCCACGTGGGTCTGCTACTCGTCCTCAGGCAGCGCTGCCGGCTCGAATCCGGCCGCCAGCGCGCGTAGCGCCCGGTCCAGGTAGACAGTCAGGTCCGCGTCGGCGCGCTCCGCCCAGCGATCGTACGCCGACCGGCACACGGCCAATGTGGCGCGCCCGATCGCGAGCGGATACAGGGAATCGGCTGGCAGGCCGAGCCGGCTGGCGGCGAACTCGCTCACTGTTCGTTCCCAGGCGTCGTAGTGATGCGCCGCGCTCGCTGCCAGCGCGGGGACAGACGCGATCAAGTTCATCCGGGTGCGCAACTCGGGCACATCGGCGGCGCGGTACCGGTTCACGCCGACGACCGCCTGGCGGATGGCCGCCATCAGGGGCACGTCGGCCGGGACCGCGGCGAAGGCGGCTCGCAGCGACCGGATCTCACCATCGAACGCGTGCCACAGGACGTCCGCCTTTGACTCAAAGTAACGGAAGAATGTCCGCCTGCTGACTCCCGCGGCCGCCGCGATGCGCTCGACGGTCGTGTCGTCGAAACCGTCCTCGGTGAAGAGACGAAGGGAGATCACCTCGAGGTCGCGGGCGCTCGTACCCGGCGGCCGTCCTCTCCGGGCGCCGCCTGAGTGCAGGTCAGCAGCCACGTCAGTCACCCCCGACGTGAATCGGCCGCAATCAAAGCGGCCCCGTTCCCAGCCTGGTCTTGATTGTGTCACCAGGTGACGATTAAGGTACCTGCTATTCGTCACGCAGTGCCGAAAGTAAGGAGCAGAACATGCCCGAGAATGCCATCGAGCTGCTCGAGCGCCCGGTCGCCGACGCCGGCGTTACCGAGCCCAGCGAGATCATCGACGGCGATCCCGTTGAGGTCGCCGCCGCCGACTTGCTGGTCGAGGAGATCTCGATCGACGGCATGTGCGGTGTCTACTAACGAGTTCGACCTGGATGCGGCCTGGCGGCTGCATCCTCAGGTGTCGGTCCGGCCCGAGCGATTCGGCGCCCTGCTCTACCACTTCGGGACGCGGCGGCTGTCGTTCCTGAAGAGCCCGGCGCTGCTGGCTGTCGTCTCCAATCTGGCGGGCCAGCCGACCGCGAGAGCGGCCTGCGCGGCCGCGGGGATCGGCCCGGCCGAGATGCCGGCTTACGCTCAGGCCCTCAGCACTCTTGCGGCAAGCCAGATGATCTGCGGAAGGACACCCTCGTGACCGTGACCGCGGCGCCCCTGACCGAGCAGTTCCGGTATGGCCTGGACGCGCCGATCTGCCTGACGTGGGAGCTGACCTATGCCTGCAACCTGTCGTGCGTGCACTGCCTGTCCAGCTCGGGTCGGCGCGACCCCGCCGAACTGAGTACCGACGAGTGCAAGCGGGTCATCGACGAGCTCGAGCGGATGCAGGTGTTCTACGTCAACATCGGCGGCGGCGAGCCCACGGTTCGGCCTGACTTCTGGGAGCTCGTGGACTACGCGACTGCTCACCACGTGGGCGTGAAGTTCTCGACGAACGGGCTGCGGATCACGCCTGAGGTATCCCGGCGGCTGGCCGGCAGCGACTACGTGGACGTCCAGATCTCGCTCGACGGGGCGACTGCCGACGTCAACGACGCTGTCCGTGGCCGCGGCTCGTTCGAGATGGCCACGCGGGCCATGCAAAACCTCGCCGACGCCGGGTTCGCGGGCTTCAAGATCTCGGTCGTGATGACCCGGCACAACGTGTCGCAGCTTGACAGCTTCATGGCCATCGCCGACGCCTGCGGAGCGCAGCTGCGGATAACCAGGCTCCGGCCGTCCGGTCGCGGGGCTGACGTCTGGGACGAGCTGCATCCCACCGCTGCCCAGCAGCGCGAGCTGTACGACTGGCTGGTCGCGAACGGCGAGAACGTCCTGACCGGGGACTCGTTCTTCCACCTCGCCGGCTACGGCCAGGAGCTGCCCGGCCTCAACATGTGCGGTGCGGGCCGGGTGGTGTGCCTGATCGACCCCGTCGGCGACGTGTATGCGTGCCCGTTCGCGATCCACGAGGAGTTCCTGGCCGGCAACGTGCGTTCGCCCGGCGGGTTCGCGGAGGTGTGGCGCACCTCGGAGCTGTTCGCCGGCCTGCGGCGACCGCAGGCGGGCGGGGCGTGCACCTCGTGCTCCGCGTTCGACGCATGCCAGGGCGGGTGCATGGCCGCCAAGTTCTTCACCGGTCTGCCGCTGGATGGTCCCGACCCGGAATGCGTCCGCGGGTTCGGCGCGGTCGCGCTCGCGACCGCCAACACCGCGGCTGCACCCAGGCCGTCTGGCGACCATTCGCATCGCGGTCGGCCCGCGCGATCAGGCGCTCCGGTCCCAGTCACCATCGGCCCTCGGCCAGACGGCGACGCGGCGCTGGTCGGCGCGGGCCTGCCGGGCCGCGTGCCGGACCGAGCGTGCGACCAGAGCCCGCTGGCCGGTTTCGCGCCGTGACTGGGCCCGGGCGCGTCGCGCTGGTCACGGGCGCGGCCCGCGGGATCGGCGCCGCCACCGTGCGCGCACTCGCCGTGGACGGCTGGCACGTGCTCGCGGTGGACCGCGCAGCCGACGACGCGTCGGTTCCGTACCCGCTGGCGACCGAGGCGGATCTTGTTGCTTCGATCAGCGACGCCGCCGCGGCAGCGGAAGCCAATGGAGCGGGCGGCCAGATCGTGGCCACCAGGGCTGATGTACGAGACCTTGGCGCTCTGACCGCCGCCGTCGCCGAGGCCGAGGAACGGTGGGGCGGCCTGGACGCCGCGATCGGCTGCGCCGGGGTGATCGCGGGCGGCGCGCCGCAGTGGAAGGTACCGGCCGAGCAGGAACGGGCTGTGCTGGACATCGATCTTGGCGGCGTACTCAACCTCGCGAGGGCGGCTGTGCCAGCGCTCTTGCGCCGACCGCAGCCACGTAGCGGCCGGTTCCTGGCCGTCGCGTCGGCGGCCGCGGTCCGCGGGCTGCCGACTATCGCCGCCTACTGCGCCGCCAAGGCCGGCGTTGCTGGCCTGATCCGCGCGCTCGCGGTTGAGCTCGGCCCGACCGGTGTGACGGTCAATGCGGTGAGCCCAGGCTCGACCGCGACCGCGATGCTGGACGCGAGCGCGCGCCTCTACGACCTAGCCGGACCACAGGACTTTCTCGGCATGCAGCCGCTCGGCCGCTTGCTGGCGCCGGCCGAAGTCGCGGCCGTGCTGGCGTTCCTGGCCGGCCCTGCAAGCAGCGGCATGACCGGAGCGATCGTGCCCGTCGACGGTGGCATGGCCCTGTGACGAATCCGAGCATCCCGCTGCCGCGCGGTTTTGGCGTGACGCTAGATGCCGCGACGAAGGAACTCAGCGACGGCTCGCTGTTCGGCGGGTCTCCGGCGCGGGTGATGCGACTTACTGCCGCCGGCCGGTGCGCGCTGGCCGAGTTGCGTGGGGGCCCGATCCAGTCAGCTGAGGCAGCCGTACTGGCGCGGCGCCTGACCGACGCGGGCATGGCCCATCCTGTTCCGCCGGCCGAGGGTCCTAGCGGACCGCTCGACGTGACCATCCTCATCCCGGTCCGGGACCGCGCCGGAATGCTGCGCCGGTGCCTGGCGGCCGTGGCTGGCCGGTACCCGGTGGTCGTCGTCGACGACGGTTCGGCCGACGCCTCGGAAGTCGCCGAGGCCGCCGCGCGACACGGGGCTGCGGTGCTGCGGCGTGAACTCGGCGGCGGCCCGGCCGCCGCCCGCAACGCCGGCCTGGCCGCGATCGACACCGACCTGGTTGCGTTCCTCGACAGCGACTGCGTCCCGCCGCGCGGCTGGATCGAGGCCCTTGCCCTGCACCTGGCCGATCCTCTCGTGGCCGCCGTCGCGCCGCGGATCGTCACGCTGGCGCCGCGCACCAACGTTGCCCGGTATGAGCAGGCGCGGGGCAGCCTGGACCTAGGCGACGGAGCCTCTCGCGTGGTGCCAGGCAGTCGGGTCGCCTACGTGCCGACGGCTGCGCTCGTTGTCCGCCGCGCCGCGCTCGCGGCGGTCACGCCTGGCACTGAGTCCCTTGGCGCAGCCGACGGCCGGGCCGTCTTCGATCCCGCGCTCCGCTATGGCGAGGACGTCGACCTGATCTGGCGGCTGCACGAGGCGGGCTGGCGGATCCGGTATCAGCCGTCGGTGCAAGTGCCGCACGAGAGCCCGGGGACCTGGCCGGCGCTGCTGGCGCGCCGGTTCCGGTATGGCACGTCGGCGGCCCCGCTCGCCCGTCGCCACCCGGCTAACCTGGCGCCGCTCGTGATTCAGCCGTGGGCTGGCGCCACGGTACTCGCCGCGTTGGGCCGCCGCCCGGTCGCGGCCCTCGGCGGAACGGTCGCGGCCTGGCTTGACATAGCGGCCGCGGTGCGCCGGGCCGGGGTGCCAGCCGACGGCGCGCCAGGAGCGGCGCTGACCGCGATCAGGCAGACTTGGCTCGGCATCGGGCGGTACGCCAGCCAGTTCGGTGCTCCCGCGCTCATGGCGACGATGGCGGCCCCACCGGGGAAGCGCGCCGGCCGGCGCGTGGCCGCTGCTTCGCTGCTGCTTGGCCCTGCCCTGACCGCGTACGCCGAGCGCCGCCCGCAGCTCGACCCGGTTCGCTACGCGCTCGCGCATCTCGCCGACGACGTCTGCTACGGCACTGGCGTCTGGGCCGGCTGCCTCCGCGAGCGGACGATCGTCCCGGTCACGCCGGTGATCTCCTGGCGGCCGGTGCGCATCGCGCGGCCACGGACTGACGGAAAGGGCTAATCCCATGGCAGGTGGCTGGTTCGAATCTGTAGCGGAGGCGCAGCGGCGCGCACGCAAGCGACTCCCGGCCTCGGTCTACAGCGCCTTGATGGCCGGATCTGAGCGGGGCCAGACGCGGGACGACAACGTCGCCGCGTTCGCCGAGCTCGGTTTTGCGCCGCACGTGGCCGGGAACCCGGCGCAGCGCGACCTGTCGACGGCCGTGCTGGGTCAGCCGATCTCCATGCCGGTGATCATCTCTCCGACCGGCGTGCAGGCGGTGCACCCCGAGGGCGAGGTCGCCGTCGCGCGGGCCGCCGCAGCTCGGGGAACCGTGATGGGCCTCAGCTCGTTCGCGAGCAAGCCAGTCGAAGACGTCGTGGCGGCGAACCCGCAGACGTTCTTTCAGATCTACTGGTGCGGGAGCCGGGATCAGATCCTGGCCCGGCTGGAGCGGGCGAAGAAGGCCGGCGCCGTCGGGCTGATCCTCACTGCGGACTGGACCTTCTCGCACTCGCGCGACTGGGGCAGCCCGCAGATCCCGGACAAGATCGACCTGCGAACCGCTTTCCGGCACGCACCTGAGGTCCTGCGCCGGCCGCAGTGGCTGGCCTCGTTCGCCCGCGCAGGCAAGCTACCGGATCTGACGGTGCCGAACATGGCGCTGCCCGGCGGCCCGGCGCCCAGGTTCTTCGCCGCGTACGGCGAGTGGATGCAGACGGCGCCGCCGACGTGGGATGACGTTGCCTGGCTACGTGCACAGTGGGCGGCCCCGTTCCTGCTCAAGGGCGTCAGCCGGGTCGACGACGCCAAGCGGGCGATGGACGCGGGCGTGACGGCGATCTCGGTTTCCAACCATGGCGGTAACAACGTCGATGGCACGCCGGCCACGATCCGCGCGCTGCCTGCCATCGCCGATGCTGTCAGCAGCCAGATCGAGGTGCTGCTCGACGGCGGCGTCCGCCGCGGCAGCGATGTCATTAAGGCGCTGGCGCTCGGCGCCCGCGCGGTCATGATCGGCCGCGCTTACCTCTGGGGGCTCGCCGCTAATGGGCAGGCAGGCGTCGAGAACGTCCTGGACATATTCCGGAACGGGGTCGACTCCACCCTTCTCGGGCTCGGCCGGTCCGCGGTCCGCGAGCTGACATCAGACGACGTCCTTGTGCCGCCCGGCTTCGTCCGCAACCTCGGCGTCTAGCCGATCAAAGCTTTCGTTACAGGCATGACATGCGTAATCGCCAGATCGTGATGCGGGGTTAGGCGGAAATTTGCCCGGCTTTGGCAGTATGGGGCCATGGCAGAAATGACCGCGTCCGCGGGGGCACGGCCGGCCAGCCGCGAGAAGCCACTCGCCGTCTCGTGAACGTGCTTGCGTGGCTCGTGATCTTTGCTGGCGGCGCCGTCTGGCGGATGCAGAAGGACACCGCCCGGGTCTGACCCGCTCGACAACGGCACGGCCGATCCAGGAAGATCGGGTGATCTGCGCCGAGCATGGAGGTCAGTTGAAGCTAGACAACGAGTTCACCGTTGGCGTGCCCGTCGGCCAGGCGTGGGACGTACTGACCGACCTTGACCTGATCGCACCGTGCATGCCCGGCGCCGTCCTCACCGGCGTCAATGATGGCGTCTACACCGGCAAGGTCAAGATCAAGGTCGGTCCGGTCACCGCCGAGTACGCCGGCACAGCCCGGTTCACCGAGAAGGACGCCGGGGCTTACCGGGCGGTGATCGACGCCCGCGGCCGGGACTCGCGGGGCAACGGCAACGCGACCGCCATCATCTCAGCGCAGCTGCGACCAAACGGCGACCACACGACGGTCACGGTCACGACGGACCTGACCATCGCCGGGCGGATCGCGCAGTTCGGCAGCGGCATGATCAAGGAAGTGTCGGCCAAGCTGATGGGCCAGTTCGTGACGTGCCTAGCGGGCAAGCTGGGCGGCGGGATGGACGGCGCGGTCCTGGCAGCCGAGCCGGTGAGTTCGGCCGAGCCCGCTGCCGACACCGCTGTCACCGGGGCCGCGACTGCTGATGTCGCGAAGGCTGCTGGTCGCGCCGCGGCGGGCGCTGTCACCGGGGCCGCGCCAATTGCTGCCGCCGTCGCCGGGGAGCCTGCTCCAATCGATCTTATGAGCGTCGCCGGCGGCGCGATCCGCAAGCGACTCGTGCCCGCGGTGATCTTCCTGGCAGCGCTAGGCGTGATCATCTACTTCAGCGTCCGCTAGCCACGCGCGGGCTGAGCGCCACGCTGTCCGGATTTGCGCGGGTAACGAACACGCCGTCGACTTTCGGTGACACCGCTATGCGAGCCCGGTAGTGTTTTGGCCCGACCCGAGGCAAGCGTCCACAAGTATCGGGGTGTCATGCCGCAGCCCGCCGATAGTGGCCAGCGCTACGTGCCAGGCCTCGACGGGCTCCGCGCCATTGCGGTTCTGGCGGTCATCGCGTATCACGTCGGCCTTGGCTGGGCTCAGGGCGGGCTGCTTGGCGTTGGCATCTTCTTCACGCTGAGCGGCTATCTCATCACTGACTTGCTGATGGCTCACCAAGCCGCGACCGGGAACCTGGGCCTGCTGTCCTTCTGGCAACGCCGGGCGCGGCGGCTCCTGCCCGCCCTGTTCGTGATGCTGGCCGTGGTGATCGGCTGGGTGGCCCTTCTTCAGCGCAGCCCGCTGCCGGCCCTGCGGGGCGCGGTAGCGGCGGCCGTCGGTTACGTGAGCAACTGGTGGCTCATCGCCCACAACGCCTCGTACTTCGCCAGGTTCGGGCCGCCTTCGCCGCTCGGCCACCTGTGGTCGCTAGCCGTGGAGGAGCAGTTCTATCTGATCTGGCCGTGGCTGATCCTGGCGGGCCTAATGCTGACCCGCCGGAAGAACGACGCGTTCCGCAGGCGCTGGTTCTTCCGTGGCTCTCTCGTGCTAGCCGCGGTGTCGGCGATCGCCATGGCGCTGCTGTATAAGCCCGGCTTCGACCCAACCCGGGTCTACGACGGCACTGACACCCGCGCGTTCGCGTTGCTCATCGGCGCTGCGCTGGCGTTCGCGCTGCCAAGCCGGCTGATGCCTGCGCAGGCCCCTCGCAACGGCCGGCTGCTGCTGGACAGTGTGGGCGCGGCCGGCCTGATCGTGATCGCGGTGCTGATCTGGCGCACAGGCCAGTACTCGGCGTTCATGTATCGAGGTGGCCTCGTGCTGCTTGCGCTGGCCACCGGGGCCGTGGTGCTGGCGGCCGTCGCTCCCGCTGGCCGGCTGGGGAGCGTCCTCGGCTGGGCCCCGCTTCGCTGGATCGGAGTCAGGTCCTACGGGATCTACCTGTGGCACTATCCGATCATCGTGCTGACGACGCCAGCGGACGGCCAGGAGAGCTTCGTCCGGGCGTCGCTCCAGGTGGCCGCCAGCATCGGCGCTGCGGCGCTGTCCTGGAGATTCGTCGAGGAGCCGATCAGGCACGGCGCGATCGGGAAATGGGTCAGGCAGCTTCGCCCCAGGGCGGGCTATGCGGCGGCGCGGGGCGCCTGGGTTGCCGCAGGCGCCGGCGGCGGCGCATTACTGCTGACACTGGCTGCACTAGCCGGAGTCGTGCCGGCAGCGTCGGCAGGCCCGGCGGCGACGGCGGGGAGCGCGTCGGTCACAGGCAGCGCGCCTCCTGCCCGCGCATCACCCAGCCCGGCGAAGGCCGGCGCAGCCGCCGAGCAGCAGGTGGCTGCCAGACCGGGCCCGGTCCTGAAGACCTCATGCCGCGCCGTCGTGCATTTCGGCGACTCGACGTCCGACGGACTGGTGTCGGCCGCCTACCTACCGGATCGAGGCGAACGAATCTGGGCCCAGTACGCCGACGTCGGCGTCAGGAGCACCCGATTCGAGATCTACGGCGGCACGTCGATCGTCGAGACAATCCGGAACGAGCCCAGCGCGTATACCGTCGCCCAGCGGCTCGCCCGAGCCGGCTATCACGGCTGCTGGGTGTTCGCGCTCGGCACGAACGACACGGCTGATCTGGCAGTCGGTTCGAACGTCGGCCTGCCGGCGCGAATCCATCGGATGATGTCGGTGATCAGAGGGCAGCCAGCCCTGTGGATTAATGTGCGATCGCTCTTGCATGCCGGCCCTTACGCGGAGCGGAACATGCTGGCGTGGAACGCCGCGCTGCTGCAGGCCTGCCGCCGGTATCCGAACATGCGCGTGCTCAACTGGGCGGCCCTGGTCAAGCCGTCCTGGTTCATCCCAGACGGCATCCACTACACCTCGGCGGGTTATGCACGGCGGTCCGCGCTCATCGCTACCGCGCTCGCGAAGGCGTTCCCGCAGCAGCCGGCGCTCGACTTGCTACTGACTACCGCGCACCACATGCTCACTGCGCAGGTTCCGTCCGGCTGCGTGGTCTACTGACCCCGTTCCGTTTCTTATGGGGTTTCAGGCGGGTGGCAGGATCTCGGAGAGGTTGAACTTCACGGGCTCCTCGAGCTGGTCGAAGCCGCAGGACGCGGGATCACGGTCATCGCGCCACCGGACCCACTGCGCTGTGTGGCGGAAGCGCGTGCCCTCCATGTGCTCGTACCGGACCTCGGCGACGCGCTCAGGTCGCAGCGGCACGAAGGACAGGTCCTTGCCGGCATTCCACCTGCTGCCTTCCGCTTCGCGCGGATGCCGGACGTCGGCTGTCGCGCCCGCCCAGTTCCACGGGTGCCCTTCGAAGCCGGTCACCAGCGGCTGGACCTCCCTAAACAGTTGCTTGCGCAGCGCCATCGGGAACGCGCCCACGACGCCGACGCTGGCCAGGCGGCCGGCGTCGTCGTAGAGCCCGAGCAGCAGCGAGCCGATGGCGTCCGGACCGCTCTTGTGCACGCGGTAGCCGGCCACCACGCAGTCGGCGGTCCGCTCGTGCTTGATCTTGAACATCACGCGCTTGTCCGGCTGGTACGTCACGCTCAGCGGCTTGGCGACCACGCCGTCCAGGCCAGCGCCCTCGAACTGGCTGAACCATTGAACGGCTGTGTTCCTGTCCCGCGTGGTTGGCGTGACGTAGACCGGAGCCGCCGTGCTGGCCAGGGCGGATTCCAGCATCTCGCGCCGGCGCTCAAACGGGACCTTCGTCAGGTCGTCGTCACCGAGCGCCAGCACGTCGAATGCGACGAACGACGCCGGCGTCTGGCTAGCCAGCAGGCGCACCCGACTGTCGGCGGGATGGATACGCTGGAGCAGCGCCTCGAAGTCGAGCCGGCGGTCTTCCGCGTCGGGTATGACGATCTCGCCGTCGATCACGCAGCGCTCTGGCAGGTTTGCCAGGAGCGCATCGACTACCTCGGGGAAGTACCTGGTCATCGGGCGTTCGTTACGACTGCCGATCTCGACCTCGGCGCCGTCCCGGAAGACGATCGACCGGAACCCGTCCCATTTCGGCTCGTAGCTCATCGCGCCGGTCGGGATTTCCTTGACGGACTTGGCGAGCATCGGAGCGACCGGCGGCATCACGGGGAGATCCATCGCCCCATCATCGCCGAAGTACCGGCCAGATGCTCATGGCCCCTGGCAATCCCGGCCAGACCCGGCGCAGAAGTCCGCCGCCGACCCTGGCGATGTCGTCGGCGAGCAGCGCCGGCGCGTCACCCAAGGGGGCTCGCGAACTGCCTCTGGCTCTATATCCGGCTAACGGCGGCGTTCTCCCTGGCCCTTTATGTCCGCCGGCTGCCTCTTGCGAAGCGGGGGCGTGCTGAAATGAAGGCAACGGGTCCGTGCCAGCGCGAGGGAGGCCGTCCTATGAAGGTGCCGCTGACTATCGGTGACTACCTGAGCCGCGCGGCCGCTGTCTACGGTGACCGGACTGCCGTCGTTGACGAACCTTCGACGGCGGGATCGCTCGGCGGGCTCACCTACCGTGAGCTGGACAGTCGTGCGCGAGGCATGGCCCTGGCCCTGGACCGGATGGGCGTGGATCAGGGCGAGCGGGTGGCAATCGTGAGCCCCAACGCCACCAGGTTCGTCATCTCGTACTTCGGCGTGAGTGCCTACGGCCGGATCCTGGTGCCGATCAACTACCGGCTCAACGCCGACGAGATCGGTTACATCGTCGACCACTCCGGCACCTCCGTGCTGCTCGTCGACCCTGAATCGGACGACAGCCTCCGCGGGATCAGCGCCAAGCACAAGATCCTGCTGGATGGCGTGTCTGACGCGGAGCTGTTCGCGCCCGCGGCTGACGGGGCGCAGCCGGCCGAGTGGGCCGCCGACGAGGACGCGACGGCGAGCATCAACTACACAAGCGGCACGACGGCCAGGCCTAAGGGCGTCGAGCTCACGCACCGCAACTGCTGGCTGAACGCGGCGATATTCGGCTGGCACACGGCAGTCACCGACCGCGACGTGTTCATGCACACACTCCCGATGTTTCACTGCAACGGCTGGGGCATGCCGTATGCGGTCACCGGCATGGGCGTGCCGCAGGTCGTGGTTCGCAAGATCGATGGCGAGGAGATCCTGCGGCGGATCGAATCCCACGGCGTGACGCTACTCTGCGGCGCCCCGGCCGTGGTGGCCGCGATCCTGGGCGCTGCCACCGACCGCCGCGCCGCCGGCCGCCTCGTACCTGGCGCCGGGACCGTCCGGATGGTCGTCGCCGGTGCGCCGCCGCCATCGAAGACCATCGAGCGGGTCGAGGCAGAGCTGGGCTGGGAGTTCATTCAGATCTACGGGCTGACCGAGACGGCGCCGCTGCTCACCATCAACCGCGCCGTGGCCGAGTGGGACGACGTCGAACCAGCCGAGCGGGCGCGGCTGCAGTCGCGGGCCGGCGTGCCGGCCATTGGCGTGCAGATCAGGACCGACGAGGACGGCGAGGTGCTAGCGCGGTCCAATCACGTGTTCGCCGGCTACTGGGAGCAGCCGGATGAGACTGCGAAGGCGCTCGACGGCGGCTGGTTCCGCACCGGCGACAAGGGTCATATCGAGGTCGGCGATTACCTGGTGATTTCAGACCGGAAGAAGGATGTCATCATCTCCGGCGGCGAGAACGTCAGCTCCGTCGAGGTGGAGGACTGCCTTTACCAGCACCCGGCCGTGGCTGAAGCGGCCGTGATCGGCGTTCCGGACCCCAAGTGGGGAGAGACGGTGAAGGCGCTCGTCGTGCTCCGAACACCCGACGGCGCCACGGAGGCCGACCTGATCGCGCACTGCCGGGACCGGCTATCGCACTTCAAGTGCCCAACGTCCGTCGAGGTGCGCGATGCATTGCCGCGGACGGCTACGGGCAAGCTCCAGAAGTTCAAGCTGCGGCAGCCCTACTGGGACGGCTTTGACCGCAAGGTCAACTAGCTGGCGCTAGGTCTCGCGAGGTCAGTTAGCGGCGAAGATGGCGAGTCGGCCGCGAGTCGCGGGCTAACCGCGCGCTGTCCTGTCGCCGAGGCGGCCTAGTTGATCTTGGGTGCGATATTTCACGGCGGAGGTGCACTTTCGCGCCTGATTTGCTCCTTTTGCGGGCACCTGAGCCGTGAAAACTGGTCCGGTGAGCCGCGTCCGCAGGCGCACCGACATGATCGACGCCCACGGAACGCGCCTGGGAGCCTGCACCGAGCGGAGCGATGCGGGACGAGAGGCCCGACGCGGCCGGCCTGAAGCTCCGCGTCCGTCTGCAAGTGCACGTCGGGCCCGCCGGTCTCAGCCATGTCAATGATGCTAGAGGTCAGCGTGGGGCTGGCCCAGACCGGCGATGGCCGGGCGATTCCCGCCAGCGAGCGACGTAGTAATGTCCGGGCTGCGTTAAATCTGGGCTCGGCGAGGAAGGGGGTCTGTGGCGATATCGGGGGATCCCGGCCCGCCCGGCGGGAGTGCGCCGTCGATAACGACCATCGAGCGGCGCGGCATCGAGCATGTGCCAGGCCATGACCGGTGGGGACGGCCGCGCGCGTTGTTCTGGATGTGGGCAGGCGCGGTCTGGAACGTCGAGTACGTGTACTACGGAGCCATAGCCGTTGTGTTCCTCGGGCTCTCGTTCGCGCAGGCGGCCGTCGTCGTCCTCCTCGGGAACCTCTCATACGTGCTGACCGGCCTGGCGAGCGTTCAGGGACCGCGCGCCGGCACGACGACTTTTGCGATAAGCCGGGCCGCGTTCGGGCCCAGGGGCAACAAAATGCCGTCGTTCTTCAACTGGATCACTCAGGTGGGCTTCGAGATCGAGGGCATCGCCTTTATCGTGTTCGCTGCCGTCGTCCTGGCAGGCCGGGCCGGCTTCAGCGCCGGGACGCCGGCCAGGGTCGTCTTTCTCATCGCGGCCGTTGCCATCCAGGCGGTGCTGCCTACGCTCGGGCACGCGGCCATGCTGACGGTACTCCGCTGGCTCGCCATCCCGTTCGTAGTGCTGTTCGCCGTGATGGCCGCCCTCACCGCAGGCAAGGCGAGCCTGCACGCGGCATCGCACGGGGCCAGCTGGGGGATGGTGACAGTGTTCCTGGCGCTCGTGATCTCAGCCGGAGGCCTGGGCTGGACCGAGAACGCCAACGACTACTCGCGCTATCTGCCTGCTGCGACTCGCGGCACACCCATCGTGGTCGCGGTGGCCCTGGGCGCCGCGATCCCGTCCGCCTTGCTCGAGATCCTCGGCTCGGCCGTCGGCACGGCGGTGCCTTCGGCGGCCAATTCACCGACCGGACTGGTAGCTGGTTTTCAGAGCTGGTTCGTCGTGCCGTTCCTCGTCTTTGCGATAGTCCAGCTCTTCGCCATCAACACGCTGGACCTGTACTCGTCGGGAGTTACGCTGCAGAGCCTGATTCCCAGGCTCAAGCGGCTGCACTGCGTTGCGATCGACACGGTTGTCTGCGGGGGCATCGGGGCGTACGCCGTCCTGTCCAGGAGTTTCTTCGGGCTCCTGGCCGGCTTCCTGCTCTACATCATCGTGTGGCTGGCGCCCTGGTGCGCCATCTACCTGGTGGACAGCTGGCTTCGCCGGAACCGCTACGACCACGACGGGCTGCTGGCGGACCGAGGCGGGCTCTACTTCCGCTCCGGTGGTGTGCACTGGCCTGCGATAGTGGCCCAGATACTCGGCGGTGTCGCCGCCTACATGTGGCTCAACGCCAGCAGCGGGGGAGTGCTCGGCTCGGTGGGCCCGGTGTCGAGTATCGCGGGGGCATCGGACTTCAGCGTCTTCACCGGGTTGCTTGTCGGCGGCCTCACGTATTACCTGCTCGCCGGCCGGGAGGTGCGAGCGGAGGGCGAGACTGGCGAGCCGATCCGGTAAGAGACCGACCGGAATAACTGGTGGGCTTCCAGCAGCGCGGCCGGCTACGGTCAGGACCCGCTTCGCTGGAGGTTGATGAGATGACCGGCAGTCATACGGCCCTGGTGACCGGGGCAAACCACGGCATCGGCACGGCGACCGCGACAGCGCTGGCCGCGCAGGGCTGCGCGGTCCTCTGCACTTACTTCCGGCTTCAGGACGAGCCCGATCCCGGTATCCCGCAGACTTACCGTGACGGTCGCGCTGGTAGTGCCGACGACGTCGCCGCGCAGATCACAGCGAGCGGCGGACGGGCCATTGCGGTTGAAGCCGACCTGTCTGACCCCGCTGCTCCGGCAGCCCTGTTCGACGCCGCCGAGGACCAGCTTGGCCCGGTCGACATCCTGGTCAACAACGCGACCGGATGGATCCAGGACACGTTCGCGCCGGCCGCGGCAGACGGCTTCGGGCGCGCATTGCGTCCGGTCACCGCGGCGACGTGGCAGCAGCAGTTCGGGGTCGACGCTATGGCGGCGGCGCTGCTGATCGGCGAGTTCGCGCGCCGTCACATCGACAACGGCAGAACGTGGGGACGCATTGTCGGCCTCACCTCCGGCGGCGATCTCGGCTTCCCGCAGGAGGTCTCCTACGGTGCTGCTAAGGCAGCGCAGGTCAGCTACACGATGTCGGCCGCGGCCGAACTTGCCGACTACGGCGTGACCGCGAACATGGTGCACCCGCCGGTCACCGACACCGGCTGGGTGACCGATTCAGTTCGCGCCGCAGTCAGGGCCAGCCCGGCGCTCTTCCACGTCGCGACGCCTGCAGAGGTTGCGGCCGTGATCGCTTACCTCGCCTCGGATGCGGCCGGGCTGATCTCTGGCAACACGATCACGCTGCGGTAAGTTGCGCCGCGCCCGGCGGACTAGGGCGTGCCGCGACGGGGAATTCTCGCGCTAGGGTCTTGCAGCGTGACACGACCGCGCATCGCCGTCGCGCCGTTCCATACCGAATCAGTCGACGAAGCCGTCCGGGCCAGTGGCGGACTGCCTGTGGATGGGGACGCCCGCGCTGACGGCCTGGTGTGGCTGGCGTCGTGGGACACGCCGGGCCTTGCCCGCGCAATCGACGTGACCGACCCGCGCTGGATTCAGCTGTCCTCGGCGGGCGTGGAGCGCGTCGCCGCAGGAGGACTGCTGAGCCCGGGGCGGATGTGGACGTGCGCCAAAGGCGCGTTCGCCGAGGCGGTGGCGGAGCACGCGCTCATGCTCACGCTGGCCGGCCTGCGGATGCTGCCCGAGCGGGTCGTCGCGCGGTCGTGGGGCAGCCCAGGCGGCGTCTCCTTGTACGAAGTGAGCGTGACAATCCTGGGTGGCGGCGGGATCACCGCGAGCCTGCTCGAACTACTCAGGCCCTTTCGGGTCACGGCGACCGTCGTCCGGCGCACCCACGATCCGGTGCCGGGCGCGGCCCGCACGATGCCCACTGACCGGCTGGGCGAAGCGCTCGCGGACGCTAAGGTCGTCTTCCTCGCGCTGGCGCTTACGCCGGAGACCGAGCGGATCATTGGCGCCGCGCAGCTCGCCGTCATGCGGCCGGACAGCTGGCTGGTCAATGTCGCTCGCGGCAGGCACATAGACACCAGCGCGCTTGTAGCGGCTCTCGATGAGGGCACCATCGCCGGGGCTGCTCTCGACGTGACCGATCCCGAGCCGCTGCCCGACGGACACCCGCTCTGGACGCAACCGCGCTGCATCGTCACGCCGCATACGGCCGACACGCTGGAAATGATCGAACGGCCGTTGGCGCGCCGAATCCAGGAGAACGTGGCCAGGTTCGCTGCCGGTGAGCCGCTTGCCGGGGTCGTCGATCCGGTGGCCGGCTACTAGCTAGCCAGGCGGCGCCGCACTGTCGCCCTACATCTGTCGGCGGCTCGCCGCGCTCGCCAGGTAGGCCGCACCTCGGGGTGAGAGGCGATAGCCAACCTGAAGGCTGATGGTCAGCCCCAGCGCCTTGAGGCGCCGGACGTGCAGCTTGAAGTCGGCCCGGTCCCAGTCGAGCGTCTCAGCGAGCTGGGTAGATACCACGGCCGGTCGCTCGGCGATCTGGTTCAGCACGGCCAGCGCCCAGGGGCCGCGCTTGCTGCCGGCGTCCATCCGAGCGAGGCGGGTGGCGATGGCGTCCGCCTCATCCTCACTCAGCGTTGCGGCGCTTGCCAGCTCGTCGCGCGGATCGGGGCCCTCAACCAGGCGGAACCGCACGCAGTACAGCGGCAGGTCCGCGTCACCGCGCAGATCCGCAATTGCGGCCGGGACATCAGGATAGCCAGCCGCCCGCGCAAGCTCGGGCGTCATGTCGGCAGCGGTAATGACGTCGACGCTCTCGGCAAGGACTATGCCCTGGCCAGTCCGGTACTTGTGGCCGGCCACTACCTGGCTGCGTCGCCAGCGGCGGAACGCCACCGTGATGCTGCCGTCGTGGAGGCCCTGGCGCAGGCGCGGCTCGAACTGCACGCAGCGACTGTACGACCTAGGGTCCGCCGACGCGAGCGCAGGCGATCACAGACAAGTCGATGGGCCGCAGTGCGTCGGTCCGCTGCCACAGCGCCGCCGGGACAGCGTCACGCTGGCTTACGTGCGCCGTCGCGCCGAAGCCGTGCCGGGCTAGCAGCCCGCCAACCTCCGTCGGCGTGAAGAAGCTGAGCCACGGCTCGCCGTGTTCAGCCGCTGTAGGGCCGACTAATTCGACGTACTGATCGGCCGCCTCGTCTCGCAGCTCGTGCGGAAGCATGTAGTCCGTGATGAGCTCTGTGCCGGACGCGCAGTCGGACAGGTCAGCGAGCGTCCTGCTAATGGCATCGCGATCGAGGTACATCAGCACGCCGAGCCAGCTGATCACGGCTGGCTCGCCGAACGCAAAGCCGGCCGCGCGCAGTGCGTCCGACAGCGAGTCGACGGCCAGATCGGCGGGAACGAAGAACGCGCTGCCGGGGACCGATAGCCTCGCGGCCGCGAGGGCGGACCGTTTCCACGCTAGCGTGGCTGGGTGATCCACCTCGAACACCCGGACAGTCGCGGCCAGCGGCGAGCGGTATGCAAACGTGTCCAGACCGGCTCCGAGCATGACGTACTGCCGCACGCCCCGCGCCACAGCGGCTTCGAGTCGGTCCTCGGCGTATCGGCTCCGGCAGATCACCTGACCCCGCGCAGCAGAAAGGATGGGGTGATTCCCGTGCTCGCGGTGGTAGGTGATCAGCTCATCGGCGTGCTCGCCGAGGACCGCGGCCGCGCGGGTGTCGGCAAAGATGAACGGGGCCTGGTCAACGATCAGGTGGGCAGCTCGTGCTGCGGCGGCCGTCATCGCGGTAGTGCTGAGTTCCTGGGAAGTCACGTCCGCGATGCTATACACACTTTCGAACAGCATATCAGATGCAGAAATTCTTCGAAATACTAATCGAATTACGATCGGATCACTATTCGTCGCCGACCGTCGGCCGCTGGCCGTCGACCCCAGCCGCCGACTGCCAACCGCGCGTGAGGTGCGAAGGCTGACATGTGAGTGAGAATAGGTTCGTGGACGAGGCAGCCATAGCCGACGGCGCAGCCGCGACCGTCGTCAACGAGCAGGTGTGGCGAGCACCCGCTGCGGGATTGCGCGGCTTGGTCGACAGCTACATCGGATATCGCCATGCGGGTATCGAACCCGGCAGGCACCGAGGCCTGCCGTCGCCGTACCTCACCTTGATTTTCACGCTGAACGAGTCGCTTGACATCCTCGCTCACCCCGATCCAGCACAGCCGTCGGACAGCTACGACAGTCTCGTCGGCGGCCTGCACACGGTGCCCGCCATCATCACGCACGATGGTCGGCAGTCCGGCATCCAGCTAGCCGTCGGCCCACTCGGTGCTCGAGCCCTGCTGGGAGTGCCCGCCGGTGAACTGGCCGGCCACGACTTTCCGGCCGAAGACGTCCTCGGGCCACGGACGCGCGAAATAAGCGACAGGCTGCGGTCCGCCGCGAATTGGGCCGAGCGGTTCGACGTCCTGGATCAGGCCCTGATGGCGCGCCTCGCGCGGGCCGACGACAGAACCGGTGTCGACATCAGCGCGGAGGTGAGCTTCACTTGGCGGCGGCTGCTCGCGTCCGGCGGGTCGGCACCCGTAAGCGCGCTGGCCGCGGAGACAGGGTGGAGCGAGCGCCACCTCCGCAGCATGTTCAGAGCCGAGACTGGGCTGTCGCCCAAGGCCGCCGCCCGGGTGATCCGCTTCGATCGGGCCAGGCGCGCGCTGCAACGCCGCGCGGCGGCTGGCGAACGCCTTGCTCTCGCCGACATCGCGGCGTCCTGCGGTTACTTCGACCAGGCGCACCTCGATAGGGAGTTCGGCCTTATCGCCGGCTGCTCGCCGACGAGGTGGCTGGCTGAGGAGTTCCGAAACTTCCAAGCCGCCGCGGCGTAGCTGCATGGAGGCTGGTCGTATGAACGACAAGACTCCAGCACCTCAGGTTTGGCCCACGCTGCGGGCACGCGATGCCCGGGCGCTGATCCGGTTCCTCGTCGACGCGTTCGGCTTCGCGGCGACAGCGGTCTACGGCGATGGGGACCGCGTCGAGCACGCCGAGCTGTCCTGGCCGGCTGGCGGCGGCGTCATGCTTGGCTCGGTCCGCGAGGCGGACTCCGACGATGGCTGGTCGCTGACTCCGGGTGGCTTCGGCGCCTATGTGGTCACGGACGAGCCGGACGAGCTCTTCGCTCGTGCTACGGCGGCGGGCGCGGAAGTCCTGACTGGGCTGCACGACACCGACTACGGCTCGCGCGACTTCGCGGTCCGTGACCCTGAAGGCAACCGCTGGTCCTTCGGAACTTACCGCGGCGCCCCGCATACTAATTAGCGCGAAAGACTTGACGTCCCCAACGTCAAATCTTTCCTGATCATGGAAAGACGCGGCTACGATTCGGGCGTAATGGCGGCCAGCGAATCGAGTTACGACTTCATCATCGTCGGCGGCGGGTCGGCTGGCTGCGCGCTGGCGAACCGCCTCTCCGCCGACGCAGCGAACCGCGTGCTCGTGCTCGAGGCGGGTCGTCCCGACTACAAGTGGGACGTCTTCATCCACATGCCGGCCGCGCTGACGTTTCCCATCGGCAGCCGGTTCTACGACTGGCAGTACGAGTCCGAACCCGAGCCGCACATGAACGGCCGCCGGATCTACCACGCCCGGGGCAAGGTGCTGGGCGGCTCGAGCAGCATCAACGGCATGATCTTCCAGCGCGGCAACCCGCTCGACTACGCCCGCTGGGCCGCGGATCCTGGCATGGCCAGCTGGGACTACGCCCACTGCCTGCCGTACTTCAAGCGGATGGAAACGTGCCTGGCCGGGGCCGATGAGTACCGCGGCGGCGACGGCCCACTCGTGCTCGAGCGCGGACCCGTCGGCAATCCGCTGTTTCAGGCCTTCTTCCAGGCCGTGCAGCAAGCCGGCTACGCGCTGACCGACGACGTCAACGGGTACCGGCAGGAAGGCTTTGCGCCGTTCGACCGGAACCTGCACCGCGGCCGCCGGCTCAGCGCTGCGCGCGCCTACCTGCATCCAGTCCTGAGCCGGCCGAACCTGACCGTCCGCACGCGCGCGTTCGTGACAAAGATCCGGCTCGATGGCAGCCGGGCGACCGGCGTGGAGTACCGGCGCGGCGGCCAGCAGCACACGGCGCGGGCCGGAGAAATCATTCTGTGCGGCGGCGCGATCAACAGTCCGCAGCTGTTGCAGGTCAGCGGCATCGGCAGGCCAGACGTCCTGCAGCAGGCTCGCGTCCAGGTGCGCCATGAGCTGCCCGGCGTCGGCGAGAACCTTCAAGATCACCTTGAGGTCTACGTCCAGCACGGCTGCAAGCAGCCAGTCTCGGTCGCACCCGCGCTCAAGTGGCGGAACCGGCCGCTGGTCGGCGCCCGCTGGCTCTTCCTGCGCGACGGGCCCGGCGCTACCAACCACTTTGAGGGCGGCGGCTTCGCCCGCAGCAATGACGACGTCGCCTACCCCAACCTGATGTTTCATTTCCTGCCGATCGCTGTCCGTTACGACGGCTCCGCGCCCGCTGGCGGCCACGGCTACCAAGTGCACATCGGCCCGATGAACTCCGACGCCCGCGGGACGGTCCGCATCATGTCGGCCGATCCGGCCGTCAAGCCAGCCCTGCGCTTCAACTACCTGTCGACAAGCCAGGACCGCCGCGAGTGGGTTGAGGCGATCGGCGTCGCGCGCGCGATCCTCAACCAGCGCGCCATGGACCCGTTCAACGCCGGCGAGCTGTCGCCAGGGCCGGGCGTGCAAACACCTGAACAGATCCTCGACTGGGTCCGCCGGGACGGCGAGACGGCGCTCCACCCCTCTTGCACCTGTGCGATGGGAACGGGGCCGATGGCCGTCACCCACCCGGACACTATGCAGGTGCACGGGCTGAAGGGCCTGCGCGTGGTCGATGCCTCGGCCATGCCGTACGTGACCAATGGCAACATCTATGCTCCAGTGATGATGATTGCCGAGAAGTCGGCCGACCTTATCCTCGGCAATTCCCCGCTGCCGGCCGAGACGGCCCCGTTCTACACGCACACCGCAGGCCCCGATGACGACCGGTAGCTGCCGGTGAAGGACGGGATGGATCCGCGCGATCCGCTCGGTCTCCGCTTCGATGCGCCGATGCTTGCGGCCTGGCTGGATTTCACCGGACGAGCCGAAGCGGGCGAGCTGCTGCCAATGAGCGTGCCCGGTCACAAGCAGCGGCAGGATCTGGTCGGTGCGGTGGTCGCCGGCGACGCGCCGTTCTACGGCGGACTCGACACGATCAAGCACGCTGACAGCCTGCGGGTCGAATGCGAGAGCCGGGCAGCGCGGCTGTGGGGCGCCGATTGGTGCCGGTTCTCGGTCGCGGGCTCGACGCACGGCAACCAGGCGCTCGCGCTCGCCGTCGGCCAGCCTGGCCAGGAAGTGATCATCAACCGGACGCTGCACCGGTCGCTGCTGCTCGGGCTCGTCCTCGCTGGCCTGCGGCCAGTCTGGGTCCGGCCCGAGATCGATCCAGCGTCCGGGCTGCCGGCCGGCGTCGCGGTGCAGACGGTTCGCGACGCGCTCGCTGCGCATCCAGACGCGTGCGCCGTCTTCCTCGGGGATCCCACGTACGTCGGCACTATCAGCGATCTTGGCGGGCACGCCGACGCGGCCCACGAGGCGGGCGTCCCGCTCATCATCGACGCGGCCTGGGCGGCGCACCTGGGCTTTCACCCTGACTTGCCATTGCACGCGATCGCCGCCGGCGCGGACGCGATGGTCACGAGCGCGCATAAGGCGCTGCCCGCCTATACCCAGGGTGCGCTGGTACTCGCGAACACGGCGCGGATATCGGCGGCGCGGCTGGACCGTGCGTTTGAGGCGACGCACACGACGAGCCCGACCGGCTCGATCATGGCAAGCATCGATGCGGCGCGCGCTCTGCTGGCAGCCGACGGGGAGCGCCTCTGCGGCCGCCTCATCCGGGGCGTCGCCGCAGCCCGGAAGCGGCTACGCGAGGTGGCTGGCGTCAACGTGCTCGACGGGCCGGGCGTTGAGCCGACCAAGCTGGTCGTCCAGCTTGCGGCCACGGGCGCGCACGGGAACAAGGTCGAAGCGGACATCATCGCCGCCGGAATGCCCGTGGAGATGGCCGACCGCGACACGGTGATCCCCATTCCCACCATCGCCGACGACGAGTACCAGATAGCCGCCTTCATCGAGCTGCTCATCCGGGCGATCGAACGGCATCGCGGTGCACCGCGCCATCCCGCGACCGCCGCGTCCTGGACGGTCGTGCCGCAAACTGTGCTTGCGCCGCGCGAGGCATTCTTCGCGGCCAACGAGACCGTGCCGGCCGCCGCGGCTATCGGCCGGGTCAGTGCCGAGCTGATCGCGCCGTATCCGCCGGGCATTCCCGTCCTGGCGCCCGGCGAGTTGATCACGGCTGCTGCTGTCGACGCCCTTCGTGAAGTGGCAGCCGATGGCGGCCGGATCGCGTATGCCGCCGACCCCAGCCTGGCCACGTTCCAGGTGATCGCCGACGCATCCGATCACCTCCGGTCGCACTGACGTCAGAGCGGCAGTAGCAAGGTCAGCCGCCTGGGTCGGCGGCGGATGTGGGGTCGTGGAGCGAGGCTGCGCGTAGTTCGAGGTAGCGTCGTTCGGGCAGGCTCGCCGTCATTTTCGCGGCCCGGAGGTATGAGGCTCGTGCTGCGGTCGTGTCGCCGGCCTGTTGGAGCAGGTGGGCGCGTACCGCTTCGAGGCGGTGGGTGTGGGCCATCCGCCCGTCGGCGTCCAGGGTTCCGATCAGGCCGAGTCCGGCTCGGGGTCCGTGGATGTGGGCAAGGGCAACGGCGCGGCTCAGCGTGACGATCGGTCCGGGCGCGACGGTGGCAAGGACGTCGTAGAGCGCCAGGATCTGCGGCCAATCGGTGGCCTCAGCGGTGGGGGCCTCGTCGTGGAGCGCGGCTATCGCGGCTTGGAGCTGGTAGGCGCCGACAGGACCGGTGCCGAGAGTCTGGGTAAGGATTGCTTGCCCTTCGGCGATGGCGGCGCTGTCCCATAGGTCTCGTGGCTGTTCGGCGAGGGGCACGATGCGCCCGTCGGGGTCAATGCGGGCTGCGCGGCGGGCGTCGGTGAGCAGCATCAGCCCGAGCAGCCCGGCGACCTCGACCTCACCGGGTAGCAGGCGGTGAAGCAAGCGGGTGAGCCGGATCGCCTCGGCGGTCAGGTCCGTCCTTAGCAGCGCCGGTCCCGAACTTGTCGTGTACCCCTCGTTGAAGATGAGGTACAGCACGTGCAAGACGACGCCGAGTCGCTCGGTGCGCTGTGGCGGGCCGGGTAGCTCGAACCGGGTCCGGGCTTGACGAATGCGCTGCTTGGCGCGGACGATTCGCTTGGCGATCGTGGTCTCGGGGACTAGGAACGCGGCCGCGATCTGCGCCGTAGTTAGGCCGCCAACCGCGCGCAGGGTCAGCGCGAGCTGCGAGGCGGGCGACAGGGCCGGATGGCAGCACAGGAACAGCAACGCGAGTGTGTCGTCGCGGCCGACGTCGGCCAGGTCGCCGTCCGGGACGCCGATCGAGTCGGCGCTGGACGCCTGGTCGGTCGGGTCACGTGCCGCAGCGGTTTCGCGGCGGCGCCGGGCGCTATCGATTCGCCAGGCATCGACAAGCGCGCGGCTGGCCACGGTGAGCAGCCAGGCGCGCGGTTGCTTCGGTACTCCTTCGCCCGGCCACTGCACCGTCGCGGCGAGCAGCGCCTCTTGCACGGCGTCCTCGCACGCGTCGAACTGGCCGTACCGACGGACCAGCACGCCAAGGACCTGCGGAGCGAGCTCGCGCAGCAGGCCCTCGATCCGATCCTGATCGGTCACGGCGTGGGGTTGAGCGGATAGGTCACGGCTGCGCGGTGTGGTCCATGATCCGCCGAACTTCCATCGGATATTCGGTGTAGGCGACTACCTGGGAGGCGATCTGGAGCGCCCGGTCCTCGTCCGCCTCGATGATCCAATAGCCGGCCAGGGACTCCTTGACCTCGGCGAACGGCCCGTCGGTCGGCACAGGAGCGCCGCCGACGAAGCGGACGGTTTTGGCCTGGCCGGGATCTACGAGCCCGTCACTGGCCACGCATTCACCCGACTCCTTCAACTCGGTATCCAGCTTCATCAGCAGCTCGTGCATACCAGCGATCCACTCCGCCGACCGGTTCTGCGTGGCGGCACCGAGACCGCCGAACATCATGATCATGTACTTCATCGTGTGGCTCCTTCTCTGTCCGCGTCCGGCCGTTGGTCGGAGCCGCAACCAGGTTCTGGACATACCTGGAAAGTTTCACCTGCCGCAACCGTCCCGCGAACCGCTCGCGTCGTGCAATAACCTGCCCAGACCAGCTTCGGTGCGCATCTGCCCGGATGCATTGAACTCGATCTCGCAGGCGTAGCGAGCGCTTGATCGCTGCGGTGTGCGGACGCGGAGGGTGACGGCGTGCCGCCCGGTCGCGGCTCGGTGGGCCGGATGGCGCACTCACCGGCGAGATCTGATGTCCCGTACCGGCAGCTGGATCCTGATTCCTCCCGATAACCGCTAGTTATCAGTCAGTTACTAGTCGTGATGCATTCGGCCCAGGCGGGTACTAACTGGGCTAGGGGGTGAGTGTCTCATGGCCGGATCGCACATAAGTCTCATCGTGATGCCGATCGTCATCGCGGTAGCGCTGACGTTCTGGATCTCCCTGGTCTACTACGCGAGCTTCCATCCGCGTTGGAAGCATCACGGCAGGCCACCGCGTACCGAGGTGGCGGGCGGGGCCTTCGAGGCCACGCATAGCGGCCGGCAGCTAGAGCCGCTATGGGCCGAGCCGGTCGAGGCGATACCGCAGCCACGCGAAGCTGCCACGGCGGACACCTATCGAGCGGCCGATGTGCAGGCCGCGGAGCGCGAGAGCGAGCGCGAGGCGGGCAGAGTGGGCGCAGGAGCTGGCGCCAGGGCCGCGACCGGGGCCACGGCCACCGGGTCTCGGCCGCCGACAGAGTCTGGACCAACTGGAAGCGGCTGGCCACCCGAGTAGATCTGGTCGCGGCCTTGCCGACAGGTTGTTTCATCGAGCCGGCAGGCCGAGTAGTGGCGGCTGCGTCCCCGCCGCGAGCCGAGTCCGGCAAAGTAGCGGCGGCCGGACGTGAGGCGGCTCCGCCGGCGTCTAGATTGACGTCGCCCTTTAGCGAGGGTTGCCTACTGATGTTCCTATAGATGAGCAGGAGTAGCTAACTCTCGCCATTCTGCAGACCTGCCGCCGTGTCTCCACTGCGCTGTATGGTGCGGTTGACGTCTACCGTCCCCGCACGCACCGGGAGCAGCCGTGGCAGAGCCGGACCAGTCACCGCAAGCAGTAGCAGACGATCCCTTGCCCGAGGCGCTCACGCTCGCTCAGGCTGCCGAGAAGGCCGGCGTAGGCCTCAAGCTGCTCGGCGGCCTCGCGGTCCGGGTCCTGACGCCCGGCCTCCCGCCTCGCCTTCGGGCCGGTCAGGACATGGACTTCGGCTGCCTGTCGAAGGGCCGAAAAGCAACCGCCGCATTCCTGGAGGACAAGGGCTGCCAGCCGGACCGCCGGTTCAACAACCTCAACGGAGACCGGCAGATGTATTTCGTCGCTCCCTCCGGCCGCCCGATCGACGTGATGGTTGACCGGCTGACGATGTGCCACATGCTGGACTTCCGGGCAGGCTACGGCCGGCTCCCGTTCACGCTGGACGCCGTCGACATCCTGCTGTCGAAGCTGCAGATCGTCGAGCTAAATGAGAAAGACGCGCGGGACATCTTCCAGCTGCTCGCCGGGCTGTCGGTCGGACCGGCCGCCTCAGCTCCGCGCGGCCAGGTAACGCTCGACACAGAGAGGTTCGGCCAGCTGCTCGCTGCCGACTGGGGTTGGTGGCGAACAGTTACGGGCAACCTGGACAAGCTGCCGGGGCACGCTGCGGACAAGCCGGAGCTGGTACCGCAATCGGCACCATACGATCCGCTCGAAAACGCCGCGCGGCTTTCGGAGCGCGCGCGCGCGGTGCCCAAGGGCATGAAATGGAAGCTTCGCGCGAACGTCGGCGACCGGGTCCGCTGGTATGAGCTACCGGAGGAAGTCGGCCACTGACGCGCCGCCTAGCCAATCGGGCACCAATTTGTGCAGGCAAGGCGGCCATTGCGCCGCGTTTAGTCCTTGACGCCCGGTTACGCATGCTGCTACACCGATTCTCAAGCGGACCAGCAAAGGCGTGATCAGCAGATGAAGATCTTTTTTGCGACCGACATTCACGGCTCCGAGGTCTGCTGGCGCAAGTTCCTGAACTCGGCGGCCTTCTATAAGGCCGACCTTGTCGTGCTCGGCGGTGACGTCACCGGGAAGGCCATGGTCCCGATCGTGGCGCACCCCGGCTACTGGCAGGTCACCGTCCGCGGCGAGACGCACAAGCTCGAGTCGAAGGAAGCACTCGACGCGATCATGACCCGGATCCGCAATAGCGGCTTCTACCCGGCCATAGTCAGCCCCGACGAGTTGCAGCACCTCGGCGAGAACGAGGGCGCAGTCGGCCAGCGGTTTGAAAAGGAAATGATCAGCTCGCTCGACCGGTGGCTGGACATGGCCGACGGCAAGCTAAAGGGCGGCCAGATCCCGTGCATCCTCAACGGCGGCAACGACGACATCTTTGAGATCGACGCCGTCATCGAGTCCTCGCCGTGCGTGAGTTTCGCGGAGGGCAAGCTGATGGACCTGGGCGGCTTCTCCCTTGTCTCCATGGGGTGGACGAATCCGACTCCCTGGAATACCTACCGCGAGGCGCCCGAGGAGGAACTCGCGCCCAAGATCGAGGCGCTCGCTGCGCTGGTGCCAGACATGGGCCGGGCCATCTTCAACTTCCACGCGCCGCCGTATGGCACCGGGCTTGACGACGCCCCCGCGCTGGATGAGAACCTGCGCCCGATGCACGGCGGCGCGGCGATGAAGCCGGTGGGCTCGAAGGCGGTCCGGGACGCGATTCTCAAGCACCAGCCGATGCTCTCAGTGCACGGCCACATCCACGAGAGCAGGGCGATCAAGCGGCTCGGCCGCACGCTGGCGATCAATCCCGGCAGCGTGTACGGCGACGGCGTGCTTCAGGGCGCTGTGCTCGAACTGGATGCAAAGAAGGCGAAAGTCAGCAGGTACCTGCTTGTGAACGGCTGAAAGGCCGGGAGCCAGGCGCACGAGGGAACGAGAGCCGGCGGCCGGGCTACCTTGGCCGCCCTTAACTGAGAGGCGGAAATGGCGACAGAATCCGTGAGCGGAACCCCGACCCTGTTCCTGCGCAACGCGACCGGGCTCGTGCGCGGCTGGTCGGTACGGGACGCGATCATCTATGCGGTCATGGCGACGAACTTTGTCACCCTGGGAATCTACGAGTTCACCTTCGCCGGCCCGGCATTCCCCAAAGGCCAGTTCATTACGTCGATCGTGATCTCGGCGATCCTGGTGTCGTTCCTGGTGGTCGCGTACACCGGGCTGATCGTTACGATCCCGCGGGCTGGCGGCGACTACGTGTGGCAGACACGGATCCTGCCCTTTGGTGGGGGCGTCGGCTTCGTGATGGCCGTCACCGGCTGGTGGTTCATCCTGTGGCTGTGGGCGCCGATCTACGGCAACATCCTGTCGGTACAGCTGTTCCAGCCGCTGTGGGCGACGCTCGGGAGCCCCAGCGGTGCCGCCTGGTTTGGCTCCAAGAACGGCGTCTTCGTTGTCTGCCTGCTCACCATCGTCATCGCAGGCTTGCTTGTCTCGCTCGGGATGGCCGGCTATGCCCGGATCCAGAAGTGGTGCTTCGCAGGCGGCCTGGTCGCATTCGCGATCATCGTGATCCTGCTCCTGGTCAACAGCCACGCCTCGTTCGTCAGCTCGTTCAACTACGAGGGCCAGAAGCTCTTCGGCGTGCACAATGCGTACGCCGCCACCAACGCGGCCGCGCACAAGGCCGGCTACAGCACCTACGGCCTGGGCTTCGGGCCGATCGGGCCGAGCATGCTGCTGGTTCCGGCCATGATGTTCTTCATCTTGTGGCCGAACTGGGGCTCGACACTGTACGGCGAGATCCGCGGCGCGAGCGACTTCAAGCGCGTCTTCACCGGCATGTTCTCCGGGCTGTGGATCACCGTCCTGCTGACCATCGTGTTCCTGCTGCTGGTGGCCAAGACGATCGGCTGGGACTTCTACCAGAACCTGAACTCGCTGGATTACAACCTGACCCCGCAGTTCGGCATCTGGCCGTACCCGTTCTTGTTCGCGGGCTGGCTCGTGCACAATACGGCCTTCCAGGTCATTCTCATCCTGGCGTTGAGCCTCTGGTTCTTCGGCTGGGTCGGCACGTTGTTCCTGTCCTCGACCCGGGTCATCTTCGCCGCGGCGTTCGACCGGGTCCTGCCCGACCGCGCCGCCGAGGTGTCGGAAAAGCGCAAAGTGCCGTTCTACTCGCTGATCCTCATGCTGTTCCCGGCGGCGATACTGTCGGCCGTCTACGCCTACTCACTCTCGTTCCGCAGCTACTTCCTGGACGCGACCCTGGTCATCGCAGTGACGTACTTGTTCAGCGCCATCGCCGTGGTGATCCTGCCATGGCGTAAGCCGGACCTGTGGGCGGCGTCGCCGGCCAGCCGGTTCAAGTTCCTCGGCGTCCCGATCGTCCTGATCGCCGGCTGGGTGACCATCGGCCTGCTTGTCTTCTGCCTGGTCGAGTGGTTCTCCAACAGCCTGTACTTCGTGAACAACAAGGGTTCGCTGGTGTTCATGGGCGCGATGTACTTGCTGGCGATCGTCGTGTATGCCATCGCGCGCGGCGTGCGTAGACGCCAGGGCATCGACCTCGGCCTCGTCAACAAGGAGATACCGGTCGAATGAGGCGCGGCCTAGCCGTATAACGAAAACATGCGCTGGCGGACTCTTCTGGCAACGGGGAGTCCGCCAGTCCATCGTGATCGAGCGGATGTGTTGTAGTCCGTACGCATCAGAGAGTGGCGGAGGGTAGATGAGTCAAGTGCCGGAGCGGGCCAGTGCCGTCATCATCGGAGCGGGCATCGTCGGCAACAGCCTGGCGTACCACCTAGCCCGCCTCGGCTGGACAGAGCTGGTCCTGGTGGACAAGGGCCCGATGCCGAACCCGGGCGGCTCGACCGGGCACGCCTCGAACTTCATCTTCCCGATCGAGTACTCCAAGATGATGATGGAGCTCACCAGGGACAGCACCGAGCAATACAAGGAACTCGGCGTCTTCACTGAGAGCGGCGGCATCGAGGTCGCTCGTACGCAAGCCCGGATGCAGGAGCTGCGGCGCCGGTGCTCGCAAGCCAAATCCTGGGGGATTCCGGCCGAGCTGCTGACCCCCGAGGGCGTGCGCAAGCTGGTTCCGTACCTGGACGACTCGGTGATACTGGGCGGTGCCCATTTCCCGACAGTCGGAGTCGTGGACCCCCTGCGTGCAGGGACGCTCATGCGCGAGCGGGCCCAGCAGCTCGACGCGCTCACCGTGCTCGCCGGCGCCGAGGTGATGGGAATCGATAAATCAGACGACGGCCGGATCGCGGGCGTCCGCACTACGAAGGGTGACATCGCAACGGACGTCGTCGCCATCTGCTGCGGGGTGTGGAGTCCGCGCATCGCCAAGATGGCAGGCGCTCGGATACCGCTGACACCGATCGCGCACCAGATGATCAGCGTCGGGCCGATAGCGCTGTTCGACGGCACGGAGGGCGAGATCGCGTACCCGATCGTGCGTGACGTGGACGAGAACATGTACGAGCGCCAGCACGGCGGCGACATGGAGGTGGGCTCCTACGCGCACCGGCCGATCATTGTCGCGCCCGACGACATCCCGTCGATAGAGGAAGCAGTGCTGTCGCCTACCGAGATGCCGTTCACCCAAGACGACTTCGACCCGCAGCTTGAGCTCGCGCTCGAGCTGATGCCCGAGCTGCTTGGCGACGAGCACGCGGGCGTCCGCTACGCCATCAACGGGCTCATCTCCATGACACCGGACGGTCACCCGGTACTAGGCGAGGCTCCGGAGGTGCCCGGCTTGTGGTCGGTAGCCGCCAGCTGGATCAAAGAGGGCCCAGGCATCGGGCGCGCCGTCGCCGAGTGGATGAGCGGTGTAACGCCGGAGATCGACATCCACGAAGCCGACATCTCGCGGTTCTATCCGCATCAGCGGACCACGGCGCACGTCACGGCGAGGGCGCGCGAGGGCTTCAACAAGATGTACGGGATCGTGCATCCGAACGAGCAGTGGGAGTCCGGGCGGCCGGTGCGCGTCAGCCCGGCCTATGAGCGTGAGCGCGCACTCGGCGCGGTGTTCTACGAGACCGCGGGCTGGGAGCGGCCGTTCTGGTACGAGTCCAACGCCGGCCTGCTGGAGAAGTACGCCGATCGGCTCATGGACCGGCCGAGCGAGTGGGAGTCGCGCTGGTGGTCGCCGATCATCAACGCCGAGCACCTGGCCATGCGCGACGCGGCCGGCCTATTCGACCTGTCCGCGTTCGCGGTTCTGGACGTGACGGGCCCAGGAGCGCTGGAAGCCGTCCAGAAGGTCGCGGTTGCTCAGATGCACGTGCCGAACGGTCGGGTGGTTTACACCTCGTTCCTCGACGAGGCGGGCGGATTCCGCGCCGACCTGACGATCATGCGCCTCGGCCCGAGGCACTTCCGCGTCGTGACCGGCGGCGCCACCGGCATGACGGACTACAAATGGATCACCGACCACCTGCCGGCGGACGGATCCGCTGCAGTCACGGACGTGACATCGGCGTGGACGACGTTCGGATTGTGGGGTCCGAAGGCCCGCGACATCCTGCGTAACCTCACTGCCGACGACATCTCCAACGCCGGATTCCCGTTCGGGACGTGCCGGGAGATCGAGGCTGCGGGAATCACTGTGCTTGCGTCCCGCATCTCTTATGTGGGGGAGCTCGGCTGGGAGCTCTACGTGCCGATCGAGCAGGGCGCGAAGCTCTGGGACGCAGTGTTCGAGGCGGGCGAGCCAGCGGGCCTGGTGGCTGCCGGGATCGGTGTCTATGGCACGACCGGCCGCCTGGAGAAGGGCTATCGGGCCTACGGTGCAGAGCTCGACGCGAGCTACAACCTCGTCGAGGCCGGCATGACGAGACCGAAGGTCAAGGAGCAGGAATTCGTCGGCAAGACCGCGTACCTGCGCCAGCGCGAGACCCAGCCGAGCGCCGTCCTCTGCACGCTGATCGTGGATGACCACGTGTCCGAGTCAGGTGAACTGCGCTACATGCTCGGCGGTGAGCCAACCCTGTCTGTGGACGGCGAGCCGCTGACCGATGCACGCGGACGGCGGTCGTTCGTGACGAGCGCTGGATCCGGGCCGTCGGTCGGCAAGCATCTGCTGCTGTCGTATCTTCCGCCCGAGCAGGCAGTCGTGGGCGAGCCACTCAACGTCGAGTACATGGGCGAGCAGTACCCGGTAACGGTGGCGGTCGCTGGCTCGACTCCGCTGTTCGACCCGTCGAACGAGCGGGTCAGGAGCTAGCGGGTGGACGTCCTGGTATGCGTGAAGCGAGTGCCGATGGTTGGCGGCAAAGTGCTGGTCACCGCCGACGGCCAGGACGTGGACACGCGTATGTCAGGGTTCACGGTTAGCCCGCACGAGGAGTGCGCAGTCGAGGAAGCTGTGCAGATCACCGAGCGCGAGGGCGGCAGCGTTACGGTGCTCACGCTGGGCCTGCCCGAGGCTGCCGAGCAGCTCCGCGACATGATGGCGCTCGGTGCCCATCGCGGCGTCCTGCTGGAGACCGACGGGCGGGAATGGGGGCCCGACGCGACGGCGGCTGCGATCGTCGATGCAGCTGGCGAACTAGGACCGAGCCCGTTCCCGCTCATATTGGCTGGCAATGAAGCAGCGGACACCGGTGGATACCAGGTGGGCGTCAGAATCGCGCACGCGCTGGGCCGCCCGTGCCTGACGGGGATTAAGCGGCTCGAGATTGCCGGCGCCACGCTTCGCGGGTCGCGGGAGTACCGCGGTGCTCAGGAGGTCTTCGAAGTGGCGCTGCCGGCCGTCGTGACTGTGAAAGAGGGCATCAATCTGCCGAGATATCCGTCGCTGCCGGGTCGGCTGCGCGCAAAGCGAGCCGAGATCACCGTGCTGCGGCCGCAGTGGAAAGCTGACGGCCTGCGCAAGGAGGGCCTGCGGGTCCCGGCTGGCTCGGCGCGACGGGCGCAGATCCTCGGCCATGGCGCTGCCGCGGTGCCCGCCCTGCTGGACGTCCTCAATGGGCTTGGTGTCCTCCCGTCGGCTGTCCGCAGCGGCGGCGATGCTGCGTGACCGGGACCGATTTTGGGCCTGATGGTACCGGCGCTGGCGGCGCTGCGGCCGGGCTTGGCGCTGGCGGCGGGGTAATCTGCCTGGCCGAACGCGACGGTGCGGCCATCGCGGAGGCGTCGCTGCGTGCGCTTGCGTTCGCGGCATCGCTCGCGGGGCCGGCTCAGAGCGTGACTGCTGTCGTGTTCCCGCCGGCGGGCGGAGTCGGCGAGCCGGAGCCGGACGATGAGGTGTTCGCTGACGTGCTGGCCGAGTGCGGCGCGACTGACGTGTGCCTGGTGCGCTCCGCGGAACTCACTGCGTACGCGCCCGTGGCGTGGGCGCGGAGCATAGAGCAGCTAACGGCCGCCGACCGCGCGAGCGCCGTTGTGGCGGCCGCCACCGATCACGGTAGCGAGGTGCTGGCGCATCTCGGCGCCATGACGGGCCTGCCGGTCGCCGCGAACTGCGTTTCGGCCCAGTCGGCTGGTCCGAGCAGCTGGCGGCTCGTACGGCAGCGCTGGGCCGGCAGCGTGCTGGAGGACGCTGTACTTGAGGCGTCGCTGGCGCTGCTGACTGTTGCGGCGGATGCGGTCGGGCAGCCGGCTGCTGACGGTGCCGCGTCGGCTGTTAACGGCGCCGTGTCGGCTGTTAACGGTGCCGTGCTGGGTGGTAATGGCGCCGCGTCCGGTGTTAACGGCGCTGAGTCGGCTGACAGGGGTCTTCTGTCTTCAGCCCGCGCCGGGCGTCGTCCGAGCGTGCGCACGGTGACGCCGGTACTGTCCGAACCCGACCTTGTGGTGCGCGCGACCGAGTCGGCTGAGCAGAGCTCAGGCATGTCACTGGCCACGGCCCGGGTCGTGGTGGGCGGCGGTCGCGGTGTCGGTGGCCCGGATGGGTTCAGCGCGCTGGAGGAGCTGGCGGACCTCCTTGGTGGCGTGGTGGGCGTGTCGCGAGTGGTGACCAGTCAGGGCTGGCGGCCGCACCGGCAGCAGGTCGGCCAGACCGGCACGAAAATCTCGCCCGAGCTGTATATGGCCTGCGGCATTAGCGGTGCGATCCAGCACATGGCCGGCTGCCTTTCTGCCCGGCACATCGTGGCCGTGAACACCGACGCGGACGCGCCGATCATCGCCCACGCCGAGTTCGCGGTGATCGGCGACCTGAACGAGGTGGTTCCGGCGCTAATCGCGGCCATCCGAGCGCGAGCTTCCTGACCCGGGTGTGCTCGAGACCGTGCGGTCCGGCGCGTGGTTGCGCGCGGACTAGGCGGCCTCCGCCATGGCGGCTGGGGCGGCGGCTGGCGGCGTCGAGGGCTGACGCCACCGCCACGGCGCCGCGGCTGACACCACGAGGAGCCCGCCCACCACTACCAGCACGCCCAGGGTCATGACTGGGCAGAGTCCGTCGATATGGGCTGACCACCCCAGACCAGCGGGGAGGTCCACCGGGCGGCTCCAGCGGGAGCGATCACCAGCAACACGCCGACCGCCAGCGGCGGTATCCCGCTGATCACGGCGGCCGCGGGCGAGACCCACCGGGCCGCGGCCAGCGCGCCGATCGCGGCGGCGGCGGCTGCCTGCGGCAGCAGGATCAGGTCGAAGGCGTGCGGCAGTCCGGTCCTGACAGTCACGAACGCGCCGATTCCTCGGGCTGCTTCGCCGAGTGCGCCGGGGAGGATCTGTGAGCGCCGGTATGAGGAGCGCAGGCTTCTGGGGCCTGGCCAGCTCGCTCTACTGGTGGGGCCGGTTCTACGTGATCACCCGCTGGACCACGGGGGCACCGCCTCGGAGTCAACCTCAACGAGACCCTCGCGGGGATCGACCAGTGATCTGCCTGCACCCGGAGTGCACTGGAGTACATGACAACAACCGATTCAGTGAGCTATGTCCGCGATCGCGTGCGCTCAAGCGGATCAAGGATCAGCGTTACCTGGGCACCAAGGGCGTCTCGGTACACCGTATGGTCCTGGCGTTCCGGCGCGGCTGCGTCGAGAAGTACAGCGGCGGCAGCTACTACGGCGTCGACTTCGACCCGGCCGAGATGGCTGGCCACATCGCCAAGTTCGCCGATGGCCACGCCGTGGAGATCGAGAGATTCCGGGCTCAGCGTGAGGGTAACCGTGGCACGCGGCGGAAGCCGGACGTCATCTGTGGCGCGGTCATCTCGGTGGCCCAGATCCTTGCCTTCTCCAGTGACATGAGCACGATGTCCAGCGACGCGTCAGTGGTGCTGAGCAATCTCCGGCCGCGCTGCGTGCACGGTTTCCCGTTCCACCTCGGCCTGGCCATGGGCTACCTGGTGACCGCCAACATCAAGTTCCAGAACGGTGACATCAACGGTGCGACTGCCGACGTCCAGATGGCGAACAGCCTGGTCAATCAGTCGACCGCGATCGTCCAGAAGTGGACCAAGGCGAGCGGAGCGTAGGCGATGTTCTTCCTGCTCTTCCTGCTGGTCAGGTTCTCCTGGTGGCTGGCAGTCGTCAGCTTCTATTTCCTCTGGGTCTGCATCGCCCTGCCGGTCACGCTGATTCTGTCGGCCACCGGGAACAAGACGGCCGCCAGGCGCTGGTCACGCTCGATGAATTGGCGGCGTGTCTTCAACCCCTTCTGATCTCAACCACAAGCCGCCGACGCTTGACAAACATAGAAGTGTCGTCTCCGCCGCTAGACGTGCTGCGGTCTAGCGCGGGTCGTTCCGCTCGATCGAGGCCAAGGCCCAGGGCCGGGAATTTCTGTGCCGTTGACGAGTAGATCTGCGTCCGTCATGTATCAGCATTTGTTCGCCAGGACCATGGAAGGGGACTTTTGCACTGTGAAGGTGCTGCCGCCTGCAGAGTAGACGATCACGGGACCGCCTGACCGGCCCGGCTTGGTAGCAGACGTTCGCGTCACTCCGAACGCAAGAGTTATGGTCTCACCCGGCTTGATTGCTGCGCCGACCGCTGCCTGCCGTTTGTCCCACGTCCGTGCCGGTACCCATTGGCTAGTCGGCGGCCAGGGGAAACCTGCGCCGACCAACTCGTAGTTGCCTTGGCTGTCGCGGTAGATCGGCACGAGCCACGCCTTGGTCATCCGCATGTCGCGTACATCTGCCGGAAGGCGGACGCCCTGGATGGTGACGACAGAGCGGCTATGGTTTTCTAGTGCCCACTCGCCCATGGTGATCCACTGGCCTGGGTGGTTCGGAGAGCATTGCTGTGCCGATGGTCCCGGAGCGCCGAGCGGGCCAGTAGCAGGACTGGTTGAGCAGGCGCTGAGGAGCGCTGCCGTGGCCAGCAGCGCCCCTAGTGTCAGGCCGGTTGATCTCATGCTAGTAATGGGCTACGCCGACGCCCGGGGAAGGCGGGTATCCTTTGGTTCCGCACAGGACGCCATTACCCGCGCTGACCCATTTCCAAGTGGCAGACGCGGAGGTGTTGTATCCGGTCTGCGTTGAAAAGTTGGCTCCGAGTGCACTCCAGCCAGCGCCGAAAGTGGTCGCTGACGACGACGAGATTGTCAGGCCGCCGCCCTTCGATTGGCGGCCACCGCAGTAGGGCGCACCCGGCGCACCCGATGCACTCACAATCGCACTGCCGGTGACCCACTTGTACGGGTGGATGGTGTACTTGTTGCAGAATACGTGTCCTGGGACTGTGTACCACGCGTACTCGTCGACTAGGAACGTCGTCTGGTAGATCCTGAAGGCCTTCGATGTGGCGGTCGGATACGTCTGCCCGCCCCCGCCGCCGTTGCTGATGTTGACCGAGCCGTTTCCTGAGAACCCATAGTCCGCAGCGCCAGCCCGGCCAGCAGCGGCGCGAGTGGCGACAGCCGCCGGGTACTGGCCAGCAAGCCGCTGATGATAGCGGCGAGAAGCAACATCCCGGCCGCCGACAGCGAGCCGTCCACCGGAAGACTGCCGGGAGGTGGCACCACGCCTGGTGGCTGGCCAGCGGCCGACGACACCTAGGTTATCGCGACCCAGTTCAGGTGCGCGGCACTGTTGAGGAGCAGGTAACCCACGGCGAACGCCGCCACCAGGCCGATCAGTGCCCCCGTAAGGCGGCCGGTCCTACTGTGCATGCAGCCTCCAGCATTGTAAGGGCAATCACGATAAACCAGCGTTTGCCCTGCTTTCCAGGGCTCGCGTCGCGCCAAGTACAAGGTCGACAGGTGACGCTTGGTCGAGCTATCGCGAGGGCAGCACGTCGAGGCGAGCGCGGATAGGCAGGTGGTCTGAGCCGACCGGTGGCAGCACCTGGCTCTGGATCACCTTGATGCGCTGGTCCACGAGAATGTGATCAAGCTGGAAGAACGGCCGGCTGGCGGGCCACGTCTTGCCCCGGACGGTTGCGTCGTAGCTGATCGACAGCGCGGCGAACGGCCGTGGCATGTTGAGATCGCCGGCAAGCACCGTGGGGACACGTCCAGTCTGCGACGTGCCGGTCTGAAGCCGCTGCCGCAGGGCGCGTAGCTGAATAGGGCTAGTCAGCCGGTGGGTGAGATGTGCGTTGACGACACGAACGCTTGCCCCGCTTGCCAGCTGAGTGGTGACGACCTGGCCGAACCGGGGAACGTCGTCGCCGGGAGCCAGGCCAAGCTCGATGACCTCGTAGTCCGTGACCGGTAGCGCGGTGAGTACCGCGATGCTCAGTTCACCGGGAGTCGAGATTCGCGGAATCCCGGCCAGGTTGAGGCCCCGCTGCCTGCTCATCACTACCCGGTGGAGGTCCGCCCCGAGTTTGGCGGCGGCCGCCGCGAGCGGATCGCAAGCCGCAGCACCATCGTCGCCGTCAAGTGGCTGCCAGCTTTCCTGGACGCAGATGACGTCCGCGTCGAGCTGACAGATTGCGGCTGCGACATCGAATGGCTGCCCGTAAAACCCGAAGCCGCAGTGCAGGTTCAGGCTCGCCACAGTGAACTGGTCGATGTCAGGCAGCCTACCGTGGCCTTAACCGCGCACCGTGATCCTGCCCGCGGCCGCGCCGGGTGCAGCGGGCATCACCGACGCTTCATTCCGGGCGCGGTCTGTGGTCGGCCCAGAACGCGGTGTAACCCGATTCGGGACGCCCACCCCAGCTTGTGCATATCGCTGTGGATAGCCAGTGGATAAGCACCATGACGGGGGGATAACAATGCACATTCTGTGGACGGCGAAAGATTCTTGAAAACATTAAGGAAGGCACTTGCGCACCGGCGTGGCGAGGCAGTAGAAATGCCTTCACCACCTAACAGACAGTCCACTGCGGGGGCGACCCCAAGGGTTGTGCGGGACCCGGGGGACCGGGAACCGCGCACGGGCTGTGAGCCGGTGGTGGGCCAGGCAAGACGCAGGCGAGTCGAGGAATCGGCAGGTCAGCGCGATGCCCGGCGACGTGAGGTCCCTGCATCTCATACATGCAGGGGCCTCACGGCTATTTGAGATGGTTGGCTGTTCGGGTCTTGTGGATGCCCGGCAAGCGGCGGGCGCGGAGTCGCCTAGGTTTCACTTTGGCATGTCTTCGCGCGCCAAAATAAACGCCAATAACGGTGCGGAACCGTGCGTGCACACAGGCGATCCAGATCGAGCTAAAAAATCTTGAATTCTTTTTCCGGAACCTCTTGCGCACCCTGCCGCCAAGGGAGTAGAAATTCATTCACAGTCAAGACGGACTCCGAGCCTCGGAGCCGGGTAGGCAGAGCCAGGCGACCGTGATCTGCCGCCGGAGGCCAATCTTGGCAGTGTGGTCGCGAGCCGATGGTCCGCCGAGCGATCGGTGAGCCGGAGCTACGTGGCCAGCTGAGGCCCCTCCATCTCATACATGGAGGGGCCTCAGTACTTGGGGCCCGTCAGTATTTTGTCGCCAAGACTTTGAATGTCATAGTGTGCGCCGTGGGCAACCAGGCCGCGGCAGACGCGCCGGAGCAACGCACCGCGCAGATGCTGCGCTGGCAGGCGGACGCGTGCCGGGAGCTAGGCAGTCCCCTCTACGGCGACCTGCTCATCCGGGCGGCTGACGACCTCTTGGCTGGCGGACCGACAGCCGACGTATTGCACGGTCATCTCGATGAGCGGCTGTCGAGCGTGCTTGCACTCCGGCTACTCGGCGGCGCGCACGCGCTCGCGCTGTCGGGCCGCGCGCCGGAGCTCGCCGCGTACTACCCCAGCGCGGGCGGAACGCTCGATTCCGGGCCCGGCAGCCCACGGGCCTGGTCCGCGCTCCGGCAGACATTCGCCGAACGAGGTGCGGAAATCCGCACATGGCTCGACCACCCGCCGCAAACCAACGAGGTCGGCCGGGCTGCGGCGCTTCTTGGCGGCCTTCGGCACATTGCCGCAGAGCGCGAGCTGCCAGTCCGGCTCATCGAGGTCGGCGCCAGCGCCGGGCTGAACCTCCGCGCTGACCGGTTCTATGTGCCAGGTGACGCAGGGAGCTACGGCGACGCGGATTCGCCGGTTGTCCTGTCAGGTGGCTGGCAGGGCGAGCCGCCGCCGGCCAGCCACATCGAGGTGATCGAGCGGGTCGGTGGCGACCTTTCGCCGGTTGACCCGAACACGCCGGACGGCAGGCTGCGGCTGACGGCTTACGTTTGGCCCGATCAGGCGGACCGGCTCACCCGACTGCGCGGCGCGCTCACGATCGCGGCAGAAGTCCCCGCCGAACTTCGGGCCGAGTCAGCGTCCGCGACGCTTGACCATACTGACCTCGTTCCGGGCACGTGGACTGTGCTTTGGCACTCGATCTTCCGCCAGTACCTGAACGAGCGGCAGCGCGGGGAACTGACCGACGGCGGCACGGCGCTCGGCGCGCTGGCCACGCCGGACGCCCGGTTTGCCTACCTGTACCTGGAACAGTCGAGGGCGGGCGGCTGCCCGGTCACGCTCGTAACGTGGCCGGGCGGGCGTCAGCGAGTCCTCGGTTCCGCACCGGCCCACGGCTTGCCAGTGCGCTGGAATGCGCAGCATTGACCGGACTGCAGGGTGTGCAGGCCGCGTAGGCCCCCGGCCACTAGCCGTCGAGCAGGTTCGCGAGCTGGCGCTCGAGACCGCTAGTGCCGAGGTCGATGATGCGCAGCGGCAGGGCGAACCGCGCCGCGATGGCTTCGGCGCGCCTGTCCAGCGCCGCATCCCGCGCCTGAGCCAACCAGACCAGCCGGCGATAGTGCCCGAAATAATCGGCCCACAGCTCTGGATGCCGGTCAAGCCCGAGCGCGGCGAGCACGGTGCGCTCGAAGCTGCGCACCAGGTAGTCGGTGAGCAGGTACGTGCCCGGTTCGCGTTCGAGCAGCGCGCGGACCCTGTCGGCCCCGCCGAAGACGTCGTAGCAGTGCAACCCGCGCAGCCGGTCAATCTGGAAGTTGGCACACAGCTCGTCAAGCGCGCCGTAGCTGCCGCAGTCCGCGTACCCGAGCGCTACCCGCACGCCCCGCGCGCGGAGGCTGCGCGCCAGGTCCGCGACGGCGGGCGCGATCCGCTCCGGGCGGTTGTGCAGCGACGCGGGCAGCGCGTGGACTTCGACCGGCCAGTGTCGGCGGGCGGCGATGTCCCGGATGTGGCCTGCAAGCGCGCCGCAGGCGATGACGGCTACCGCCTGCTCACGGCGGGAACTGGAGCTGCTCGACGAAAGCGTCGTTGAAGCCGTCCCGGTCGGAGAGCTCGACATATCGCACCTCCTCTAGCAGCGCCAGCGCGGCAGCCCGTTCGCGGACTGAGAGCAGCGCCATCTTCGCGCCTTCCCCGGCCACGTTGCCGGCGCTGACTACGCGCAATACCGGCAGGCGCGGCACAAGTCCCAGCGCGATCGCGCTCGCGGGTGACAGGTAGCTGCCAAACGAGCCGGCCAGCAGCACCTGCTGGATGTCCCGTGCGTCCAGTCCGGCCTCGTCGAGCAGCACCTGCCAGCCCGTCGCGATGGCCGCCTTCGCGAACTGAAGCTCGCGCACGTCCCGCTGAGACAGGTAAATCGAGTCCGACACGTCGCCAGGCCCGCTGCGCCAGTGCAGCACGAAGACACGCTCGGGCCCGAGCATGGTCAGCCGCGGGGCGAGAGCTGGGGACAGCGCAGCGGCAGCGTCGTCGGTAACGAGCCTGCCGCTGTGGTCAAGCAGGCCAGCCTTGATCAGGCCCGCCACGGCGTCCACCAGACCTGAGCCGCACAGGCCTGCTGGTTCCGCGTCGCCGATTACCGTCAGCGCGAGTCCGTCGGGGGCGATGGTCACTGCCTCGATCGCGCCGTCCGCGGCGCGCATCCCGCACCGGATCGCGGCGCCTTCGAATGCGGGTCCGGCGGGCGCGGCGGTCCCGACCAGCCAGTCGCGGTTGCCAAGGACGATCTCGCAGTTCGTGCCGATGTCGATAAAGAGCCTGGTCCTGGCGTCGCGGTTCATGCCGGACGCTAGCAGCCCGGCGGTGATGTCGCCGCCGACGTACGCGCCGAACGCAGGAAATACGAACGCGCGCGCCCGCGGGTGCGCCGGGATGTCCAGATCGGCGGCGAGCACCTCCGGAAGCTGGCGCGCGGCCATGATGAACGGAGCGACGCCGAGCGGCTCGGGATCGATGCCGAGCGCGATGTGAGTCATCGTCGCGTTGCCCGCGATGGCGATCTCTGTGACGTCGGCTGCATCGGCTCCGGCCTGGCCGCACACTTCGCGGGCGAGCTCGGCGAGTGTCTCATGCGCGAGCCGGCTGAGGGTGTCAAGCGCGCCCGGATCGAGCATCGTGGCGCTTATCCGGGTAATGACGTCGGCGCCGAACGGCTGCTGCTTGTTGAGCATCGACGCGACGGCGAGCGGCGTTCCGGTAGCGAGATCAAGCAGCGTGGCGACGACGGTCGTGGTGCCGAGGTCAAACGCTATGCCCAGCAGGCAATCCGTGGTATCGCCAGGCTGGACGTCGATGAGTACGTCGTCGACTATCACGGCGGTCACCTTGAAGTCCGCACTGCGCAGCCGCTGACCGAGGCCGCGCAGTACCCCAAGGTCGACGCGCAGCTCTAGGTCGTCGATGTGCACGAGGACGCGCTCGAGATCGGTGCGCTGGTCCGAGAGGGACGGCTCGGCGAGTTCGAGATAGCGCTTCTGGGCGGCGGGCCGCAATATGACCTGCCGGCCAACGCCGACCGTGGCTGCTTTCGGACGCGTCACTAGCGGCGGGACTTCGACCTGGACGTCTGTGTCCGCGAGCGCGCGGCATGCGAGGCGCCAGCCGTTTCGCAGCTCATCGGCCGAAAAGGCGCGCGCGTCTAGCTCCGAGGCCGGCGCGTCGCCGTCGAGGATGCGGATCTTGCACTTCTTGCACGTGCCGTGGCCGCCGCAGGTCGAGTCGATCGCGACGCCATTCCAGCTCGCCGCGTCGAACAGCGAGACGCCTGGCGGCACGCGCACCCGGAGCCCGGCGGGCTGGAAGAACAGCTCGACCCTCGCCGGGGCGTCGATGTGATGAGCCGCGGTCACCTGAGTCACGGCGCGGCCGCATCCGCCCCGGCTGGCTGGCTCGACGCTGCTGGCTGGCTCGCGGCTGCTGGCCGACTCGCGGCTGCTGCCTGACTCGCCTCAGCCGCCTGCCGTTGCCGGTGCGCCGCGATCCAGTTCCCGCCCCACGGATCCCGGTTCGTCAGCAGGTCGGCTGCCTTTACCGCGCGGACGAGCTGCGCCGACCTCGCGTCCATAATCGCGCTGGTGAGACCACTCGCGATGGCCATCGGGAGGAACGCGGCCCCGATCATGCCCCGGTCCGGCATGCCGAACGAGACGTTGGATGCGCCTAGCGTCATATTGACGCCGAGGTCCTCGCGCAACAGGGCGATCGTCTCCAGCGTGCGAACGACGAGCGAGGTGTCCGCGCCGACCGGCATGGCGAGTGGGTCGAACACGATGTCTTCCAGCGCGATCCCATAGCTGCCGGTCGCTACATCGACGATCTTGCGGGCCAGCTCGAGCCGCCGCTCGGGTTCCTCCGGGATTTCCTCCTCATCGTTTGGCAGTGCGATGACGGCAGCCCCGTGCCGCTTAACCAGTGGCAGGATGGCCGCCATCCGCTCGTCCTCGGCCGTCACGGAGTTGACGAGAGCCTTACCTTGATACGCCGCCAGTCCCGCTTCCAGTACCTCGATGATGGACGAGTCCAGGCAGAGCGGCAGGTCGCACAGCGACTGGATCAGCTCGACGGCCTGCACCATCAGGGCGACCTCGTCGGCAAGCGGCGCGCCCATGTTGACGTCGAGCATCATCGCGCCGCCGGCGACCTGCTGGATGACGTCGATCTCGATCCTCGACAGGTCGCCGCGCCGCAGCTGCTCCTGGAAGATCCGCCGCCCGGTCGGGTTAATGCGCTCGCCGATGATGCAGAACGGGTTCTCGCCGCCGATCCGCACCTCGCGTGTCGCCGACGACACGATGGTTTCCACGACGTCGCTCACGCGGGCGCCACGGCGCGCCGCCGCTGGAGAAGTTCCTTGGCCCGCACGACGGCGGCGGAGGCGTCGGCGGCGTAGCCGTCCGCGCCAACGACGTCCGCGTACTCCTGCGTCACCGGCGCGCCGCCAACCATGACGATGACCTGGTCGCGCATGCCGGCCTTCTCCAGTGCGTTGATGTTGGCCTTGAACATCGGCATCGTCGTGGTCAGGAACGCGGAGAAGCCCACGATGTCCGGCTGATGCTCGCGGATGGCGGCCAGGAACTTCTCCGGCGCCACCTGCACGCCAAGGTCGATCACCTCGAAGCCGGCGCCCTCAAACATGATGTTCACCAGGTTCTTGCCGATGTCGTGCACGTCGCCCTTGACGGTGCCCATGACGATCTTGCCGATCGTCTGGACGCCGGTCTCGGCCAGCAGTGGCCGGAGAATCTCCAGCGCTCCGGCCATCGCCTTACCGGCGATCAGCATCTCCGGGACGAAGAAGTCGCCGCGCTCAAACCGCGCGCCGACCTCCTCAAGCGACGGGATCAGCGCTTCATAGAGCAGCTTTTCCGGCCCGAGGCCGAGCTCGAGACCCTTGCGCGTGAGGTCGAGCACCTCGGGTCTGTTGCCGACGAGGGTGTAGTCATAGAGCTGGCGCAGCAGATCGTCCGGGGTCACGCGGCACCTTCCTCCTGGGTAGTCCTGACGTTGTGGCCGAGCACAGCCGACAAGGATCGCGCCGCGGCCATGCAGGCCTCAGCGGCGGTCGGCAGCCGATCTCCGGCCAGCCTGCTCGCGGGCCCGGATACCGACAACGCTGCGACGGCTGTGGCCTGGCCGGCGACGCTGCCCCCGACAAATACCGGGGCGGCGACGGCGACCAGCCCAGGCTCAAGCTCCTCGATCGTGACCGCATATCCGCGCTCGCGGACCGCGGCGAGCTCGGCGGCCAGCGCGACGCGGCTGGTGATGGTCCGGCTGGTCTGCTGCTCGAGCCTGCCTTTGGGGAGCTCGGCGGCCCCGAATGCGAGCAGCACCTTGCCGAGCGCCGCGCAATGCAGCGGCACCGTCAGCCCGACCCAGTTCGTGCCGCCGATGAGGTACCTGCTGTCGACCTGAGCGATCTGCTCGACTAGCCCGCCTTCGCGGGGGACGCCGAGGTTGACGGTCTCGCCGGTTTGCTCGCCAAGGCGAGTTAGCTCAGGCTGAGCGATACTCACCAGGTCTGCCTCGGCACCGCCGCGCCAGGCGTACGAGAGGAACACCTCGCCCGGCGAGAACCGGCCCGACTCATCCCGGCGTACCAGTCCGTTGCGCTCCAGCGCGGTCAGCAGCCGGGATGTGGTGCTCTTGGCGAGCCCGCTCGCTGCGGTCAGCTCAGTGAAGGACATCGGGTCCCGCCGCCGGGCGACCTCGACGAGCAGCTGTGCCGCTCGGTCAACGGCCTGCGTTCCTGTCGGGCTGGTCACTGCCACACTTCCGGAGAAGTTTCGTTTCGGCGGAGTTCCATAATCTGGGCCCCCTGTTCTACGATGTGATCCTAGATTCGGCCATTACTGCTGGTCAATACAGCGCCGTTGCGCAGCACATCGAGGTGGCAATGTTTCGCAATTCGATGCCCAGATACGAAATCCTGTCGCCTGATGCGATCGCCGTGCTGGACAAGGGGTGGCGCCGGATCGTCTCCGAGATCGGCGTCCAGTTCGCCAAGCCCGAGGCAGTCGAGCTGTTCCGCAAGGCTGGCCAGCGCATCGACGGGGAGGTCGTCTACCTCGACCCCGACTTCGTGCTCGAGCAGGTGGCGCTCGCGCCGCGCGAGTTCGGCGTGCAGGCCAGGAACCCGGCCAACAGCGTGCACATCGGCGGCGACGATATGGTCTTCGGCGCGGTCTACGGCTCGCCGTTCGTGCGGGAAGGTGACGTCCGCCGCGAAGCGACGATGGACGACTTCCGCCGCCTGTGCATGCTGTCCCAGTCGTTCGGCGAGCTTGACTCCGCAGGCGGCGTGATCTGCGAGCCCAATGACACGCCGCTGGACTCGCGGCACCTCGACATGATCTTCGCGTTGCAGACGTTGACCGACAAGATCTACATGGGGAACGTGGTGTCCGGAACTAATGCCGCGGACACCATCGCCATGACGGAGATCCTCTTCGGCGGCCGGGCGGCGATCGAGGCCGTCCCGGCGACGATCTCGCTCATCAACTGCAACTCGCCGCTGCGCTGGGACGACCGGATGCTAGACGCCCAATTCGAGTACTGTTCCGCCGCACAGCCAGTGGTGCTCACCCCGTTCCTGCTCATGGGGGCGATGTCGCCGGTGACCATTCCGGCCGCTCTTGTGCAGCAACTCGCGGAGGCGCTGTCCGGGATTGCGCTCGCCCAGCTGATCCGGCCCGGCTGCCCGGTTATCTTCGGCTCGTTCCTGTCCAATATCGACATGCAGTCGGGGTCGCCGAGCTTCGGCACGCCAGAATCTGGCATCGGGTTGCTCTGCACTGGCCAACTGGCCCGGCACTTCGGCCTGCCGTTCCGGACCGGCGGCGGCCTGAACTCCAGCCAGACGTGCGACGCGCAGGCGGCCTACGAGTCGCTGATGACGCTGCTGCCGACGTTCCTGGCCGGGACGAACTGGGTCATGCACGCGGCCGGCTGGCTCGAGGGCGGCCTGGTGTCGTGCTACGAGAAGTTCATCGTTGACATCGAGCTGCTGCGCATGCTCCGGGTCGAGTTCACGCCGCTGGAGATCGACGAGGCGTCGCTGGCGTTCGGCGCGCACGAGGAGGTCGGGCACGGCGGTCACTTCCTCGGCGCGCAGCACACGATGGAGCGATTCCGCGAGTGCTTCTACCGGCCGCTGCTGTCGTCGACGGCCAACTACGAACGCTGGCTGAGGCTCGGCGGCAAGGACGCGACGGCCAGAGCCGGCGACATCTGTACCAAGACCTTGGAGAACTACCAAATCCCGCCGCTTGACGACGCGATCCGGTCCGAGCTGGAAGAGTACGTGCGCCGCCGCCGTGCCGAGCTCGGCGACTAGCGACCGCGTCGCATCAGCCCGTCCCTGTCCCGGGGAAGTTGCCCGCCTTGAGTTCGGCCGCCAACCGAGGTTGTTGGTGCCCGCGGCTGCGAACTACCGGGCCCTGGCCGTACGCCGGGCCGGGCGGTTCACGTCGGCTGGGTTTCCAGTGCAGGGCAGCCCCGTGGGCAGCGGCCCTGGCAGAGCCCTGCGTTCTCGGCCGTGATTTTCGCTGCGGCGGCGGCGCTGATCATCGGCTGGGCGGCGGTGGCGGCACGACTGCCTATCTGCGCACCTTACCGGTTCGCCGGCCCGTTATCGGCGAGTTCGGACCCTGTCCGGCGAGGAACACATTGTTCGCGTATTATGTGCTACTTCAATGCTCAGTCGTGTCTTATGTCCGATGATCAAGACATGGAGGACGAATGTCGACCGGTGCAGGCGACAAGGCGCGGCGAGCACGCTCAGGACCCCGAGGTCAGGCACAGGGGGCGAGCAAAACGGGCCGTATCGTCCTCGGTGCCCTGACAGCCGGGGCGGCCGCAGCGATTGCCTGGTCGTCGGGGGCGGGAGTCGCCTCCGCCGCAACCGTGGCGTCGCCGGGTTCTTCGGCCGGCTCGAGCGCGCTGCCCGGCACGGCGACCCCCGCCGCGATCGCCGTGCCGCTCGCCGCGGCGTCTTCTGCGCCCAGCCCAGGGCCGTCGGACACATCAGCGCCATCGCCATCTGGGGCCCCCACGACATCGACGGTGCCGAGCCCCTCGTCCACGCCAGACCCCTCCCCGTCGCCGACGTCGACGACGCCCACTCCATCGGTTTCGCCGACCCCTTCGCCGCCGCCGACGCCATCGGCGGCCCCGAGCCCGACCCCGTCGCGGACCAGCCGCCCCGGACCGCCGAAGCGCGGCTCGGGGCGACCAAGCCGACCGGTCCCGGCAACCCAGCCGCTGGCGCTGCCCCTGGCAGCCCTGGTAGGCGGACCGACGCGAATCCCGATCGCGCCCACACTGGCCAAGCCGGCTAGCAAGCGTTCGCCCGCTGTACAGCCAGCCGCGACGTCGGCTGCCAGCGCGTCGCGGCTGCGTATTCCGCCGATACGCGCGACGGCTAACGCCGCTCGCTCTGGCGCGGCCGGCGGTCCCCCGCTCACCATCGTGGGCGCCACGCTAGCCGGGCTTGGTGCCCTAGCCGGATGCTCGTTCGCGGTTTCCCGACGCCGCCGGGCTTATCCGCGCCGAGCGGGCAAGCACGCGCGCCGGTAGTCCAGGCGATCCGGTACGACAAGGGTTGTCGATTGCTGCCCGAAGAGAGGAGCATCAGTAGCCAACTGCTGTGGTATGCGGGCCAGGTGGCAGGAGATCCGCCCCGGATCGGGAGCTGACGCGGCCTAGTTGCCGGCGACGGCTCCGGAGCAACGTCAACGCTGGCGACCTGCGCCTAAACGGTGGCACGATCGCTGGGCTCGTGCGCCGTGAGGCCTGCATCGTCAGGTTCTCGCGCCACGGCCGCGGCGGGTACCACCGCGAAGACGATCGCCGAGGGGTACTGCTCGCTGTGCAGCACGCGGTGCGTGACCGGCGCGGTCCTCATGCCGTAAATCGGGTCGGCGTCCGTGCCAAGATTGCGCGAGAATCTGGGGTGCGCACCGCCGGATAGCTGAAGCCGGATCCGGTGTCCCGGACGGAACACATGCGATACGTCGGTCAGGGCGAGCTCGACATACGCGGCCTCGCCCGGCTTCACCTCCGCGGGCGACGAGCGGAAGATCTGGTCGGTGAGATTCTCCGAACGCCCGTCCGGGCTGACGTCGCACAGCCGGGCGAACATATCGAAGTACGGGTTGTCGGAGCTCAGGTGCAGCCGCACCACCGGGCTGCCGGCGATTTCGACGGCCGCCTCCAGCGGTTCGGTGCTGAACGACACGACATCAGCGCGTCGTTCCAGGATTGAGTTGTCCTGTCCGCCGCCAGTGCGCACGGACATCAGGCGCCCGCCGACCGACGGGGTCGGGTTCGCCGGATCGTACGTGAATACCGTGGCATCGCTGTCGCCATCTGTCTGCCCAGCTGTCAGCCGACCGCCGGACCCTAGATGGAGCGTGTTAGCCACCGTGCCCGCTGGCGGCCAGTCCGGGAGCTCGCGCCATTCGGCAGTGCCTGATACCCAGGCGCGCACCGGAGAGCGGCGCGGCGAACGGCCGGCCCCGGTTCCGTCGGCATAGGCATCCAGCCACGCGAGCGTTTCGCGGATCGACACGCCCATGTCGGCGTTCATGTGAGTCCACGGACCCAACGTCAGGGCCGTGGTGACGCCGCGCTCGCGCAGGACGTGGTACTGCCGCAGCGTCTGCTCGACGAAGAAGTCGTGGGTCCCGCTGATCAGCAAGGTCGGGACCGTGACGCGGTCGAGAGCAGCAGCGGCGCTGTAGCCGGCCCAGTACGGATCCGTGCTCTCCGGGTGCGCCAGCCACTCGGAGTACCAGGGCACCGCGTCCCCGCCGATGGTGGCGCCGGTTGAGGCGATAGGCAGCCGATTGAGCGCCGTAGCGAGCCGCTTGTCCGCATTCATCGTCCGCCACATCATCCGAGCCGAGCCGTGCCGTTCCTGGTGGGCCATCAGGTCGGTCCACAGGAGCAAGTTATACAGCTCGAACGGGCCGCGCCCGAATCCAGCCGCGGCCAGGTCGTGCGGGCTGACGTACAGCGCCATGGCGGTCAGCTCCGGTGGCGGATCCAGCGCGAGCGCCCAGGCGGTGAAGGCCAGGTAGCTTGGTCCGGCTAGCGCGAGACGGCCGTTGAACCAGTCCTGGCCGCGCAGCCACGCCACCGTGTCCCGGCCGTCGGCGGCCTCGTCAACCGCCGGAGCGAACGTGCCCCCAGAGCCGAACGTGCCGCGGCAGCTCTGGAGCAAGACGTGATAGCCCCGCTCGGCGAAGGGCCGAGCCATCATCGCCATCTGCCAGCCCCGGCCGTACGGGGTCCGCATGAGCACTGTCGGCCGCGGGAGTGATGTCACAGGCGCGTAGTGATCGGCCAGCAGGACCACGCCATCTGTCATCGGCACGTGCACGCCGCGGTCGATGGTGATTTCGTTTCGCTTCTGGCCGAGCCCGAGCGGCCTGGTCATCGCCGCCGTCACGAAATCGACCGGACGGCGCGGTGGCCGCGGACCGCTGCTCATCTGCACCTCAATCGCCGGACCGGCGCGAAGCCGGAAGCGCCCGTGAATACAGGGAAGGATAAATCGCCGCCAGCGTTCTGTGACCGCTGAGGTGCCGGAGACGGCACCGCGGATTGGCGGCAGCGCTTGTGGTACGGCTGGGCCCTGACAGCGGACGTACGCGAGGATGGTCTGGTGGCTGATCTCACCGATGGAATGTCCGCAGTCGTCTTCGACTTCTTCGGAACGCTGACGCCGGTCAGCCCCGGCGAGGTGTGGGCGGCCAATGCGGCCAGGCTCGCGGCTGTTTTCGGAGTGTCAGCGGAAAATCTCCTGCGTGTACTGGACGAGAGCTTTCCGGAGCGAATCAGTGGCGCCCTCGGCGGCATGCGGCAGACGATGCGGGCCATCGCCGACCGGCTCGGCGTGCCCGTGACAGACGAGCAGCTTGACGAGGCCAGCGCGACGCGCCGCACGGTGCAGGAATCGATGTTCAGCCTTCGGCCCGAGGCGCTGGGCGTGATACGCACGCTGCGCGAGCGCGGCCTGCGGATCGGCCTGGTCTCCGACTGCACGTCCGAGCTGCCTGACGCGTGGCCGCGGCTGCCGCTAGCCCCGCTGGTTGACGCGCCCGTGTTCTCTTGCGTGGAGCGAACGCGCAAGCCGGATCCGCGGCTGTTCCTGGCCGTGGCCGACCGGCTGTCCGCGGACCCGGCCGCCTGCGTGTACGTCGGTGACGGCGGCGGCCGAGAGCTGACCGGGGCCAGCGCTGTTGGCATGCACGCGGTCCTGCTCGCTGGCCCGGACTGGCACGAACACCGAGACCATCGCACGGAGGCCGACTGGGCTGGACCGCGGATCAGCTCGCTGCTGGAGCTACTGACGTGACGGTCGTCGGCGTCGCGATCCGTTCGTTCACCGTCGCAAGCTGGCCGGTCCGCGTGTGGTCGATAGTCGGCGGACTGGCCCTGCTAGCCGTCGCCGCGGTTGTCTGTTACGCGGTCGTCCTGTTCCTGTTGCCCGCGGTCAAGACGCGCTAGGCAAGCTGGTCGGCGGCTCGTAAGACAGATTCGGCCGCAGCCAGTACTCGACTTCCTCCACCGGGACGCCCTTGCGCGCGGCATAGTCCTCAACCTGATCGCGGGCGATCCGGCCGACGGCGAAGTACCGGGCCGACGGGTGCGCGAGCAGCAGGCCGCTCACGCTTGCGGCCGGCGTCATCGCGAACGACTCAGTCAGGCCCATGCCGATGCGCCCGGCCTCGAGCAAGTCGAAGAGCTTGCCCTTCTCGGAGTGATCCGGGCAGGCCGGGTAGCCGAACGCGGGCCGGATACCACGGAACCGCTCCGCGTGCAGTTCTTCGATCGTCGGCTCGGCGGCTGGCTCGTACCAGTCGCGGCGAGCCTCCAGGTGGGCGTACTCCGCGCACGCCTCGGCGAAACGGTCGGCGAGCGCCTTGACGGTGATCGCGCGGTAGTCGTCGTTCTGCTCTTCAAACTGACGAGCCAGCTTCTCGGCACCCGTGATGCACACCGCGAACGCGCCGATGTGGTCGCCGCCGACCGCGCCCGCCGGCGCGATGTAGTCGGCCAGGCAGCGGTTCGGCCGCCTATCGGTCCGGGTCATCTGCTGGCGCAGCATGGGGAACCGCAGCCCTGCCAGTCGCGGCCCGGCGTCGACCACGATGTCGTCGCCATCCGCGGTCGCGGGCCAGAAGCCATACACGCCGTGCGCGGCCAGCAGGCCGCGGTCGATGATGTCGTCGAGCAGGACGTTGGCCTCGTCGAAGAGCTCGCGGGCGGCCGGCTGTTCGAGAATTCCGGGGTACTTGCCCTTCAGCTCCCAGGCGAGGAAGAAGAACTGCCAGTCGATCAGCTCACGCAGCCTGCGGAGATCTGGCTCAACTATCCGCGTCCCGGTGAACGACGGCACGGCGAGGTCGTCGAAGCTGACCTTCTCCTTATTGGCGTTCGCCTGCCAGAGCGGCAGCAGCGGCCGGCGCTGCTTCTCGGCGTGCTCGACGCGCAGCCGTTCCTGATCGGCGCGGTTCGCCTTGTCGAGCTCAGCCGCTCGGGACGGGTCGAGCAGGTCAGACATGACGCCAACGACCCGCGAGGCATCCAGGACGTGCACGACTGGCCGCTGATACGCCGGCGCGATCCGGACGGCCGTATGCTGCCGCGAGGTAGTAGCGCCACCGATAAGCAGCGGCAGCGTAATCCCGCGTCGCTGCATCTCCTCAGCCACGCTGACCATGTGGTCAAGCGACGGCGTGATGAGACCGGACAGGCCGACGGCGCTGGCGCCCTCGGCGATGGCGGTGTCCAGGATCGTTGCGGCCGGGACCATCACGCCGAGGTCGATGACGTCGTAGTTGTTACAGCCGAGCACAACGCCGACGATGTTCTTGCCAATGTCGTGCACGTCGCCCTTGACCGTAGCCAGCACGATCTTGCCCTGCGAGTGGCCATTGCCGGGACTGGCGCCAGCGGCCCCGTTCCCGTCCTGAGGGTGTTCCCGCGCCGCCCGTTCCTTCTCGGCCTGCATGAACGGTTCCAGGTACGCCACGGATCGCTTCATCGCACGGGCGCTCTTGACGACCTGCGGCAGGAACATCTTGCCCGAGCCGAACAGGTCGCCGACGATCTTCATGCCGTCCATCAGCGGGCCCTCGATCACGTCGAGCGGCCGGTCGGCGCCCAGCCTGGCTTCCTCCGTATCAGCCTCGATGAAGTCGACGATGCCATGCACGAGGGCGTGGGCCAGGCGCTTCTCGACGGGCGCGTCGCGCCACGACAGGTCTACTTCGCGCTTGGTGCCGGAGCCCTTGACCGTGTCGGCGAAGGCGACCAAGCGGTCGGTCGCGTCCTCGCGCCGGTCGAAGATCACGTCCTCGACGAGCTCCAGCAGTTCGGCTGGGATGTCCTGGTACACCACAAGCTGGCCCGCGTTGACAATGCCCATGTCCAGGCCGGCCCTGATCGCGTGGAACAGGAACGCCGAGTGCATCGCCTCCCGCACGACGTCATTGCCGCGGAAGGAGAACGACAGGTTCGAAATGCCGCCGCTGGTCCGCACGCCCGGGCAGCGCGCCTTTATCAAGGGCAGCGCCTCGATGAACGCCTTGGCGTAGCCGTTGTGCTCCTCAATGCCGGTAGCGACCGCGAGCACGTTGGGGTCGAACACGATGTCGTCGGGCGCGAAGCCTGCCTGCCGGGTCAGCAGGTCATAGGCACGGCCGCAGATGGACACCTTGCGCTCAACGGTGTCGGCCTGGCCCCGCTCGTCGAAGGCCATCACCACGACGCCGGCGCCGTAGGCGCGGATCCGCCGGGCGTGGTCCAGGAACTCCTCTTCGCCCTCCTTCAGGCTGATCGAGTTGACCACGCCCTTGCCCTGGACGCACTTCAGCCCGGCCTGAAGCACGCCCCATCGCGAGCTGTCGATCACGACCGGGATGCGCGCGACCTCAGGCTCGGTGGCGATGTAGTTGAGGAACCCGGTCATCGCCTGTTCCCCGTCGAGCAGGTCAGCGTCCATGTTCACGTCGAGCAGGTTCGCGCCGCCTCGGACCTGCTCCAGGGCGACGTCCACCGCGGCCTGGTTGTCCCCGGCCTCGATCAGGCGGCGGAACCGCGCCGAACCGGCGACGTTCGTCCTTTCGCCGATCATCACGAAGCCGGTGTCTGGCCCGATCTCAAAGGTCTCCAGGCCACTGAACCGGGACGTGCCCCGCCGCGCGGGAAGCTCGCGGCGCTCGAGCCCCGCCACGGCCGCGGCGAGCTGCTCGATGTGCGGCGGGGTCGTGCCGCAGCAGCCGCCGACGACGTTGACCAGGCCAGCCTCGGCGAAGCTGCGGAGCAGCGCCGCGGTTTCGTGCGGCTGCTGGTCGTACCCGCCGAACGCGTTCGGCAGCCCGGCGTTGGGGTGGCTGCTCACGTACGTGCCCGCGAGCCGCGACAGATCCTCCACGTGCGGGCGCATTTCGGCGGCGCCGAGCGAGCAGTTCACACCCACGATGAGCGGGCTGGCGTGCTCGATCGCCGTCCAGAAAGCCTCGACAGTCTGCCCGGACAGCGTCCGGCCGGACAGGTCGACGATGGTGACGGAGATCCAGAGCGGCAGACCCGGCGCCACGTCGCGGGCGGCGGCGATGGCGGCCTTCGCGTTCAGGGTGTCGAAGATCGTCTCGATCAGCAGCAGGTCCGCGCCGCCCTCGGCCAGGGCCGCGATCTGTTCCGCGTAAGCGGCGTAGACCGCGTCAAAGCTGACCGTCCGGAACGAGGGATCGTCCACGCGCGGCGACAGCGACAGGGTGACGTTCAGCGGGCCGACCGAGCCGGCCACGAGCTTGCCCGCCGCCAGGCCGCCAATTTCGTCGACGGCCTGGCGGGCCAGCCGGGCGCCTGCGAGGTTCATTTCCCGGACCGAGCCTTGCAGGCCGTAGTCGGCCTGCCCGATGCTCGTCGCGGTGAACGTGTTGGTGGTCGTGATGTCGGCGCCAGCGGCGAGGTACTGCCGGTGAATGTCGAGGACCAGGTCGGGCCGGGTCAGGTTCAGTACATCGGGGTCGCCGGCCACGTCGCGCGGGTGCTCGCCGAAGATCTCGCCCCGGTAGTCCCGAGGCGCCAGCCCAGCGCCCTGCAGCATGGTGCCCCAGGCGCCATCGAGGACCAGAATCCGCTGGTCAAGCAAGGCCCTGATGGCTTCTTCGTCGGCCACTACTGCCGCCCCTCTCCAATTGCCAGAAGAGACGCGACCGGGGCGCGGACTCTTTAGGCGTTTTTGTCCTGGTCGCCAAGCTGTCGATCAAAGCTCTCCAGGTCGCACCAGACTACTGCATCGGCCAACCCCGTATCGGGCGACTACCAGGCGCTACCCGTTGAGAACGGACGTTCGCCTAGCGGTCACCGCGCAGCAGGCTGGCCGCCTGCACCAGGGCGGCGAGCTTGCCGTCCGCCGACTCGCGGGGCAGGTACTTCATTCCGCAGTCGGGCGCGAGCACGATGCGCTCCGCCGGGACGTACGGCAGCGCCCGCTCCGCACGCCGGGCGATTACGTCAGGCGCCTCCACGGCCGGATCGCCGAGGTTCAGGACGCCAAGAATGATCGTCTTGCCGGCGAGGTCAGCTAGCACCGCACAGTCCAGCCCCGACTGGGCCGTCTCGATGGAGATCTGGTCGGCGGTCGTGGCCGCCAGCTCGGACAGGAAGGAGTAGCCCGACGGACGCTCGTGGATGATGGCCGCGTAGCCAAAGCACAGGTGCACCGCGGTGGTTCCGGTGCTGCCCTCGAGGGCGGCGTTCACCACCTTGACGCCGTACTCCTTCGCGGTCTCCGATCGGGCCTGCAGGTATGGCTCGTCGAGCTGGACAATGTCGGCGCCGGCCGCGAAGAGGTCGCCGATCTCGCCATTGACCGCCTCCGCGTAGGCGAACGCCGCGCCTTCCTTGCTCGGGTAGTAGTCGTTCTGCGCCTGCTCGGCCATCGTGAACGGTCCCGGCACCGTCACCTTGATCGTCCGGTCGGTGTGCGCGCGCAGGAACTGTAGCGCCGCGACATTCACGGCGTGCCGCCGGCGGATCGGCCCGGTGATCCTGGGCACCGGGTTCGGATGGCCGCTGCGGTCCAGCGCGGTACCGGGATTGTCGATGTCGATGCCGTCCAGCGCGGTCGCGAACGCGTTGGAGTAGCTTTCGCGGCGAATCTCGCCGTCGGTAATGACGTTTAGCCCGGCGTCTTCTTGCGCGCGGATCGCGAGCACCGTCGCGTCGTCCTGCGCCTCCGCCAGAAACTCAGGCTCCACTCGCCACAGCTCGGTGGCCCGGACCCGGGGCGGGAACCGGCCCGCGAGCTTCGGCCTGTCGATCAGCCAGTCCGGCTGGGGATAACTGCCGACAAGCGAGGTAGGAAAGAGCACAAGGGCCTCCGCTGGGCGTCCAGATGTCGCGCCCCAGTATGCCCTTGCTTGCCCGCCGCCGCCCGCTGCGGCAGGCTGAGGTTCTTGCCAGGCAAGCGTTAGATCGGAGGGAACGTGGCCGCCACCGACGCAGTCCTCCCGGACCTCGCAGCCGAAGGCGACGAGCTGGACCAGCTTGTCGCGAGCATCGAGCCGGATCGCTGGCGGACCGAGACGCCGTCCCCAGGCTGGACGATCGCGCACCAGATCGGTCACTTGGCTGCCTCGGACCGATTCACAGCCCTGGCGGTGACCGATCCGGAGGCCTTTGCCGTGCGACTCAGCGGGCTGTCCGGCGACCTGAGCGAGATCAACGACGCGGTTGCGGCCGATGCTGCCGTGCTGGCGCCCGAAGATCTCCTGATTGAATGGCGCGCCGCGCGGGCCGAGGCCCTGGCCGCGCTTTCGTCGGTGCCGGTGGTGGAGCGCGTGCAATGGATTGTCACGCCGATGTCGCCGGCGTCCCTGGCTAGCACGCGGCTGATGGAGCTCGTGGGGCATGGTCAGGACATCCGTGACGCGCTGGACGTTACCTGGGTGCCCACCGACAGGATCTTGCACGTGGCTCGTATCGGCGCTCGGACCAGGAACTTTGCCTATCGCATCCGCGGCATCGCGCCGCCGCCGCAGGATTTCCGGATCGAGCTCGTCGCCCCGAGCGGCGAGCTATGGACGTTCGGCCCGCCGGAAGCGCCGCAGCGCGTATCCGGTTCGGCAGCGGACTTCTGCCTGCTCGTGACGAGGCGGCGGCACCGCGCCGATCTGGACCTGCGGGCCCTGGGCGACGACGCCGAGCAGTGGCTCGACTTCGCGCAGGCGTACGCCGGGCCGCCGTCAGCTGGCCGGGCGGCGGGCCAGTTCCGGGCCGCCGGCCGCTGAGCGCTCAGCTCGACACTTCGGCGAGGCGGCGGGACAAGTAGCGGCGTTCCGGTTCGGTGGCGGCGAGGACCAGGGCAGTGCGGTAGCTATCCGCGGCTTCCTGCCTGCGATCCAGCCTGCGCAGCAAATCCGCGCGGGTGGCCGAGAGCAGGTAGTAGCCCGCTAGCTCGCCGCCGGCGGCGACGTTATCGACGAGGGTGAGGCCAGCCGCGGGTCCGTCGGCCATGGCGACGGCAACGGCGCGGTTGAGCTCGACGACGGCCGATGGCACGATCCGGCGCAGCTCGCCATACAGCAGCGCTATCTGCTGCCAGTCCGTGTCGGCGGCGGTCGCCGCCTCGCCGTGGCACGCGGCGATGGCTGCCTGCAGTTGGTACGGTCCCGCCCGCTGGCGGCGGAGCGCTGCTGCCAGCAGCGTTATGCCTTCGGCGATTTCCGCCGAATCCCAGCGCGACCTGTCCTGGTCTTCCAGGCTGACGAGGTCGCCGTCGTCGTCCAGGCGGGCAGCTTTCCTAGCGTCTTGCAGCAGCATGAGCGCGAGCAGCCCGGCCGCCTCGGGCTCGTCAGGCATGAGCCTTGTCAGTAGGCGGGCCAGGCGGATGGCCTCCCCGGTCAGGTCAGGCCGGAGTAGGTCATCACCGGCCGACGCCGCGTATCCCTCGTTAAACAGCAGGTAGAGAACGGCTAGCACGCCGCCGGTCCGCTCGGGCAGCAGATGCGCAGGCGGTACCCGGTAGGGGATGCCTGCGTCACGGATCTTGTGCTTGGCGCGGGTTAGCCGCTTGGCCATGGTTGCCTCGGGAACAAGGAACGCCTTGGCTATCTCCGCGGTTGTCAGCCCGGCGAGCGTGCGCAAGGTGAGCGCGACCCTGCCCTCCAGGGTCAGCGCCGGGTGGCAGCACGTGAACATCAGGCGGAGCCGATCGTCAGTAACCCCGCTATCGCCGTAATCCGGCAGCTCGTCTGGACCTGACAACGCGGCCACCTCCTGGAGCTTCGCGGCCTCGGTCTTGCTGCGCCGCAGGCGGTCAAGCGCCCGGTTGCGCGCGGTCGTCGTCAGCCAGGCGCCGGGCCGATCCGGAACGCCGTCGCTGCCCCACCGGGTCAGCGCTGTGGCGAACGCCTCCTGGGCGCATTCCTCCGCCAGGTCCCAGTCACCGGTCATCCGGATCAGGGTGGCGACGACTCGGCCCCACTCCTGCCGGAAGGCGTCAGCAACGGCAGCCTGGATGTCGGTCATCAGTAGGCCAGGATCGGGCGTATCTCGACGACGCCGCCATCGCGGGCGACCGGGTGCCGTGACGCGGCGAAGATGGCCTCATCGAGATCAGCGCACTCGATCACGTCGTAGCCGAGGATGACCTCCTTGGTCTCCGCGAACGGGCCGTCGGCCACGAGGATGTCGTCGCCGCTGGTCCGGACAGTGGTCGCGGTCGCTACCGGCTGAAGCTGGGCGCCGTCGTGCAGGATCACGCCGCGTGCCTCCATTTCCCTGGTCCACGGCATCCAGCACGGCTCCTCGCCGTCACTCGAGGCCGACGCGTGGCGTGGCTCCGGCACAACCGCAGGCTCCGGCGCTTCCACCTGACCGCACATCAGCAGCAAATACCGCATCGTCGGTTCCTCCTCGTCGCGTTTTGTCGCGTCATCGTCACTACGACGAACGGGGAACCCGGCGATGGACACCGCGTTGCCGCCGCTTGCTGTCCCTCCGAGGCTATGCCCGGTCCGCCGGCGCAAGATATCCCGATTGTTCGCGCTGGCAAACGTCATCGTTGGAACCCTGCTGCGCAAACAGCAGCAGTAGATAGGCAGCGATGACGTTCGGCGGCGTCAGCGGGCCGGCACGCCGGCTAGCTGAAGGATCGCCGGGATGGAGGTTTCGGCGCCGGTGGCCATGACGTGCACGCCCGCCACGCCGGGGACTTCGGCCAGCCCGGCGATCATCTCGGCGCACATCTTCTCGCCCTCCGCCCGGAACTGCTCTGGTCCAACGCCGGCCAGGCGGTCGCTCACCTCGCCGGGGATGGTGACGCCGGGGATGGTCGCCAGGTGCGCCAGCGCGCGCTGCGATCGGATCGGGCCGACGCCGGCCAGCATGTAGCAGCGTTCGGGAAGGCCGAGGTCGCAGATCCGCTTCATCCAGTCAGCGAATGCAGGCACGTCGAACACGAACTGCGTCTGCACGAACTGCGCGCCGGCCTCGATCTTGCTGGCCAGCCGGCGGGTAGCCGGGTCAGCTGTGTCTTGCCCATCCGGGCCGTTGCTGTCGATGGCGGCGCGGCCCGGCGGGTTCTCGACTGCGCCGAGGAACCAGGATGGCGGCGGCTTCAGCTCCGCGCCCGACATCAGCCGCCCGTGGTCGCGCATGTCGGCGGCGACACGCAATAGCTGGGTGCTGTTCAGGTCGAACACCGGCGTCGCGTCGGAGTGATCGCCATGGCGCGGGTGGTCGCCGGTCATGATGACGACGTTCGGCACGCCGAGCGCTGAGGCGGACAGCAGTTCGGACTGCAGCGCGATCCGGTTCCGGTCACGACAGGTGAGCTGCATGATGGGCTCGACACCGGCCGCCAGCGCAGTCAGGCTGCCCGCCAGGCTCGACAGCCGCACTGCTGCGCTCTGGTTGTCAGTGATGTTGACCGCGTCGACGCACGCGCGCAGCGCTGCGGCCTTGCGGCTGATCGGAGTAGTGTCCGCACCGCGCGGCGGGCCGATCTCGGCCGTGACCGCGAACTCGCCGGCGGCCAGCCGCCGCCGCAGTGCCCCCGGCTCGTCGGCGGTAGTCCGGCTCGGCAGCAGCGAGCTGGTGTTACTGCGCCCGCCGTCCGGTTTGTCCGCCATGCGAATGAGCTTATCCCAGCGCTCATTACCCAGGAATGGCCAGGGAACGGGGCCGCTGTCCTGCGCCTGGGCTAGGTCAGGACGCTGCTCGTTTTCTCGGTGCTCAGGCGTCGTCTGGCGACGCTCAGCCGGCCGAGCCCGGACAGTGCGGCGAGGACGTTCGCGGCTAGCCCCGCCCGCGCAGACGTCGACTCCGCGAGCCCGATGGTGAGGACACCTGCGACCATCGCCGGCTTGATCTCGTCCACGTCGGCCACGACGTAAACCTTCGTGCCGGCACCCCGCGCATGGGCGCTGATCTGCTTTGCGTCCGGCGAGTTCGGATCCCCCAGTACTAGCATCAGGTCGCTGCCGACGGCGACTGAGTAGACGGTGCCCATTCGATCCGACGGGGCATAGCAGACTTCCGTGGGAACTGTCGGCTTGACGGCCGGGTACCTCGAACGCAGCGAGTTCACAATCGGCGCGGCCGTCTCGAGAACGACACCGGGCTGCACCAAGAACGTAATTTGCCTCGTATCGCTGGCCTGCACGGCGGCGGTCTTAGCCGGCGTTTCCACAGCTGTCACGTAGCCCGGTCCATGACTCAAGATCGGCTCCGTGGCCGCATGACCTGGCTGGCTGATAAGCACCACATGCTGGTCTCGGTCGGCCGCGCGGCTAGCGGCGGTTTGCGCGGCGGTCACGAATGGGCAGGTGCCGTCGATCACCGTCGCGCCGTTGTGGGCTGCCGCGGCCCGCGCGTCCGCGGTGACTCCCTGGGCGGGGAACACTACGACGTCGTCCGCGGCAACGTCGGCCAGCGATGACGTAATGACAGCGCCCAGATCGCTCAGTGCGCTGGCGGTCTCGGCGGGCATCGCGACCGGGGTCAGCACGTGCACCTTACGGCCCGTGCCGTGGTAATCCGAGGCTGCCTGCCGGGCGGTGTTTGCGGCATGCAGCGCGCCGCTGCACCAAGGGCTGGCCGCCATCAACAGGGTCCGCGTTCCGCTCACGGCCGCCCACTCGTCGACGGCAGCGCGGGCAGCGGCGGCCGCTACCGTGTCGCCCGGCGCGCTAGCAGCAGCGATGGCGGCCGTGCTGCCGTCCTGCTGCGGACAGGTGACGAGGTAGAGCGTCAGGTCGCCGGCGACCCCGAAGTCTTCGCTCTGCGGAAGCTCGGCAATCCGAACCTGGCGGCCCTTCGCGCGCAGCGATCCGGCCACGAGTGGAGCCGCGTAGCAGCTCAGCATCCCGTGGACGGGATCGCCGATCTGCGTGGGGACCAGCACCTCCCCCCGCTGGGCGCTGGCGCCGCAGACCTGAATCTCGCGTACGGCTGATCGGCTCATTGACCCGTTTCCCCTGGGTGGCCTGTCTGATTCCGGCGCACGCAAAAGCGCCGCGCCGGCCCCGCCAGGACTCAATGCCCGATGTCACGCCGCAGTTTGGCCAGCCGCTGCCCAAATCTTGGTTCGCAGCCCGGCCGGACAGGGCGGAGACGGAGCCGCGGTCATTCTGGGTTCTCGCGCCCCTGCTGCTCAGCCAGGAACTGCTCGAACTGGGCGCCAAGCTCCTCGGCGGTCGGTACCGCCTCGTCGCCAGCCAGCAGGTTCTCGCGATTCGCCGCGAACGCGTCGTACTGCTGCTCGAGTGCCTGCACGACTTCCGCGACTTCCGCTGACCCGTCGACCTGCCGGGCGATCTCCAGATCGGTGCGCCGCGCCGCTTCCCGGAGTGCGTCACCCGGCAGAGCCAGGCCGGTCACCCGCTGAACGGATTCCAGCAGCGTGGTCGCGGCGGCCGGGTAGGCGGCCTGAGCCAGGTAGTGCGGTACGTGTACCGCGAAGCCGATCGCGTCGCGGCTTGCCGCGCCGAGCCGGTACTCCAGCAGAGCCGCCGCGCTGCCCGGGACCTGAAGCTTGTCGACCAGCGGGCGGTAGCCCTCGATGAGCCCGGGCTGGGTTGCATGCGCAGTGACGCCGAGCTGCCTGGTATGCGGGACGCCCATCGGGATGCCGTGGAAACCTACTGCGAGCCGGACGCGCAGGTCGGCCGATAGCTGGATAACGGCGGACGTGAACGCATCCCACTCGCGATCAGGCTCGAGGCCGGCCAGCAGCAGGAACGGCGTGCCTTCGGCGTCGTGCATCAGGGAAACGGCCAGCTCGGGCGCGTCGTAGTCGTCCCAGTGGTCCTTGGCGAACGTCATGATGGGGCGCCGCGACCGGTAGTCCAGCAGCGAGTCGATATCGAAGGTGGCTACCTGGTGGTGGTCGAGCGTCGTCATCAGGTGCGTGGTCAGCAGCCGGCCAGCGGCCCCGGCGTCGATGAAGCCGTCGAGGTAGTACAGCATCACCAGGTCGCCGTCAGGTTCGGGTGCGGCAGGGCCAACCTCATATAGGTCGGCCGGATTACGCGCCACGTCGTCCCAGCCCTTCGTGTTCCGCTGTTGCCTACAAGTCTTACCAACGCGCGCGCGGCGGTGGTAATCCCCGCGCTCTTAAAACCTAGCGGTCCGGGCCCGATGCGGCGGAATCTGCGCCAGCGCCCAGATCCTGCCAGCGGGCCAGCAGGCCGGACATCTCGGCACTCAGGAAGTCGAAGTAGCGTACGGTCTCGGCCATCCGGGACCCCGCCGGCGAGTCGGCGCCGAGCGCGCTGACACCCTCGCGCAATTCGGTCACCCACCGAGCGAACTGACGATTCCGGAGCCGGACGATCTCATCCCAGACATCGGTCGGCATCCGGTAGTGCTGCCGACGCGAGCCCGGTTCTCCTTCGGCCGTGACCAGGCCTACCTGGATGAGGTACCGAACCCCGCCGGACACCGACGCGGGGCTGGTCTGCAGGAGCTCGGCCAGTTCGGCCGCGGTGAGCCGGCTCGAATCCGAGGTGAGAAGCGCGACGAAGATCCGGGCCGGGGTGCGCGGAAACCCAGCTTGCGTCAGCAGGCTGGTGAAGCCCTCGATAAAGGAAACGACTGCAACCGGGTCGCGCGGGCCGGACGTGGCCGCGGTGCCGTCTCCGGCTGATTCGCCCGTGCCTGAACCCGGCGCGCCTATCGACTTTGCCTCGTCGAAGCGCGCCCGACTGTCCTGCCGATGACGGCGGTCGGTGTCAGTCACGAGTCGCCAGAGCCCCTCCGGTCCAAATATTCAGTAGTTTATGAATTTAGTGTATGGTCGCCACTGTGAACGCTATCGAAGTCTCGGGGTTGCACAAGTCCTTCGGCAAGACGGTGGCGCTGGACGGCCTCGACCTGTCCGTCGCGGCCGGGGAGGTGCACGGTTTCCTGGGGCCGAACGGCGCCGGCAAGACCACCACGATCCGCGTTCTGCTCGGCCTGCTGCGAGCCGACGGCGGGACTGCCCGCTTGCTTGGCGGAGACCCGTGGCGGGACGCCGTCGCATTGCACCGGCGCCTGGCCTACGTCCCTGGCGACGTGACGCTGTGGCCGACCCTGACCGGCGGCGAGGTCATTGACCTGCTCGGCCGCCTGCGCGGTGGCCTGGACGCCAACCGGCGCGACGAGTTGCTCGAGCGGTTCGACCTCGACCCGACGAAGAAGGCGCGGGCCTACTCCAAGGGCAATCGGCAGAAGGTGGCCCTGGTGGCAGCGCTCGCGTCCGAAGCCGAGTTGCTGCTCCTTGACGAGCCGACGGCTGGGCTCGACCCGCTGATGGAGGCGGTGTTCCGGCAGAACGCGGAGGAAGAGCGGTCCCGCGGCCGCACCATCCTGCTGTCCAGCCACATCTTGTCGGAGGTGGAAGCCCTGTGTGACCGGGTCACGATCATCCGGGCCGGCCGTGCCGTTGAGACGGGCTCGCTGACCGAGTTGCGGCACCTGACCAGGACGTCGATCGCAGCCGAGCTGGAGAGCCTGCCGCAAGGCCTCGATCAGCTCGCTGGCGTGCATGACCTAGTCGTCGACCTTGGCCTCGACGGTCACAGCCGGGTCCGCTGCGAGGTGGACTCCGACAAGCTGGCGGACGTGCTCGGAGTGCTTGTGGCGGCTGGTGTCCGGACGCTCACGAGCCAGCCGCCGACGCTCGAGGAGCTGTTCCTGCGCCATTACAGCGACGATCTCGACTCTGGTGAGGCCGCAGCCGCTGCCGCTCCGCCCGCGCGGGCCGGAGCGTGAGCGTGGCATCGGCGCCAACGACCGCCCGGCCGGCCGGCCAGGCCGGCGGTGGTCGTGCGGCTACATCCGGCCTGGCTGGTGCTCGCGAGCTGACCAAGCTGGCCGTGCGCCGCGACCGGATCATGCTGCCGGTCTGGGTCTACGCGCTGACCGCCATCTCCCTCTCGGGCGGTTACGCACTCAAGCTCGTCTACAAGACCGCGGCAGCCCGGGCATCGCTCGCCGCCAGCGTCCACACGACGCCGGCCCTGAAGTTCCTCTACGGCCAGTTCTACGGCGATTCGCTCGGGGCCCTCATCGCGTGGCGCTATCTGGTGTACGCCGCGCTCGGGGCGGCGCTGATGAGCATCTTCCTTGTGGTGCGCCACACCAGGGCCGACGAGGAGACTGGCCGTCTTGAGCTGATCGGTTCCACCGCCGTCGGCAGGCATGCTCCGCTCGCGGTCGCGATCGTGGTGGCGACGGCAGCCAACCTGATCCTCTTGGTCCTCAGCGCGCTCGTGCTGGTGGTCAGCGGCCTGCCCGTCACCGGTGCTATCGCGTTTGGGCTGGCGGAGGCTTGCTGCGGACTGGCATTCGCTGGCATCACGGCAGTTGCGGCACAGGTGAGCGGTACTGCGCGAGGCGCGCGCGGAATCGCGATCGCCCTGCTCGGACTCATCTTCCTGCTGCGGGGCGCCGGCGATTCGGGCGGCGGCCACGGCCTGGCGTGGCTCACCTGGCTCTCGCCGATCGGCTGGGCGGAGCTCGTCAGGCCCTTCGCCGGAGAACGGTGGTGGGTCCTGGGGCTGCCGCTGCTGACACTCCTGGCCGGCACCGGACTTGCCTTCCTCCTCGCCGCGCGGCGCGATCAAGGTGCCGGCCTGCTGCCGCAGCGGCCCGGGCCCGCGACTGCGGGACGGCTGCTGGCCGGGCCTCTGGGACTGTCGTGGCGGCTCCAGCGTGGCACGCTCGCCGGCTGGGCGGCGGGCTTCCTGGCCGGCGGTCTCGCCGTCGGCGTGGTGACCACGAGTATCGGCAAGCTCGTCGGCCACACTGCCGGGATCACCAAGGCCATCGACAAGATCGGCGGTCAGTCGGCACTCACGAATGCCTACCTGGCGGGCTGTATGAGCCTGCTTGGCCTGGTGGCGGCTGGGTATGCGGTGTCGGCGGTCGCCCGGTTGCGGGCGGACGAGGAGGCGGGCCATGACGAGCCGCTCCTGGCAGCGCCGGTGAGCCGGCTGCGCTGGGGCGGCAGCCACCTGGTGACCGTGGCGATTGGCGCGGCGGCCGTGCTCGTGGCCGGTGGCCTCGGCGTGGGTCTGGCGTATGGCATCGCCATCTCGGATGTGAGCACGCAAGTGCCGAGGCTGATCGGGGCCGGCCTAGCGCAGCTCCCGGCCGCGCTGGCGGTAGCGGCTGTCGGCGCGGCTTTCGTCGGCCTGCTGCCGCGGTGGAGCGACGTGGCCGGGTGGATAGCGCTCGCGCTCTGCGGCTTCATCGGCCTGTTCGGGCCCGCGATGAACCTGGCCCAGGCTGTGCTGGACCTGTCGCCGTTCACGCACGTGCCTAAGCTGCCCGGCGGAGAGTTCAGCGTCATGCCGTTGTTCTGGCTGAGCGTGATCGCGGTGGTGCTCGCCGGAGCTTGCCTGGCTGGGCTCCGCCGTCGCGACATCGGCTGAGCACCGCGCCTCGCGCGAGAGGTGAGCCGCGCGTCAGCCAAGAGCCGTAGTCAGCCGTCATGTGTAGTCAGCCTTGGTTAGGGCCGCTGGTCAGCTATGGGTAGATCGTCTTGTGCTCGGCCAGCATCTGCACGTACTGAGCGATCTTCCTGGCTCTCGTCTCGGCGCGCTTGACGCTGCCGATCCGGTAGAGGATGGCGTACCGGTTGACGCCGCTGATCGTGCTGAAGAACGCCGCGGCGACTGGACTGGCGTCCAGCGCCTGCTGCAGGTCGTCCGGCACGGTGCTCGCGCGCTGCCCGTGATAGGCGGCATCCCATCTCCCGTCGGCGCGTGCCCGGTCCACCTCGTGCTGACCCGCGGGCCGCATCCGGCCGACGGCGATCAGCTGGTCCGCTTTGCCGGCGTTGATCTTCGACCATCGGCTACCTGGCTTGCGCGGCGTGAAGCGCTGCAGCCAGTAGTCCTCGTCGAGGGCACGCTTCTGCCCGTCGATCCAGCCGAAGCAGATGGCAACCTCGAGTGCCTCGGCGTAGGACACGGTCGGCTTGGCTGCGGTCATCTTGGCGATCTTGAGCCAGCAGCCGGCTGAGGTCGCGTGCTCGGCTTCGAGCCAGGCGGACCACTCGACGGGCGACCTGAATTCTTGCACGGGCAGGTCCAGCGCACTCACCAGGCTAGTCAACCACCAGCGTCTGACACTCGCCGCGTAAGCATCGAGCCGAGTAACCTAGCCGGCTAGTAGCGCCTAGGTTCGCGGCTGGGTGGCACCGAGCATGTCGGTGATGTGAGCGCGCGCGGTGGCCTCCAGCGCCCCGGCCTCGAGCAGGATCCACGTAGCCGCGCTGTCGGGGTTGCGGTACAGGCCGAGGAGCAGGTGCTCGGTGCCGATGTAGTTGTGGCCGAACTGCAGCGCCTCGGTGAGTGCAGCACCAAGCGCTAGCTTGCCGTCGTCGGTGAACTCAGGCGGCGCCGCAGCCACGTCCGTGCCGGTCGCCGGCCTACGGCGGCCTGCGTCGCCGGCTGCGTCCCCGTCGTCATCGTGGCTGACGCGCTGGCGGGACGCCAGCGCGGCCCGGACGCGGTCCTCGGTCACGTTCATGGCGGCCAGTGTCCGGCCGGCAATTCCGGTCGGCTCCGCGAACAGGCCAAGCAGCAGATGGCCGGCGCCAACGCGGTCGGCGCCGAGGGCCGACGCGGCCTGCTGCGACGCGGCGACCGCGTGCCGGGCCCGGTCGGTGAACCGCTCGAAGGTGGGGCCGTGGATCGCGGCGGCGATGTGCGCGGCCAGGGCCGGAGCGAAGCGCTTGTGGACTGCCTGCTTGGTCACGCCGAGCGCCTGGCTGATCTCGGACCACGACCGGCCGTCCCGGCGACACCGGTCGACGAAATATCCGAGCAGTGCATCAGTTGTCTCTTCCAGCTGCGCCGCCGAGGTGGCGGCGGCGACGAGCTGGTCGAGGGGCTGGTCCGAGCCGGCGTCCTGGCGCACGGTCTCGATGAGCTCCTGGAGCGTGGGCGGAGGCGTCATGAGTCAACCATAGGTTGACGTGGTGCTCGCGTCAACTTCGCGTTGACCAACTGATCGAGCGCATACTACGTAGGTGGGTCCGGGTGCACTGAGTCCGCGCCGGCGTCGGCTGGTCTTGGCGATCTGCTGCATGAGCCTGCTCATCGTGGGCCTGGACATCACGATCGTCAACGTGGCGCTCCCGTCGATCGGCCACGAGCTCCACGCGGGCGTCTCCGGACTGCAATGGACGATCGACGCCTACACCCTTGTGCTCGCCAGCTTGCTCATGCTCGCCGGCTCAACCGCCGACCGAGTGGGCAGGCGCCGCACCTTCCAGACTGGTTTGGCGATCTTCTCGCTCGGGTCGCTGCTCTGCAGTGTCGCACCGGGCCTGGGCTGGCTCGTGGCGTTCCGGACGGTCCAGGCAGTCGGCGGCTCCATGCTCAATCCGGTCGCGATGTCGATCATCACTAACACCTTCATCAAGCCCAAGGAGCGCGCCCGAGCGATCGGGGTATGGGGCGGCGTTGTCGGGCTCAGCCTGGCGCTCGGGCCTGTCGTCGGCGGCCTGCTGGTTGAGACCGTCGGCTGGCGGGGCATCTTCTGGGTGAACGTCCCCGTCGGCATCGCGGCCATCGTCCTGACGGCGCTGTTCGTGCCGGAATCACGGGCGCCGCGCGCCCGCAAGCTCGATCCGGTCGGCCAGATCCTGGTAATCATCATGCTGGCAGCCCTGGTGTACGCGCTCATCGAGGGGCCCGGCGCTGGCTGGACCTCAGCCAAGATCCTGAGCTGCTTCGGTGTCGCCGCCCTGGGCGTGATCGCGCTCGCCTGGTACGAGCCTCGCCGGCTGGAGCCGCTGATCGACCTCCGGTTCTTCGGCAGCGCACCGTTCTCGGGCGCCGTCGCGATCGCCATCTGCGCCTTCGCCGCGCTCGCGGGCTTTCTGTTCGTCAACACCCTCTACCTGCAGGACGTGCGCGGCTATTCGCCCCTCCTCGCCGGTGTCTTCACCCTCCCGATGGCGGCGATGACCGCTATCTCCTCGCCACTGTCTGGTCGCCTGGTCGGGTCGAGGGGCACGCGCCCATCGCTGGTGGTGGCAGGTATCGGGATCGCCGCGGCCGGAATCATCCTGGCCCGGGTGACGGCGGGCACCTCAACGCTCGTGCTGGTCATCGGCTACGTGGCGTTCGGCATCGGGTTCGGCACGGTGAATGCGCCGATCACGAACAGCACCGTTTCCGGCATGCCGCGATCGCAGGCAGGTGTGGCCGCGGGCGTCGCGTCGACCAGCAGGCAGGTGGGTGCTTCGCTCGGCGTGGCCGTCATCGGATCGGCCACCATATCCGGGCTGCATGGACCCTTCCGAGTCGGCTTCGCCAGCGCCAGCCACGTCGGCTGGTGGATCGTCACCGGCTGCGGCGTCGCCGTCCTGGCGCTTGGCCTCCTGGCGAGCGGCGGGTGGGCGCGCGACACCGCCCGCCGGACTGCCAGCCGCCTGATGCCAGCCGCGACCGACGCCGGCGCTGAGCAGATCCCGGCTGGTCAGGCCCCCGGCAGCTAGCCCTCGTCGGCCGAGACCGACATAAGGGCAAACACCGCGCCCTGATCGTCACTCACCATGGCCATCCGCCCGTACGGGCTGTCCCATGCTGGAGCGACGACGCTGCCGCCGAGCTCGGTCACCTTCGCCACCGCCGCGTCCGTATCGGCGACCCCGAAGTAGGTGCGCCAGCTCGCCGGCTCGCCGGCAGGCTGGCCGGCGCTGATCTCGCCGATGCCGCCCACGGTCCGGCCGTCGAGGTCAAGAGTGGCGTAGCGCATGCCGTCCGCGCTCATGTCGCCAAACTGGTAGCCGAAAACTGCGCCATAGAACGCCTGGTTGGCGTCGTAATGGCGGGACATGTTCTCGTTCCAGATCAGCGAGCCCGCCTCGTTCGCAACCTGTGTGCCGGTGTGCGCGCGGGACTGCCACACGCCGAACGGGGCGCCGCCTGGGTCGACGGCTATGAACATCCGGCCGACGTCGAGGACGTCGAACGGCTCCATGAGGACCTGGCCGCCCGCGGCCTTGATCTCGGCCGCCGTGACGTTCGCATCCGCGGAGGCGATGTACGTGGTCCAGTAGACGCCGCTGTCCGGCGATGCCTGACCGCCGATGCCCGCGACCGGCCGGCCGGCCAGCAGGCACATGCTGTAGCCGCCGCCCTCGGGCCCGGTGTCCTGCACGTCCCAGCCGAACAGGCCGCGGTAGAAAGCCACTGCCTTCTGAATGTCGGGGACGCCAATGTCGATCCAGCAGGGAGTGCCTGGCGGCCAGGCTGTATCGCGTGTGACCATATCCGGGAGCGTAACGCCGGGTGCAGACAGTCTGCGGCCGAAACGACGGCGGGCGCGGCCCGGGTGGCATGAAGCGAGGGCTACTCGTCAGACTTGGGCTCATGCAGACCTGGGAAGCCATTACTTCGCGCCGGAACGTTCGGTCGTTCGCCGACCAGCCCATCGCCGGCGAGCACCTCGACCGGATCCTGGACGCGGGCCGGCGCGCGCCCTCATCCCGTAACTCCCAACCGTGGGACTTCGTGCTGATCACAGACCGCAGCCAGCTCGAGCAGCTAGCAACCGTCTGGGTAGGTGCGGGCCACATAGCCAGCTCGGCGGCGACCATCGCGCTGATCGTCGATGAAAGCAACGAGGCCGCTCGCCGGGTGCAGTTCGACCTCGGTCAGGCGACGATGTGCGTCATGCTGGCCGCGGCTGACCTGGGTATTGGCAGCGGCCATTCCGGTGTCGGCGATCAGGAGCTGGCGCAGCAGCTACTGGGGCTGCCGGCCACTAAGTCCTGCGCGTTCCTCATCTCGCTCGGCTACCCGGCCGACCGTCCGCTGGGCCCGATCAAGAACCCCGATCGACGGGCATTCGACGATGTCGTCCATCGCGGGCGCTGGTAGGGATCTGGTCGCACAGCCTCAACCACGCTGTTCGCGAGCGCCTGCTGCGCCCAGCGCTTAGATGGGTACGGTGTCGCACGTGCGCACTGACGGGTTCATGCGCGGCCTCGGCGGGCTCGCCGCGGCCGGGGCACTGGCGGTCGTCGCAGGCTGTAGCTCATCGGGCACCAGCGGCAGCGCCAGCAAGCCCCCGGGCAGCCAGCCCGCGTCCGCTAGTCCCGCGCCGTCCACGCACGGCAGCGGGAGCAGCACCGCGAGCCAGGGGCCTTCGCCGCAGCAGTCGGCGGCGGCTGTGCAGGGCGCGGCGGCAGTTCCTACGGCGGCGCAGCTCGCGGCGCTGCGCGCGCAGGCCGGCGAGATTGCGAAACTGTCGCCCGAGCAGCAGGCGGGCCAGCGCGTCATCTATAGCTACAACGGCCTGATCGCCCCGGCGGGCCTGCTGAACCTGATCCGGCACGGCGACGTCGGCGGGGTGATCTTCTTCAGCTTCAACATTTCCAGCCCGGCACAGCTGCGGAGCGTGATCGAGCAGATGATCGCGGCGAACTCAGCCAGCTCCAACCCGGCCCGCCAGTACCCGCTGCTGCTCATGACCGATCAGGAGGGCGGCGAGATCCGGCGCCTGCCATGGGCCGGCCCGACTCAGTCCGAGGCACAGATCGGCGCGTCGGCTGATCCGGCCGCTGCGGCGGGCCCAGCGGGCTCGCAGGCGGCGAGCGGGCTGCGTGGCGTCGGCATGAACCTCAACCTCGCGCCCGTCCTCGACGTGTACCGGCAGGCCGGCGGCTTCGACGACCAGTTCCATCGGTCGTTCAGCACCAATCCGGCGGTTGTCTCGACAGCCGGGGCCGCATTCGTCCGGTCGCAGCAAGCGGGGCAGGTGGCGGCGACGGTCAAGCACTTCCCAGGACTCGGCGCGGCCACGACCTCGCAGAACACCGACAACGGGCCCGTCACGATTGACCTGTCAGCGAGTACGCTGCGGGCCGTCGACGAGTATCCCTACCAAGCGGCATTCCGTGCGGGCGCAAAGCTGGCGATGGTGTCGTGGGCTCGTTATCCGGCGCTCGATCCGCGGCTGCCGGCCGCCCTTTCACCGACTGTGGTGCAGGGCGAACTGCAGCGCCGCCTCGGTTTCTCCGGTGTGACCATTACCGACGCGCTCGGGGCCGGGGCGATCGGCGCGTATGGCTCGCTGGAGAACAAGACGATGCTCGCGGCGCGGGCCGGCATGGATGCGCTCCTGTGCACCGCCATCAAGCCGCTGCCGGGCTGGCGGTGCGTCGCCGGGCTGCGCAACGGATATCTCGACGGCGCCCTGCCGAAGACCGCGTTCCAGGCCCAGTTGGCCCAGCTCCTGGAGATTCGGGCCGGCCTGCCCGCCTGACCACGGCGGCGCAAGCGTGGCGGCACCGAAGGGTGGCCGCTCTCGTCTGCCGTACAGGCGGCGCGCGCACCCAGTAGCGTGAGCCGAGAGAATGTCCGTTTCGGCTAGTTATTGCGTGCGACCGAGGCTTCTGCCCGGCTGCGCGGAGAGGCACCCCTCGCCTTGGGCAAGCAGCTATGGTTCAGGTTCTCCGGCCTCGTCGTGGCGTCCAGCGCGGTAGCTGCGCTGGTCGCCACCAGTGCTAACGCAGGCAAGACGCCCGCGACGGCCGGCGCAGGCGGTAACCGGCGCGCGATCGCGCAACCCGCGCATGACGGGAACGGGCCGCTGATCGCTTCGCCGGCCCTCGTGGCCGCGGTCACGGTTGCTATGCGACAGGTCGCGGAGTCCGCAGTCGCGGCCGCCATGTCACCACGTCAGCTGGCCGGACAGCGGGTGATCTACCGCTACTCCGGGCGCATGCCGCCGGCGAGCCTGCTAACGCTCATTCGCGCTGGCGAGGCCGGCGGCGTTATCTTCTTCGCCGACAACTACGCCAGCAGCGCGCAGTTCACGGCCACGATCAAGATGCTGGAGGCGGCCAACCGGGCGGTGACCAATCCAGCGCGCGCCTATCCGCTCTTGCTGATGACCGACCAGGAAGGCGGGTATGTCAAGCGGCTGCCCGGAGCGCCGTACCACTCGGAGAAGTGGATCGGCGCGCGCGCCACGGCCGGGGGTCGCGCCTATCAGGCCCAGCTGGCTGGCGCCGGCGCTGCGTCGACCTTGCTGAGCTTTGGCCTCAATGTCAATCTCGCGCCGGTCCTTGACGTTTACCGGGTGCCAGGCGACTTCGATGACCAGTACCAGCGCTCATACAGCATGAATCCGCGAGTGGCGGCGAATCTTGGCGCCGACTTCATCAGGGCCCAGCAAAGCGGGGGCGTGGCCGCCACCGCCAAGCACTTCCCCGGCCTTGGTGCCGCGACAGCGAGCCAGAACACCGATGAGCGCGCCGTAACGATCAACTTGTCAAAGGCGACGTTGCAAGGAGTTGACGAGTACCCCTACGCGGCGGCCGTTGCCGCGAACGTCGACCTCGTGATGGTTTCGTGGGCTGTGTACCCGAGCGTCGGCTCCAGCCTGCCAGCCGGCCTGTCTTCGGCCGTCGTGCAGGGCGAACTGCGCGGGCGGCTCCACTTCCACGGGGTGACGATCACGGACGGTATCGGCGCCCGCGCGCTTGCGCGGTACGGGTCGAGCCAGAATCGTGCGCTGCGGGCCGCCCAGGCAGGCATGCAGCTGATCCTGGCGTCAGGCTCCATGAGCCAAGGCATGGCGTGCCTCGATGCTCTCGAGGCCGGCTACAACAGTGGCAGCCTCCAGGCAGCAAGCTTCCGCGCAACGGTCACGCAACTCCTCCTGCTGCGAGCGAGCCTGAGACCCTGACCGCGCCGGCACCCGACGCCTAACGCCGGGCAGCTTGCGCGCGGCAACCGGGTCTCGCCGACGGCCGGGCTAGCGCTTGAACAGGCTATTGCCGGGGCGGGAGCTGCTGCAGTGTCCAGGTGTTGCCGTCCGGATCGGCGAACATAACGAACGATCCCCATGGCTGTACATCGATGTCGCCTGCCTGCACGCCGTTGGCCAGCAGCCTGTCGCGCGCGGCGGCGACGTCGGCCACGACTACTTGAACGCCGCGCTGCGAACCTGGCTGCATGTCTGTGATCCCGGTGCCGAGCACGATTGAGCACGCCGACCCCGGCGGCGTGAGCTGCACGAAGCGGAGATTTTCGTTGACCTGGTAATCGTGGTCGGCGTTGAAGCCGACCTGGCCGACATAGAAATCCTTGGCGCGGTCAACGTCCGTCACGGGTATGGCTACCAGCTCGATCTTCCAGTCCATGCTGTCGACGCTATCGCGAATGTGTGACAGCGGCCGGTGGCTGTACGGGGAAATACGGCGTCAGGAAGAAGCCCCGGACGGGCAGGCCGATTTTGACGGAGTGGGTGAACCCGGCGTGGGGCGCCACCGTGTCGAACCGGATGTAGATATCGTCGGCTGGCCCTGAGTTGGGGTCGTAAACCTGCAGCGATACTCGGCTCCCAGCGACCTGGTAGCTATACGCGAGTACCTGGTGGTTCCGTCCGAGCTGCAGCGGATTGGCCCCGGCGACGGTTACGAGTCCGATTGCCGTCGGCTGGCCCGCGTCGAGCTGCGCCCTGATCTGCGGCCACTGAGCCGCCATCGTGCGCGTCTGGAGGCCCATGCGGCGGGCGGGAGCACGTCTCGAGAGCCCGCGCCAGTCGTCGCCGTCCGGCAAGGTCATCCAGTAGTAGTACCGGGCGACTCCGGTCGGCACGTGCCAGGACTGGATCAGCCGCCACACGATGAAGCGAAACAGCGGCTCGCCGGGTGTAGGCATAGTGGCTGGCGGCTGCGCGCCAGCATGCCAGTAGTCCAGCGTCGCGAAGACCATCCCGCCGCACAAGCCGCGCGCCGCGTTGCCGATGCGTATTGGCCGCACGGGTGTCAGCAGGGACAGCGCTGGCTCGTCGGGCCAGGCGTTGGCGAAGCCAAAGGCGTGCTGGGAGGGCACGAACAGCGCTGGCCTCGGCTGACCCATGGCGTCATTATCGCGGCCGGGCGCGGGAAGCCGCTCAGGACTAATCAGTCAGCCAGTCTGTCGATCGTGGCAACTTCTCCCGTCGTCAGGCTAAAGCCGAGCACGTCAAAGTTCGTCGCGATCCGGCTTGGCTGGGCCGACTTCGGAATCACGGTGATGTGGTGCTCGAGGTGCCAGCGAAGCACAACCTGGGGCGGAGTCACGCCGTGCGCAGCCGCGATCTTCGCTAGCGAGGGATCGTCGAGGTTGGTGTTCTTCAGCGAGCTATAGCCCTCAACTGCGACTTCCCTGTCAGCGAGCGCAGTGAGAACTCGCGCGTCGTACATGGTCGGGCCCCAGTCGATCTGGTTGACCGCTGGCGTCTGGCCAGACGACCTGGTCAGATCGTCGATCTCGGCAGCGCTGTAGTTGCTCACTCCGACGTCACGAGCGAGTCCGTCGGCCTGGGCCTGGAGGAGATCGTTCCACAGCTGGCGGCTGTCGCCACGCCCCGACGGCGGCCAGTGCACGAGCCACAGATCGAGGTAGTCGGTCCGCAGCGCGTCCAGCGACTGACGCAGCACGTCCCGCGCGCGACGGGCGTCCGACGGGCGGATCTTCGTGGTCAGGAACACGTCGCCGCGGTCCAGGCCGCTGTCCGCGACGGCCTGGCCGACCTCGGCCTCGTTGCCGTACATCGTGGCAGTGTCGACATGACGGTAGCCGACGTCGAGGGCCGCGACCACGGCCGCACGGGCTTGGCCATGGCGCAGCTTCCAGGTGCCGAATCCGACCATCGGCATTCGGCCACCGCCCGGCAACCCGACCGAGGGAACCTCATGGGGTGCGCTCATACCGCCATTATCCGCACGGACGTCCGCTGGTAGGCCAGCAGCACGGCGGAAGCTAGCCGATCTCAGCAGACCTGGCTCCCGTTCGTGGCGGTGAGCTGCGCATACAGCTGCATGAGCTGCGCCGTCACCGGGCCCGGCTTGCCGTCGCCGATCTGGCGGCCATCTACCGCCAGCACCGGCGCCAGGCCTCCCAAAGTGCCAGTGACGAATACTTCGTCGGCGCAGTAGATCTCGGTCAGGCTGTAATCGCCGACGGCGACAGGCAGATCATTTCTCACAGCGAGGTCGAGCACGGCTTGCCGGGTGATTCCCTCGGGGCACGCGGCAGTGGTTGGCGTGCGCAGCACGCCGCCGCCGACCAGGAAGATGTGTGTCGCGTTGGTCTCGGCTACGAAACCGCGCTGGTCGAGCATGATCGCGTCGTCGGCTCCGGCCACGTTCGCTTCGATCTTGGCGAGGATCGAGGTGAGCAGGTTGTTGTGGTGGATCTTCGGGTCAATGCTGTCCGGCGCGCCGCGCCGCACACTCGAGGTGATCAGCGTGATGCCGCCAGCGTCGTAGACCGGGGCCTTGTGCTCGGCAAGCACAATGAGCGTCGGGCCTTGCCGATTGAGCCGCGGGTCCATGCCGCTGGTGACCTTCACGCCCCGGGTCAGGGTCAGCCGTATGTGGACGTTGTCGGTCATGTGGTTGGCCGCGAGCGTGCGCCGGATCTCTGCGGTGATCTCGCCGTCGCTCGGGACGTGCTCGAACGCCACCGCCTTCGCAGAGCGGCGCAGCCTGGCGAGGTGCTCATCGAGCCGGAAGATCCGACCGTTGTAAAGCCGGAGCCCTTCCCACACCGCGTCGCCGCCTTGCACAACCGAATCGAAGGGGCTGACCCCGGCCTCGGCACGGTGGCTTAGCCTGCCTCCGACGCTCACGATCAGGTCCCGGTTGCGCTCATCGAACGACTGCAGCACTACTCACAACCTCCGCTCGAACGTCAGGGCCGGAGCCGGTGCGAGGCGAGTTCGTCGTAGAACGGCCGGCACAAGTCGGCTAGCGGCTTCAGGTCCGGCGCCAGGTCGACGTCCGTGACCTCTGTGTATGTGCCGAAGCCGGTTGACCGCCAGACGCTGTCATACCAGTACCGCGCCCAGACGCCGTCCGTCGGCCGCCGCCCTGGCGGCCAGGACAGCATGGCCGGGTCGAAGCCGAGGCCGAGCGCATCGCACAGCGCTTCCAGCGCTGGACGCGGTGCGCGCAAGATGTCGGCGGAGTCGATGACCGGGCCGCCGAACGCGCGGAAGATCTCGACTTGCTGCTCGAGCCCCAGATCCGCCAGCACCGGACGCGACCTGACCCTCGCATAGGAGGCCAGCAACCGAACCGGATCCCGGATCAGGTACGCGTGCGTCAGGCCGGTCAGCGCCCGGCGGTCGATCTCCGGGAGCAAGTGATGGGTCATGTGCTTCTGGTAGCTGACAGCTTTGCCAGGCGGCAGCGGCGCCGTCGCTACCTGCGCCAGCACCGTCGGCCAGTCAGCCGGCATGCTCGCGATGACTTCGTCCCGGCCGGGATGATCCGCGCCGGTCCGGGCTAGGTAGTAGGCATAGAGCGGCTCGTCAACAACCACGGTGTCCGTGCGGTTCCCGAACGAGCGCATGAGGGCGGTCGAGACTGTGCGCGGCCCGGACCACATGGCGATCCGGACCGGGCCCTGGTCCGTTGCGGCAGTACGGAGCGGGGCGCCGTTCGTCATAGCACCACGACCGAACGGAGCACCTCCCCGCGGTGCATTTTGGCGAATGCCTCCTCGACCGCGTCGAGCGCGATCGTCTCGGAGACGAACTTGTCTAGCGGGAGCCTGCCCTGCAAGTGCAGGTCGACAAGCATGGGGAAATCTCGGGCGGGAAGACAGTCGCCGTACCAGGAAGACTTCAGCGCGCCGCCGCGGCCGAAGACATCGAGCAACGGGAGCTCGAGCTGCATCTGCGGAGTCGGCACGCCGACGAGTACGACTACCCCGGCCAGGTCCCGGGCATAGAAGGCCTGCCGGTACGTCTCAGGTCGGCCGACGGCCTCGATCACGACGTCGGCCCCGTTGCCGTCGGTTAGATTCCTGATCTCCTCGACGGGGTCGCTCGCCGTCGAGTTCACCGTGTCGGTCGCGCCGAACTGCCGCGCCCACTCCAGTTTGCGATCGTCCACATCCACAGCGACAATCTTGCGCGCGCCCGCCAGCCTGGCGCCCAGGACCGCGGCGTCGCCGACGCCGCCGCAGCCGATCACCGCCACGGAGTCGCCGCGGCTGACGCCTGCGGTGTTCAGGGCTGCGCCGAGTCCGGCCATCACGCCGCAGCCCAGCAAGCCAGCCACCTCGGGCTTGATAGCCGGGTTGACTTTGGTGCACTGGCCGGCCGCTACCAGCGTCTTCTCGGCGAACGCGCCAATCCCGAGCGCTGGGGACAACGCCGTGCCGTCAGCCAGGGTCATCTTCTGCGTGGCGTTGTGAGTGGCGAAGCAATACCACGGGCGGCCGCGCAGGCAAGCGCGGCACTGGCCGCAGACAGCGCGCCAGTTGAGTATCACGAAGTCCCCGGCCGACAGGCCAGTAACGTCCGGACCCACCGCCTCGACGACACCGGCGGCCTCGTGGCCAAGCAAGTAAGGGAAGTCATCGCCGATGCCGCCCTCGCGGTAGTGCAGGTCGGTGTGGCAGACACCGCATGCCTGGATGGCCACTAGCGCCTCGCCGGGCCCAGGGTCGGGGACGACCACCGTGGTGACGCTGACCGGCGCGCCCTTGGCGCTCGCGATAACGCCCTTGACCTCGTGTGCCATCGTGCTGCTCCTTCGCGTCGGGACACGACCGATCTTGGCAGGGGCGGTAGTCGCCGCGCCACCTGCCCCGAACGGTAGGGGCGGTGGTTCGGGCTAGGCCTACACGCGATCCAGGCCGAGCAGACGTGCGCCTTTGATCCCGCCGGAGCTTGCCGAACTGGGCTCGGCGTCGGCAGTCACCTCTTCGGTCGCGGACGTTTGCTCTGCGGGGAAGAGGTAGCAGCCGGCCGGATCTAGGCGGAGGCCGACGGGCTCGCCGCGCTCGGATCGAACGGGAGCGAAGATGCCGGTGAGGCGTCCATGACCCGGGATGTCGATGGCGTGCTCATAGCCGCGGCCGCGGAATGCGACGTCCGCCACCGTGCCGGCTAGATGGTTGTCGCCGTCGTTCGTCCCGCACAGGGCTAGTGCAGTCGGGCGAATGAGCAGGACGGCGTCGCCGGCCGGGACGTCGCCGCCCGACACGCGGGCTCGGCAGCTGCGCAGCAACGCCCCGGACGCCCCGACCTCGACGGTGCCGTCGGCGTCGGCTGGGCGGCCGCTCGCGCGGACCGCCAGCTCGCCGGACAGTCCCGTGAATCGGGCTACGAACGGCGTGGCCGGCTGCGTATAGATCTGCTCCGGCCGGCCGAACTGCACGAGGCTGCCCGCCTGAAGCAAGCCGATCTGGTCGGCGAGAGCGAACGCCTCGGCCTGGTCGTGCGTGATGTAGACCGCCGTCGCGCCGGCCTCCCGCACTAGCGATGAGATCTCGACCCGCATTCGCTCGCGCAGGTCAGCGTCGAGGTTGGACAGCGGCTCGTCGCACAGTACGAGGCCGGTGCCGCCGACAAGCGCCCTCGCAAGGGCCACCCGCTGCTGCTCGCCACCGGACAGCTCATTGGGATAGCGCTCGACCAGCGAGCCGAGCCCGACGCGCTCGAGCATGGCGAGCGTCCGGGTGCGCGCCTCGGCCTTGCTCAGGCGCAGCCGGCGCAGCGCGAAGGCGACGTTCTCCCGGACGCGCAGGTGCGGCCAGAGCGCGTAGTCCTGGAAGACCATCGACAGGTTGCGCCGGTCGGGCGGCACGTGCACGCGGTCGCCGGCGACCAGCGTGCCGCCGATGGTGATCTGCCCAGCGGTGACGCGCTCGATCCCGGCGAGGCACCGCAGGAGCGTGGTCTTGCCTGAGCCAGACGGTCCGAGCAGCACCATAAAGGTCCCCGGATCGACCGCGAGGCTCACTTCGCGCAGAGCGAGGCTGCCAGCGACGTACCCCTTGCTGACGTTCGCGACCGCGATGCTCTCAGCCACGGCTCGCCGCTCCGATCCGGCGCCAGCCAGCCGGCGCTAGCAGTCGGAAGCCGCCCAGCACCAGGGCAACAGCGGCCAGCGCTATGCAGACCGCGAGCACAGACTGGGCCATGCCTACTCCAAAGTGGTAGTTACTGAGATTGCTCTCGATGGCCACCGAGGCCGGGGGATTGCTCGGCGCGTACAGCAGCTGCGAGAGCGGCAGCTCGAGGAACACACCGCAGAAAGTCAGCAGCCAGGCCATAGTGAGCGGCCTGGACACGATCGGCAGTACGCCACGCGCCCACGCCATGATCTCGCCCGCGCCGTGCGCCCGGGCCGCGTCGCGCAGCGAGGGCTGGAGCTGGGATACTGCCCCGACCAGGACGCGTGCGTTGGTCGGCAGGCTTGCGGCGACGTACGCGATGACCAGCAGCGTCGCCGTCTGGTACAGGTTGATGCCGAGCCGGGACCACAACGGCAGGTTGAACGCGAAGATGTAGCCAGCTCCGAAGACGACGCTCGGCAGCGCCACGGCGGCGAGCAGCATGAAGTCGAGTAGCCGCGACGATCTCTGCCGCCGCTGCGCCAACAGCCAGGCGGCGATGAACCCACCCACGACGGTCACTGAGGCGGAGACGGCGCCGTAACCGAGCGAGCGCACCAGCGGGCCGAACTGGTCGGCCTGGTGGAACAGCGCCTGGTAGTTGACCCACGTGATACTGAATGAGCCGCCGTAGTCGCCGAGCAGCGAGGCACTGACCGCGCCGAAGCCCGGAACACCCAGGGCGACGGCGTAAAAGAGCGCCAGCGCCGCCAGCGCCGCGATTTTGCCGCGAGTGGTCAGCCGACGGCGGACCGCCTGCCTCGTTCGGCCTGAGAGCATCTGGTAAGACCGGCCGCGCAAAGCCCGTGCCTGGAGTGCGAGCGGGATGGCCACCGCGGCAACCAGCAGCACGCCCATCGCGGACGCAGCCGGGAAGCTGGGCGGGAAGTTGTTGATCGCTGCGTAGAGCTGATAGGTACCGAGGGTGAAGTTGGAGTCGTAGGCGAGTGTGGCGGCGACGCCGAAGTCGCTGATCGCCTCGGCAAAGTTGATTGCCAGCGCGGACCAGATGGCCGGCGCGAGCATCGGCCAGATCAGCCGGAGCGTTGCCAGCCGGTCTGCGCCATGTACTCGCGCCGCATCCTCAAACTCCTGCCCGAGGCCTGCCAGTCCGGCGGTGACAGCCAGGTACGTGAACGGCACCGAGCGCAAGCCGAGCAGCAGCACCACGCCGAACGGTCCCATGACCAAGTGGGTCACCCACGGCCAGTGCAACCCAAGGCGGTACATCACGCCCTGGGATTGAACGATCCGCTCCCAGCCGAGCGCTGGCAACCACGACGGCAACAGCAGCACGAGCCACATGCTGCCGGCCACGAAGCGATGACCAGGCAGCGTTGTCCGGTTGGCCAGCCACGCGATCGGGAAGCCGATCGCAAGGCCGAGCGCGGCCGCGGCGCCGCTTACCCACATCGAGTTGGTGATCGCGATGGCGGTCGTGCCGCTGAATGCGTGTTGGAGATACGTCAGCGTGAACCACTGCGCGCCCTGGCCCGGCGCCTGCTGGTCGAACAGTCGCGGGGAAATCGTCAGGATCAGCGAGCTGACGCACGGCACCAGGACGAAAAAGATGATCAGCAGCCAGAAGATCGGCTTACCGATCAGGCCGCCGATCGAGCGGCCGGTGGGCAACTGGCCGGCTCGCTGCGCTAGCCAGCCCCACGGCCGGCGGCCCGGTCCGGCGGCTGCCGGACCGGGCGCGCCCGCGTCTTTCGCTGTAACGGTCATGAGGCCTGCTCGGGGGTGGTGCTCCCAGGCAGGTCGTGCCTGCTCTTAACCGGCATCACCGGACGATGTTGGCATCGAACCAGGTGTTGATGGTGGCCTCTTGCGGGCCCCAGGTGTACGGGTTGATGGTCTGCGTCTGAACGGAGCCGAGAGTCGGCAGGCCCGGCAGCGGGTTCGTGCCCTGGATCACGGGGTAGTACAGCGAATCGCCGGTGGGGTCGCCCGACTGCATTGCCTGCTGGCCTGCTGGCGACAGCACGAACTCGATGAACTTCTGCGCCTCGGCGCGTTCGGCGGCCGGAGCCTTCGCGTCGATGCCAATAGCACCCGGCAGCAGCGTGACGGGGTTCAGGTACTTGACGGCCAGCTGCTTGTCACCGAGGGCGGCACCAGTGCCAGCTGAGCTCTGGACCAGCGCGAGTTTGATCTGGCCGCTGGTCAGCGCTTGCAATGTCGGACCGTTTGTCGGGTGAATGATGAGTCCGTTGGCCTTGAGCCTGGAATAGAAGGCCTCGCCTTGGCTGACGCCGCCGAGGTAGTTCATCATTCCCGCGATGAATGGATAGGTGGGGCCAGACTGCGAAGGGTCGTTCATCCCGACGACGCCCTTCCATTGTGGCGAGAGCAGCTGCTGCCAGGTCGACGGCGGGTTCGGCACCTTCGTCTTGTTGTACACAACCGCAGCCATGAGCGTGACGCCGGTTGGCGCGTAGCTCTTATCGGCCGGCAGTGACTGGGTACCCAGGCTGTTCCACTGAACATTGGGCTCGAAGCCCTTCTGCAGCAAGCCCTGCTGGTCGAGCCCCGCGAATGCGGTGGCGCCGTCGACCCACAGGAGGCCCCAGTTGGGGTTGTTCTTGGAGGCCTCGATCTGGGTCAGCAACGGCCCGGTCGAGTTGTCGTCAAGCTTGACCTGGATGCCGGTGGCCTTCTGGAAGGCGGCAGTTACAGCCTTGTCATAACCCTGAGCTGAGTAGACGACGAGCGGCACCTTTGCCGACCCGGATCCGCTGGATGAAGAGGACGACGGGCTCCCGCCGGAGGAGGAGCACCCGGCCACGGCGACGACCCCGAGGGCGAGGGCGCCTGCGAAAACGCGGACTTTAGTGCGAGTCGTGATGGAAGTCATGGCCGCGAGTCTGCGTGAGGTCAGCAACGCGGAATCGAACGGATGGTGTCTGGACGGTGAAGTGGGCGCCAAGATATGGCTATAACCACCGTGAGATTGCGACCGTGACGGCGGTTAGACGATGCAGCTAGAACGCAAGAATCGCAGATCCCGGGTGAGCGGTGAGGTCGCCGGCACGGTCATGCGACCGGCGTCGGTGGCTGGCTGTACGGCTTGCCGGGCGACGGGACAGTGACGCGCGCGGCGCTCTTCATCGTGGCGACCCTGATCGAAATGGTGTCGGGCATGACCGGGGCCATGTCGAGCCTCAGTTCCGCTGCCGTCCGGTCGCAGATCTTGACCTGATACCGCGGCGGATGTCCGGTCGGCGTCGTCAGGGCAGGCATGCCGCGGCCGAACCAGAAAGGCAGGGCGAGAGCGCCGAACCACAAGAGCACTTGCTCGCTGAAGCTCGGCCGGCGCGTGAACCTTGCCGTCGGGTCCAGCGTGATCTCCAGAAGCACGCCGTAATGGCGCGGGAGCAGCCGCAACTGCGCGATATCTGACCAGGGCAGGCGCACCTGGCGAAGCTTGGGCCGCTTGTGAGTCGCGCGGACGCCAAGCCAGATGCCGTCACTGTCGGCGCGGAACGACCGGCGGCGGACCCCGAGGAGTGCGCCGACCGCGATGCAGGCGGCGATCAGCAAGCTGCCGAGTTCGGTCGCGCCAAGCCAAAGTGGCATCTGGCCGGTGCTGCTGGCGTTCGTGCCGAGGAGCACCGCGGCTCCGCTCAGAAGCAGGAACCAGGTGGGAATGAGCCAGATGAATCCGCGTGGGTACCTGCTGGCTGGCCCCCGCACCAGGCACGTGACGGTGTCGTCCACAGGCTGCCTCCCGTATGGTCCGTCACCAGGATCTTGGGGCTTTTAGGGGCTAACAGCAAGTCGCAGATTTCGGTGCAGAGCCGTGACCTATCTAACGGGAGTCCATCTGACTGACTTAGGCTGCTGAGCCGGTGTAGCCTCCAGCTTGTTACGTTATTACTCGAAGCACGAAATCGACGGGGGAACGAGGCTGGCGCATGCACAACGCGGACATCACGAGGGAAGAGACGGCTGAGCGGGCCGGACTGCTTCGCGTTGAGTCGTACGACGTCGCGCTCGACCTGACTCGGGGCGGCGAATCGTTCCGCTCGACGTCCGTCGTCATCTTCGACTGCGCCGAGCCAGGCGCTGCGACGTACGCCGACCTGGTCGCCGAGACGGTGCACGAGATCACGCTCAACGGGGCGCCGGTCGACCCGATGACTGCTTACGTCGACGGCCGGATCGCGCTGACCGGGCTCGCTGAGCGCAATGAGTTGCGGGTTGTCGCCGACTGCGCGTACGAGGCCAGCGGATTCGGCCTCCAGCGCTCGGTCGACTCGGCCGACGGCAGGATTTACACGTTCACGCAGTTTGAGGCCGCGCACGCCCGCCGGGTGTTCGCGAACTTCGAGCAGCCAGATCTGAAGGCGCCGTTCACCTTCCATGTGGCGGTGCCTGAGCACTGGACCGTCTTGTCCAATCAGCCGGCGCCAGAACCGCAGCCAGCCGGCGGTGGCGCGGCCGTGTGGCACTTCCCCCCGACGCCGCGCATCTCGACATACCTGACGGCGATCGCTGCGGGCGAGTATCACGTGGTGCGAGACACGCACACGACGCCGGGCGGCCAGGTAATCCCGCTCGGGCTCGCCTGCCGCCAGTCGATGGTCCCGTTCCTGGATGTCGCGGACATCGTCCTGATCACCCGGCAAGGGCTCGACTATTTCACTGGTCTATTCGGCGACTATCCGTTCGACAAGTACGACCAGGTCTTCGTTCCCGATAATGCGGGCGCCATGGAAAACGTCGGCTGTGTCATCCTCACCGAGTCGCTGCTGTTCCGCTCCAAGGTGACCGACATCAGGTACGAAGAGCGGGCCACGATCATCCTGCACGAGATGGCGCACCAGTGGTTCGGCGATCTGGTCACCATGAGGTGGTGGGAGGACCTTTGGCTGAACGAGTCGTTCGCTGAATTCGCCGGAACGCTGGCAACGGCTGAGGCGACGCGGTTCACCGAGGCCTGGACCACCTTCTGCGGCGGGCGAAAGATGTGGGGATACGGCCAGGATCAGCTGCCGTCCACCCACCCGATCGCCGCGGATGTGCCCACGCTGAGCCAGGCCGAGGCCAACTTTGACGGCATCAGCTATGCCAAGGGCGCTGCGGTGCTCAG